>CAVXKL010000001.1:0-495396 GCA_963762395.1 uncultured bacterium | reverse complement strand
TAATAAAGCTGCTCGAGCAGCTCTAAAAAATGGCGGACGAGAAGATAGATTTTACGAATCCCTTGTTGATAGTGGCCTTAGTGTTGATGGTGGCCTTAGTGAAATGACGGTAGCTTTACAACAAGCAGATAGACTCGTTGGATTAGTAACTGGTTATCCCACTGCCGAACCAGATCCTTCTCGAACTTCCAATGCGTTTTACTTCGTTGGAAGAAAAGTCTACTTACTAGAAAATAGATTTGATTTAATACAGACCTGGTTTCTAAGCCCCCATCTCCGCCTAGGTAAGATAGGCTTTTTTATTCGTAGAACTCCTGAAGAGAGAGTAACTAGTAGCTTGACCTCTGCTTTATAATAAGTTCCAACATCCTAGACTAAGCTATATGATATTCTTGTAAAACAGATATAAATATGCTAGCATTTAGACAAGAATGATTACGTCCGAGAAGAAAGCCGCCGCCATTAAAAGCGTCCAGGCTACTAAGACAGATACCGGTAGCTCAGAAGTCCAGGTGGCTATCCTTACTGAGAGAATTAAGGAGATTACTGAACATTTGGCCAACAACAAGCATGATTTTATGGCCCGACGAGGACTTTTACAGATGGTCGGCAAACGTCGCCGCTTACTACAATATATTGCTAAAAACGATAGTGAAAAGTATTTAGAGGTTATTAAAAAGCTGGGGATTAGAAGATAGTTCGTTAGTAGACTAATTTGCTTTAAAAATTAAGCAGGGTAGCTTACCAACGCCGCTTCAGGCAAGGATAAGAATATTAATCTAAAATACCAAGGAATAGTCTCAAGATTGAGAAACTATCTGGGCCAGAGCAACAGGTATACGACCACGTATAACTGGACTCTGTCTCAGAAAATGAATCTTGGCGAAAGGAAAAAATGAGTCAAACAATAAACCCCAGCGGCAAACAAATAACAGTCGTTGAAACAGAATTTTGCGGACGTAAATTAAGTCTTGAAGTTGGACGGGTAGGTTTCAGATCAACTGCCAGCGTCTTAGCTCGTTACGGCGACACAGTTGTACTTGGTACGGCCATGGTCGCTCCCGAAGCAGCAAACGGCTTCGATTACTTCCCAATGAGCATCGATTACGAAGAACGTTTTTATGCTTCAGGCAAAATAAGCGGTTCCAGATTTATTAAAAGAGAAGGCCGGCCTTCAGATGAGGCTATCTTAATTGGCCGTTTAATAGACCGACCAATTAGACCGCTCTGGCCAAAAGGTTACCGTAATGAAGTTCAGGGTATAGCTACCATGCTTAGTATGGATCCAAGGTTTAGACCCGATGTTATAGCGATGATTGCTTTAAGTGCCGCCTCTATGCTTACCGGCGCACCATTTGAAGGTCCAATAGCCGGATTGAGAGTGGGCTATGATGAAAATGGCAAACTTAGCGCCTTCTTATCCCCCGAGCAGCTAAAAGATGGCGGTTTAGACTTAGTTGTTGCCGGTACTGAAGACGGCGTCACTATGGTTGAAGCTGGTTCTAATGAAGTCAGTGAAGAAAGCATCGTTGAAGCAATTAAATTTGCCCACAAGACAATGCAGCCGGCAATTACCTTGCAAAAAGAACTGGTTTCTAAAGTAGGGGTAGCTAAACAGGAATATGATCTGACTCTGCCTGACGAGAATATTCAAAAAGAAGTAGATAAATGGCTAGAAGATAAAATGGGCAGTAACCTAAGGAAGCCATACCCAGAAAGAAATGAACTAGTTGCTCAATTAAGACACCAGACTCATGAACACTTTAAAGAGGCATTAGGTGAAGAATTTGAACCCCTTAAGTCCAGCTACGATGAAGCTTTTACGTTAGCTCTTCATAAAGATGTTAGAAAAGAAATTGTTCAAAACAAGATTAGACCAGATGGCCGTAAGCTTGATGAGATTAGACCGTTAAGTAGTGAAGTTGGCATCTTGCCTCGAGCCCATGGCTCAAGTTTGTTTACCCGCGGTTTAACCCAGGCTTTGAACATTGTCACATTAGCTCCTTTAAGCTATGCCCAGTTAATAGACACTATGGAACAGGGCGGTGCTAAGCGCTATATGCATCACTATAACGCTCCGGGTTACACAGTCGGCGAGATCAAGAGACTTGGTAGCCCTGGCAGGCGGGAAATTGGTCATAGCTATCTAGCCGAACGGGCACTGCTGCCGGTTATCCCCGATGAATCTGTTTTCCCATACACAATCCGCTCAGTTACGGAGATTATGTCCCAGAACGGTTCAACTTCCATGGCTGCTACTTGTTCCAGCTGTTTAGCCTTAATGGATGCTGGTGTACCTTTGAAAGCTCCAGTCAGCGGTATTGCTATGGGCCTTATCCTAGATGGAGATAAACCAATAATCTTAACCGACATCGCTGATGCCGAAGACTTTGCTGGTGATATGGACTTTAAAGTTGCTGGTACTTCTAAGGGTATTACAGCCCTTCAAATGGACATGAAACTGCATAGTGTAAATGTTGAAATCATGGACAAGGTCTTAACTCAAGGCAAGGCTGGTCGGGCATTCATCTTAGAACATATGCTTACTACTCTTAAAGAACCAAGAAATGTCATGAGCGAGTTTGCTCCTCGAGTCGAAAGTATTCATATTAACCCAGATAAAATCCGTGAAATTATTGGCAAGGGCGGTGAAATAATCCAGAAGATTACTGCCGAAACCGGTACCGACATAGATATTAGAGACGATGGCACGATAATGATTGCCAGCCCGGACCTTGGCTCCATTTCTGCCGCCAAGCAATGGATTAATAGTATCGTCGAGGAACCCGAAGTCGGTAGGATCTACCGTGATGTACCTGTTGTTAACGTTATGGACTTTGGCGCCTTTGTCCAAATACTGCCGGGCAAGGATGGTCTTGTTCATGTCAGTGAAATGAGCGAAGAAAGAGTTAATAAACCAAGCGATGTCGTTAAAGAAGGTGATAAGGTAAGCGTTAAACTAGTCGCCATAGACGACCGGGGACGCTTGCAGTTAAGTATGAAGGCCGCCGCCAGGGAGCTGAATAAGGACAATGGAAAGAACAATTCATAATCTTAGAAAATTGTATAAAACATCGCGGCTGGTTATGTTATCTGCCGCAGTAGTTGAAGGTGCTATTTTTTACGGTTTTGCGTCCCTTTCTATCGACCGCGGTAATCTGTGGTGGTATTTACTAACCCTTATATTTTTAGTTAGAGCGTTAAAAGATATTGGCCGTTTAATAGGAAGTTATTTGCCCCATGGACGAAAAACAGCGTGAACTAGACAGGTTAAAGAAGAAGATTATTCGGGATAATGTCTGTCCTGAGCTTAAAGCCCAGGCAACTCAGCTAGTCTTTGGTGACGGAAATCCCGGTAGCGACATTATTTTTATTGGTGAAGCACCAGGTAAGAATGAAGATATTAAGGGTTTGCCTTTTGTTGGTGCTGCCGGTAAATTTCTTGATGAAATGCTGGGAACGATAGGTCTAAAACGAGCTGACGTATATGTTACTAACATCGTAAAATACCGCCCGCCAGGCAACCGCGATCCCTTACCCGAGGAAAAGATAGCCTTTCTGCCGTATTTACGGGCTCAGCTAGAGATTATTAAGCCCAAGCTTATCGTTACGCTGGGACGACACAGCATGAACTGCTTTTTACCAGACTTTCAGATATCCGCAGTTCATGGCCAGCCTAAGCGGATCACCCTAGCTGCCGGCAAACTTAAAGAGGGCGGCATGAAGGTTGTTATTATGCCCTTATTTCACCCAGCAGCTGCTCTGTATAACAACCAAATGAGATCAACTTTAATTGAAGACTTCTCACTTATACCAAGTGTTATGGAAAAAATATCTAAACAAGGAAATAATTAATGGACAGGAATTACCATAAAAAATCAACCAATAAACCTAAAGACCAAAACCAGCTAACGAGCATAGTGCCTATGAACACATCGCGTGGTCAAGCAGTCAGAGCCCAAAGGCGTTCTTTGGCCGATGCTCAGCGCGTCGCTAATCAGTATCAGACTGCCGAGAAAGTTCAAACTAAACGGGCTAATGTCATTGATGATAGCCCTAGGTTAAAGATTATTGGTCTTGGCGGTATGGATGCCGGCGGTTCTAAGAACATGATCGTAGTCGAATATATGGATGATGCAGTTGTAATAGACTGCGGCAACCACCTAGGCATTGATCTACCGGGCATTAACTACGGTATCGCCGACCCATCGTACTTAGAAAGTATTAAACATAAGCTTAAAGCATACATAATTACCCATGGACACCTAGACCATATCGGTGGATTGCCGCATATTGTACCCAAGTATCCGGCACCAATTTACGGTTCGAAGTTCACTATCGGCATGATTGAGCGTTTCTTTGAGAACTTTGGCCAGCCAATGCCTGAAGGTTTTGAACTAAAAACAGTTTCAATGAACGAAGAGACACATGAGCGTCTTAAAATAGGGCAGTTTTTTGTTGAGTTAATCAGAATTACCCACTCCATACCAGGCAGCACCTGTGTGGCTCTCGATACTCCTGTTGGCCGGATTATTTGTACCGGCGATTACCGGCTTGATCCTAACCCGCTGGACCATGAACGGACAGATATTGACCGCCTGAAACAATTAGGACAAGAGGGCGTTCTAGTTTTACTTAACGAGTGCATGTGTTCGGAAAGATTAGGCCGCACACCATCGGAAAGTACCATTGAGCCAACGTTTATTGATCTGTTTGAGAAAGCACCGGGCCGAATCTTTGTCGCCGTCTTCTCAAGCAATATTAATCGTATTCAAATGCTGGTTAATGCCGCTATCGCTCATGGCCGGAAGATCGCTATGGACGGCCGAAGCATGATGAGTACTCTTGAAGTGGCTGTTGGCCTGGGCATGATCCGGATTCCTAAGGGTACTTTTGTGCCAATTGCCAGTGTGCCAAATATGAAAGACAACGAAGTGGTTGTTATTTGTACCGGCGCCCAAGGCGAGCCAAGCAGTGCACTGGAACGGATGTCCGTTGGTGATCACAAATACATAAAGCTTAAAGAACAAGACACAGTTATCTTATCTAGTACGCCCATTCCAGAGAGCGGCAACGATAAATTAATTGCTAACATGGTTGATGATTTAATGCAAAAAGGGGTGTTTGTTTTTCGTCATGTAACCCATGAGATAGATAAATGCGGCCCGCTGCATGTTAGTGGACACTGTTCGTTAGATGAATACATGGATATGATCGACTTTGTTAAACCAAAGTTCCTAATTCCAATTTACGGTGCCTTTAGGGCCCAGAAATACCATAATGAAGAAGCTATTAATCGTGGTTTCCCACGAGCTAACATGACCTACATTAATAACGGCGAGATTTTTAGTTTTACGCCTAACAGCATGCAAAAAACAGGTGAAATACCTGTCGGTACCGTTCTTGTAGATCAGACTGGTTCAGTTGTTTCAAACGTCGTAGTTAAAGACCGAGTTTTGCTTAGCGAAGAAGGACTCGTGGCAGTTGTCCTAACTATAGATAAGAAGACTGGAGCACTTCTAACTAGCCCAGACATAATTAGTCGGGGCTTCATATATATGAGAGACAACGAAGAGATAATGAACGGTTTAAGGGATGAATTAAAGAGAGCTGTTAGCCAAAGGTATAAGAGGATAGATATTGACCGCTTTAAAGCCGAACTTAAAGATCATGTTACCCACTACCTATTTGAACATACCGGCCGCAGTCCGATCATTATCCCTGTCGTTAACATAATTGGTAACAGTACTAAATCAGATAATCACGGCAAGGAAGTAACCAAGACTAACGAAGAAATTGCTGCTGAACAACAAAAACGCTTCCAGGAAATGCGAGCCCGCTTGCTTACCCAGGACGCAGCTGTTGATTAGCATAAGCGGTGGGGATATAGTAGTGGTCTAGGCCTTTAAGTCTAGAGTTGCTTGACGTACTTACCAACAGATTAGGTGATATAATTTATATTGATGGCTAATAAACGTAAAACAAAAAAAAGCGTCAGATCAAAAGCTGAAGAAAATATCAGCCGGAACACTGCCGCCGTTGGCTATTCTGTCGGCGTTGGTCTGTTTTTGATAGCTTTATTTGTCATTATTGGCGGCTTTGGCAGCGGTGGAAGTTTGCCAATTGGTCTATTCCACGGTGGCTACTGGACATTTGGCTGGGCAGCATACTTCCTTCCTTTAGCCCTTATTTATGTCGGTGTATATAAGTTTGCATCTGAGGAACATAAAATTCCAGCCGACAAATTAATAAGTGCGCTAGTGGCCCTAGTCTTTATTAGCTGCCTTTTCTATTCAGTCTTCGTAAATAAGACTGCAGCCGGCATATTAACTGGCGGTCACGGCGGCAACCTGGGCAAACTAATTGGTGCTGCCGTACTTAATATATTAGACAAAATTCCAGCCAGTATTTTATTTGCTGTTATATCCCTAATGGCTATCTTTTACGCCCTAGGTATATCACCCAATTCGCTGATAGCTTTATTTAAAAGACTTAGAAAAACAGATGATGAAAATAATGACCTGGCAGCTTTTAAGGCTAAAATGGATCCTAATTTTAAGTTGAATGAGGGTGTACCGGTAATTCATCACCATGAACAAAATTCACCTGTTATGGCGCCTAGGCTGAGCAGTTTTAAAAACAGCGCTCAAAAGTTAACTGAGGCAGATAACCGCGAGGCTTTAATAACTACCTCAGATCCAGACTGGAAGTTTCCAAGTATTGACCTATTGAACCAGAAACAAGATAAGGCTGATGCCGGGGACGTAAACAATAATGCCCGGATTATTCATGACACTTTCGCTAATTTTAAGATTGAAGTTGAAATGGAAGGGGCTAATATTGGGCCCAGAGTTACTCAATATACCTTAAAACCGCCGGCTGATGTTAAGTTAGCTAAATTAACAGCACTTGAAAATAACCTGGCACTTGACCTAGCAGCCCATTCAATAAGGATGGAGGCACCAATACCGGGTAAAAGAGCAGTAGGTATTGAAGTGCCGAATGTTAAGTCGGCAACAGTCAGAATAAGCAGTATTTTGGCTTCTAACGAATGGGCTGAAACGAAGAGCCCGCTGGCTTTTGCTATTGGCAAGGACATTGCCGGTAAAGCAATCGTGGCTGATCTTTCGTATATGCCGCATCTTTTAATTGCCGGTCAGACTGGTGCGGGTAAATCCGTCATGATGAACACAATAATTACTAGCTTGTTATATAGAAACTCACCATCTAATCTAAAGCTGATTCTAGTTGACCCTAAACAAGTTGAAATGGGTTTATATAACGATCTGCCCCACCTCCTTGCGCCAGTTATTAATGAACCTGAAAAATGTATCTCTGCTCTTAAATGGGCAGTCGCTGAAATGGACCGTCGTCTTAAGACACTGGCGGCTGTCAACAAGCGAAATATTGAAGAATATAACAAACAATACGATTCTGAAGGCATGCCATATATTGTGATAGTTATTGATGAATTAGCTGATCTTATGATGTTAGCTTCTCGTGACGTTGAAAGTTTAGTTGTTCGCTTAGCCCAAAAGTCTAGGGCTATAGGTATTCATTTAGTCCTAGCTACCCAAAGACCCTCGGTTAACGTTATTACTGGCCTCATTAAAGCTAATATGCCGGCCCGTATTGCCTTTGCCGTAGCCTCGCAAGTTGACTCCAGGACAATTATCGACCATATGGGTGCCGAGAAACTGTTAGGCGAAGGAGATATGCTGCTGCTTACTCCAGACATGTCCAAACCTAAACGTGTCCAGGCAGCCTACATTGAGCAGTCTGAGATTAATAGAGTTAACGACTTTATTCGGATGCAGCGTCCACCGCAATATGACGATGAAGTTGTTTCTCAACCGGTTCAGCTAGGCGGCAGCAGGGGTTTGTCTATGCGTGATGGTATTAACGATGCAGATGATAATCTATGGCGAGATGCTGTCAGCGTTGTAATTGAGAGCCATAAAGCAAGTACCAGCTTGCTGCAGCGAAGACTGAGAATTGGTTATGGCCGGGCTGCCAGGCTTATTGAAACAATGGAAGAGCAGGGTATTATTGGTGCCGCCGATGGCTCTAGGCCAAGAGAAGTATTGGTTAGCTCCCTAGACGAAGTATTTGGATCTAATAGTCCCGGTAATGAAGAAGATTCTAAAGACGAGTTCGAAGATAACTACCCAGAAGTTTAATTGACTAAATTTAACAGATACATTATACTTTTATCTGTTAAATAACTTTAGGCTATGGCCCCTAGTGTGCATAGTCTGATAAACCAAGGAGAGAATATTTTGAATCAATATGAAGTAGCAGTGCTTTATGACCCTGACTTAGAAATCGATTTAACCAAGGTAGAAGACAGGATTAAAAAAATCTTTACCGATAATGGCGGTGAAGTTAAATCAATCGATAACTGGGGTAAACGTAAATTAGCTTACAAAATTAAGGGTAATGAGTATGCTATCTATGTGTTTTACGGTGTTGAATTACCACCGTCAGCTATTAAAAGAGTTGATGCCACTTTAAATATTACCGATGAAGTTATCCGCTTTTTAATAACTAAACCAGACCTTAAAGCTATTGCTAAAGCTGAAGCTGAGAAAACCAAAAAAGCCGAACAGGCTTCCAAGAGGGAAGAGCAGTTAGACAACAAAGCCGAGAAAAAGGAAGATAAAGACGAAGAGTAATTATTAAATGACCGAATACTTTAATTTGACTAAAGCAGCATTTAAAGGATACGGTATAGACATATAAGAAGGGATAACCTCGTAAGGAGACGAAAGAAATGGCAAGAAGTTTAAACCAAGTAACACTGATGGGCAATTTAACTAGGGATCCTGAGCTTAGAACTACGCCTAGCGGTCAGAATGTAGTTAGCTTTAGTCTGGCACTAAATAGAAACTATAGAGATTCTAGCGGTGAATGGCAGGAAGCTACCGATTACGTCGATATAGTCGCCTGGGGGACTTTAGCTGAACGAGTGGCCCAATATATGACAAAAGGACGTAGATGTTTAGTCCAGGGCCGTCTGCAAAGCCGCAGTTGGGAACAGGAAGGTCAAAAGAGATCAAAAGTCGAAGTATTAGCTAACGACGTTACATTCTTAGATGGTCATGGGTTAGTTGACAGTGAAGGCGAGAATGTCGCCCAGGAACCAGAGGCCGAAGGTGAATCTAAGAAACCAAAAGCCAAAAAAGCTAGTAAAAAAGATGTTGTTATTGAAGATATAGGCGATGAACCTATCAATTTAGACGAAATACCATTTTAGGAGAATATATGGCAAAGATATTTAAACACCGAAGTGAAGTAGCCTTTTTTGATTACAAAGACTTTAAGACGCTGCAACGTTACGTTAACATTTATGGTCAGATTGAGGCACGAAAGAAGACCGGTCTTAGTGAAAGTCAACAGCGACACTTAAGCGTTGCTATTAAAAGAGCAAGACACATTGCTTTATTGCCATTCATAGCTTCTAATTAAAAATGGCACTTTCAATAACCGATCTTAAAAAAGGTGCGATCTTTGAATTTGAAGGCGAACCATATAAGGTAGTTAACTACTCCCAAAAAGTAATGGGTCGGGGTGGATCTATTGTCAATGTCAGGATAAAAAGTCTAATTGACGGCAAGGTACTAGATCAGACTTTCCGGGGCAGTGAACAGCTTAATAGCGCTGATGTTACCCAGCAAAAGGTCCAATATTTATATAAGGACAACAGTAACTATTATTTTATGAACGGTGATACTTTTGAGCAGTTCTCCGTGCCAGCTGATGTTCTTAGTGGCAATGGCCAATACATTATGGAAGGCGATCATGTTGACCTTCAATTTTTCAGTGAACAGCCAATTGGCATCGTGCTGCCTAAAAATGTCTCACTTAAAGTTATCTACACTGAAGATGCCGTGAAAGGCGATACTTCGACGTCAATAACTAAGGATGCGACGCTTGAGACAGGCATTGTTATTAAAGTCCCGGCCTTTATAAAACAAGGAGACATTGTCTCTGTCGATACAGCTAGTGGTAGCTATAGGGAAAGAATTAAAATCTAGTATTTGAAAAAACATAAGTTCGTAAACATCTCCCAGTTAGTCTAATATTTAAGTAATGTATTTCCATAGTCGTCACCAAGTCGGCAGGATGCTAGCTTCTAGGCTAGTCGAAAAATATAGGAATAAAAACTGTGCCATAGTGGCGCTTGATGATGGTGGTGCAGTTATTGGGGCTGAAATTGCCAGTCAGCTGCACTGCGCACTAAGTATTACTATTAGCCAGGAAATAGATCTACCCCGCGAACCATGGGCGGTAGGTGGTATAGCGCCTGATGGCCAGTTTGTATATAATCCCCAGTACTCTAAAGCAGATCTAGATGAAATAGCTGATGAAAACAGAGGATTTATTGAACAGGAAAAGATCAATAAATTCCACGAGATTAATGACACGATTGGCGAGGCCGGTATCGTTGATCGACATAAACTTGTTGGTCATAATATTATTCTAACTTCAGAGGGCCTGGCTGACAGCTTCAAGCTCGATCTAATAATGGCTTTTATAAAAACTGTTAAATATGAAAAGGTAATTGTAGCTACGCCGATAGCCAGTGTTAAAGTAGTTGACTGGATGCATATTAATGCTGATGACATATATTGTCTAAGCGTCGTTGAAGAATATACCAACACTGATCACTACTATGACCTACAAGATGTGCCTGACCACGAAACAGTACTAAAGATAGTCAATCGAAATATTCTTTAACTAGCTATTATTAGCTAATGTAACTTTTAAGTGTAGGTATGTCTTTTAAATATATATATGACTGTTTTGATACGATCAGACCTTTTCTTTCGAGCGATGAAATCTCACGACTAGTAGTTTCTCTTGAAGCATTAATGGAGCTGGCAATATCCTGGTGACGTAGCGGTACGTCAATCATTAAACCATCATTGGTCTGCTGACCAGAAAATCTCTGAGACATAGTAAATAAGAAAGAGACAATTCGTTCACGGACAGTGCGGTATTCAAGGTTTAATATTCTTTCGCTATGAAGACGGTACATTTCGATGGTCATGTCCAGAAGCGGAGCCATTATCTCCGGTTCTTTGTTAATAAAATCTATTAACTGGCCGCGGCTTACTCGCCACGTAGTAGTTTGTGCCAGTGCGAGGTAAATAACCCGTCTTTCTCGACCAGTAATGGCCCATATAAGAGGGAAGATTTCGTCTTCCTTACGAATAATTAACAGATTTTCTTCGTTATATTTAGTTATATCGTAAGCCTTTACCAGGCCTTGTTCGATATAGTAAACAGCCGAAACGACTCCACCGGGGTAAATTACATAATCTCCCTTTTTGAATGTTTGTTTGATTCCAGAAACTTTGAAGAAATCCACCAACTTAGCTGATTGTGAGGGTTTAGCCAGCATATGTTTATTATGAACTAGGATAAATTTGTTGTCCAGTTAGTGTATCCGTCCATAACATATTAGACTCTCGCCTAGGTAATTGTAGATAATCCAGCAGGTATTGCATAGGGCTTTTCTGTTTAAGAGTATGGTGGGGTCTTTCGGTGTTGTACCAAATCAGGTAATCCATCAACTTAAGGTTGAATCCGTCTAAGTCTAAGGCCATGTCGTCTAGATGCCAGTCAACAAACTCTTCCTGAACTGTCCGGTTAAACCGTTCAATCTTAGCGTTCATCTTAGGGCTTCTGGGATAGTTAAAGAAGTGGATTAAGTTCAACTGTTCGGTAGCCCGATGGAAATGTTTGTAGAATTCGCTGCCGTTATCCGTCTGGACTCTCTTAATATCAAATGGGGCTACCTGCCTCAGCTTAACTAGAAAGTCCTGGCTCATGGTTGAACTTAGACTCTTGTAGCCATAGCTAAAGGCAAATTCACTATGGTAATCAATAGCGGAGATAACGTAACGCCTTAAGCCATCAATGACCTTAATAACGCAGTCTACTTGGACTAGGTCACCAGGTGTCTGGGGTCTAAAGCCAGCCCGGCGCAGCTTCTTAAACTTTGGTATGGGTGAATGGGGCTTAACCAAGCGCCCAGTTCTAGCCATATAGCTTAACTGTCGATGAGATGGTAACTGCCCCTTAACCTGGAGCTTGGTAACTAAACGGCCAATAGTCGAGACCGACAGTTGAGGTTGGCCGTTGAAACGGCTAGCCGTATCCAGCATAGGCTTAAGCTTGTCTTTGCCTAGTCCAGGGTGAGCAGTTCTTAGTTTAAGAATCTGCTGTCTATGCCAAGCTAGATCCTGGCCTGTCCGGTAAGCCTTAGGCCGCCTGGTATATGGCGCTAGAGCACTGAGCTGGCCGTTACCGGCGCTCAAGCGTTTCTTCCAGTTAAAGACAGTAGCCCTGGAGACATTAAAAGCTCGTCTAGTAGCTTCGGATCCATAGTCGTCATAGAAACAGATAATATTTAGCCGGTACTTAATTGTTTGGTAATCTTTATGTTGGGTTATGTCTTGTAAGTTATTCATAGCCTTACGAGCATAACCCACCCAGTATGCGTCTAGATATACTTGCTGCACCTAAAAAGACCCTGCTTAGTTAGTCGGCAGAGTCTAATATGTGTTTGAACTTACACAATCAACAGAAAGAAACTAAGATATTCAACATCACCCTTCTAGATTATTTGGTGACGTTAAATTTAAAATCAATAATATCGTCGTCTTTAACGACGTAAGTTTTGCCTTCGGTCCTAACTTTGCCAGCCGCTCTTGCCGCCGTCATTGAACCTCTGTCAATTAAATTTTTATAGCTCACAATCTCAGCAGCGATGAAACCTTTTTCAAAATCGCTGTGAATTACTCCAGCAGCTTGGGGTGCAGTCGAGCCTTTCTTTATAGTCCAGGCTCTGACTTCCTTTTTACCAGCTGTTAAAAAACTTTGTAGGCCAAGCAGGGAATAAAGAGCTTTTGTCAATTGTTCTAGGCCTGACTTTTCTTGACCATAGCTACTTAAGAATTCTTTTTTGTCTGATTCATCGAGTCCGCTTAGCTCTGCTTCTAGTTTAGCGCAAATAAACAGAGCGGGAGTGGGAGCAACCAAGTCTGTTAGTTTTTTCTTTATCTCTTCATTATTTAAATCATCTTCACCCATATTAAATAGATAAATAACCGATTTTAAAGTTAGAAGCTGGAGATCTTTTAAATGTACAAATTCTTCGGTCGATGACCAGAGCGGCTGACCCGAATTTAGAATTTCGTAAGCACACCTATACTGATCTAGCACAATTTTTAACTTTGGGTTGGCCTTAGCTTCTTTTTCAATAATCTTTATTCTTCTATCAACCGTGGCTAGGTCAGCCAGGACCAACTCAGTATTGACCGTGTCAATATCTTTCTTCGGATTATGCTCGTTGTCTACGTGGCTAACAGCCGCATCTTCAAAAGCTCTAACTACCTCAACAATTGCCTGGCAAGATCTGATATGGCTTAAAAACTGATTGCCGAGTCCTTCACCTTGGCTGGCACCCGCTACCAAACCGGCAATGTCCGTGATATTTAAAGTTGCTGGCACAATTTTGTCTGAATCATATAGCTTAGCTAAAACATCTAATCTTTCATCTCTAACGCCGACAATACCAACATTGGGATCAATCGTCGCAAAAGGATAGTTAGCTACCAATGCTCCGGCATTAGTTAAACTATTAAAAAGAGTAGATTTACCGACGTTGGGTAGGCCAACGATACCGCAGGAGACAGATGAAGACATGTAACTATTTTAACAGATAGATCACTGCACAGCCCCGATATCTTAGTTGCATAAACCTGTTCTTTATGTTGTTCACTAGATTTGTTCAGAAAAGAAGTGTTTAACTCTGTAAAGCTTATGCTATAATCAGCCATATGAATATCTTGAGTGGGATCACTGATTTTTTCGGTCTCAATATTGGATCAACAGAGATACGATTGGTACAGTTAAAAGGTAACCCCCCTAGTAAATCACTAGTCCGTTATGCCTATGTACCTATAGACGGTAAGCTATCTTTCAGTGATTCTAAAGTTGATCAGCAAAAACTAGCCGATATAATTGCTGATCTTGTTGCTAAGAGCCAAGTATCAACTAAAAATGTTGCTGTCGGCATACCTTCACAAAGAGTCTTTACGACAGTTGTAGATATGGAGCGTTTGCCCAAGAACGAACTAGCCAAAGCATTAGAATTACAGGTCGATTCTTTAATTCCTACACCTATTGGAGAATCTAAGTTTGACTGGGAAGTTATTGGTGACTCACCACAAGATAGAACCAAAGTAGAAATCTTACTCTCAAGTGTTACTAATGTCTTTGTTGAGAAGTACCTTGACATGCTGGAAGGCATTGGCCTCAACGTTATAGCCTTTGAACCAGATACAATGGCCCTTTGTAGAGCACTTACTGAACCAAACGCAGTTCCCCCCCAAGTAGTTATATGTGTTGATAGTAAAAGCACTGATCTTGCCATTACCTTAAGTGGAGCGCCACGCTTAACCAGGGCAATAACTACAGGCAGTGAAGCGATTATTAGAACAGGTGCCCAAAATCTTAATGTTGATGAAAAACAGGCTGAGCAACTAATAAATAAGTTTGGTCTTGGCAAAGATAAACTTGAAGGCCAAGTCTATCAGGCCATTATCGGCACCGTTGATGTTATTGTTGGCGAGATTGAAAAGTCTATTAAATTCTTTTCTACCCGCTACACAGATACAAAAATTGACCGTATTATAGTTAGTGGCGCAGCTGCTACCATACCAGAATTCCCGCTTTATTTAGCTAATAAATTCGGTATAAATGTCGAAATAGGCAATGCTTGGCGCAATGTGCTTTATGATCCATCAAGACAAAATGAATTGATGGCAGTTTCTAATCAGTTCGGCATAGCTACCGGACTTGCGGAGAGGGTAAATGGCGGAGTTTAATTTATTACCAGACGTAAAAGTGCAGTTCCTACGTATTAAGCGCATGGAACATTTAGTGACAACTATTTCAGTTATTTTAGGCTCGCTTGCCCTAGCTGCTTTCTTATTCCTATTAGTTTACGTTGATTTTATCCAGCATTCATCAATTAACCATTTGAACAGTCAAATTTCTTCGTCAACGAATACACTCACATCAAATAAGAGCTTAAGTGAAGTTCTAACTGTCCAAAACCAACTAAGGAGCATACCGCAGCTTGAAGCTCAAACTCCAACTGTGTCCAGGCTATTTACCTATATAACAGACTTAACGCCAGTTAACGTTACTATTTCTTCACTTGACATCAGTTTCACTGCCAACACTATTTCTATAACCGGTGCGGCTGACACGCTATCGACAGTAAATACCTATGTAGACACATTGAAATACGCAACATATAACAACCTAACTGACCATACCAAGAACAGCCAGGCTTTTAATACAGTTGTTCTTTCCTCGTTTGACTATGACAACACCCAGACTAGTGGCACACAGGCTCAATACACCATAACCTGTAACTTTGATCCGACACTGTTTAATAGTAACGATAATATTACGTTACAGGTACCAACTGAAATTACTACTCGCTCAATCCTTAATCAGCCGGCATTATTTAAATCTAATACGTCATCATAAGAGGAAATATGGCTCAATTATCTGTAAAAAGAGAACAAATTGAAAAATCTAGAAAGACAATGTTAACTATTGCTTCCACTGCCATATTCGTGATTGTCTTTAGTATTATTGCCGGGCATGCTCTCTGGAATAAGTTGAGCTTTCAAAATAGGGTGATTAGTGCCGACACCGCTGCCCGTAACCAGCTTCAAAAAGATGTTTCAGCAGCAAGCACACTCCAAAATAGCTATATTAACTTTAACGACGCCAGTACCAATCTTTTAGGATCTCCCGCCACTGGCGTAGATAACGATAATGCCAAAATTATTCTAGACAGCTTACCAAGCTCTTATGACTATCCAGCATTAACCAGTAGCCTTGAAGCGCTTCTGAGTAACCAAGGTGTCAACGTTGACTCTATAGGCGGGACTGATTCATCAAGCACCGTCTCAACAAGCCCCAACGGTCAACCAATAGCTATGCCGTTTACCTTTACTGTCGACGGTCCATATCAAAATATACAAAACGTAATCAATGCATTTCATCTATCAATAAGACCATTCCAGTTTCAAACCATGACCCTGTCTGGTGACCAGTCCGATGTTAACCTAGATGTAACTGGCCAGACATATTTCCAGCCCGCTGCTCAGTTTAATATAACTACCAAGAAGGTGGACTAAATGAAGCAAAAAGAAATAGTCGTGTTAGCAGGTTCATTCTTAGCTGCCATACTAGTTTCCTTATTGGCCGATAAAATATTATTCCCTAACTCTGCTACAGCCAACACTCTGGTAGACGTTGTACCTGCAATTAGTACCGACTTTAAGCAGCCATCTAGCCAGTATTTTAACCCTCAAGCTGTTGATCCAACCCAGATTATTAATATCGGACCGAATAATAGTCAGACACCTTTTAACGGTAACTGACGAAGGTCTTAAACAATGAGCGTTTTATCTGAAGATACGCAACAATCTGTTCAAGATAACCTTCTAAAAGACGGCCTAATTACAGCCGATAAAATTGCCGAGGCCAAGCAAAAAGCCGAGAAAGAACACCAATCACTGGTATCTGAACTAGTTAAAGATAAATATATAACCAATGAACAGTTAACAAAATATATAGCCCATGCCAACAATCTGCCATATGTAAATTTAAAAGATGCATACGTCGAACAATCTGCATTAGAATTTTTGCCAAAAGATATAGCCGAACACTATATGGTTGTTACGTTGGGTGAAATAGACGGCAAGGTTATTGTTGCCATGCTTGATGCTGATAACATTCAGGCAGTAGACTTCCTGCAAAACAAGATAGGCAGACCAATTAAGGTCTATACCGCTAGCGAAGAAGGCATTAAGAACGTCCTTAAACAGTACAAAATCAAAATTGGTGACACTACGGATGTCCAATATTCCGGTGAAGGTGCCGAAGTACTAAGTAAAACTGAGGTCGAACAGAGTGGCAATAATATTCAAAACCTTGTTCAAGAATCACCAATAACCAAGGCCTTAAATACTATTCTAGACTTTGCTGCTAATAATCGGGCCAGTGACATACATATGGAACCAACTGAAACTGAACTTAAAATTCGTTGTCGGATTGACGGTGTACTTAGAGAAATAATGAAACTGCCTAAAAATGTCGAACCGGCTATGGTTTCAAGGGTAAAAATTCTATCAAACTTGAAAATTGATGAACATCGTGTTCCCCAAGATGGTGACTTTTCGATAAAAGTGGGTAACAAAAAGATTGACCTTCGAATAGCTATCTCGCCAGTTGTATGGGGAGAGCAAATTGTCATTAGGTTGCTCGATAAAACCAGCACCGCCTTGGCATTAGAATCCATGGGTTATAGGGGCAGGACCCTCAGAGCTGTTAGAAAGGGTATTACTGCAACTAGCGGAATGATCCTGACTTCAGGTCCTACCGGTTCAGGTAAAACGACATCTATGTATGCTCTACTCCAAGAAGTAAAAAGTGACAGCGTCAACATTATAACTATGGAAGATCCGGTTGAATACAAAATTGAGGGGATTAATCAGATTCAAGTTAATCCTGACGTTGGCCTAACTTTTGCCACCGGTTTAAGATCTATTCTTCGACAAGATCCAGACATAATTATGGTTGGAGAAATAAGAGATAAGGAGACAGCTGAGCTTGCTATCCAAGCAGCCTTAACTGGTCATTTAGTTTTTAGCACCCTCCATACTAATTCAGCTGCTGGCATATTACCCCGTCTATTAGATATGGGCGTGGAACCATTCTTAATAGCATCAACTATTCGAACAGTTATCGGCCAGCGTCTGGTACGTAAAGTTACTGATGAACATGAGGAATATAAATCCAGCGCTATTGAAACTGAAGCTATTAAAGAAGTTGTTAACAATCTTTTACCTGAAGTTGATACCAACATCGAGGCGGTAAGTAATAATCTTGGTTATAACGATTTGCCCTTACGAGGTCAAAATGAGTATACTTTAGTCAGAGGTGTTGATAGCCCCCGTTCCCCAGGTGGCTATAGTGGCCGAATAGGTATTTATGAGGCTTTTGAAGTCACACCCAGCATCCAGGGGTTAATCCTAGAGAGAGCTACTGTAAATAGAATTAACGAAGTAGCTAAAAAAGAGGGAATGGTATCAATGCGTGAAGATGGTTATCTGAAGGCCCTAACAAAACTAACAACTATTCAAGAAATAGATAGAGTCGTATCCTCGGATGAATTATGATGAAGATGAATAATAGAAAACTTAAAGGTGGGATATGGATAGTAAGCCACGTATAGAGCCCTTACTTGAAGATGTAATAAAGAAGAAAGCTTCTGACCTTCATATCCAGGTAGGCTTGCCGCCGATGCTTAGAATAGACAGCAATCTATTGCCGGTACCTGAAGCTACACCATTAACGGAAGAGAATGTTGAAAGCTTAATCTTCTCCATACTTGATGATGAGCAAAAGCAAATCTTACTTAAAGACAAAGAGTATGACTTTAGCTTTGCCTTCGGTGATTTAGGCCGATTTAGAGTAAATGCTTTCCACGAAAGAGGCAATCTAGCAGGCGCTTTTCGTTTAATACCTAATGCTATTCCGTCAATCGAAGCACTTGGTTTGCCTCCAGTAGTTAATAAATTTGCCGAGTTTCCAAGAGGATTAGTTTTAATCACCGGGCCTACAGGATCAGGTAAATCAACATCCTTAGCTTCAATAATACAAAAGATAAACTTCGAACAAGCCAGGCACGTTATTACTATTGAAGACCCTATTGAATATACCCACACCTCAAAGAAATCTATTATTGTCCAAAGGGAAGTACATTATGATACTTATTCCTTTAGTGCCGCTTTAAGGTCAGCCCTAAGAGAAGACCCTGACGTTGTGCTGATCGGTGAAATGCGTGATCTTGAAACCATTGCTAGTGCTATTACTATTGCTGAAACAGGACACCTAGTTTTAGCTACACTTCACACTAACTCAGCTAGCCAATCTATTGACCGCATGATTGACGTGTTCCCGCCACACCAGCAAGCGCAGATTAGAGCTCAGCTAGCCAACATTTTGATGGCTATTTGTTCTCAGCGTCTAATTCCAGTTATTGGTGGTGGCAGAATAGCGGCAGCTGAAATCTTAATTGCTAACCCGGCAGTCAGAAATATTATTAGGGAAGGCAAGTCACACCAGCTAGAAGCAGTTATCCAAACAGGGGCAGAATTTGGCATGCAATCGATGGACCATACCCTTGTTGGTCTAATTAAGGCCGGCACCATTAGTTATGATGAAGCTCGAAACTATGCTGTTGATCTAGATGAGTTAGACAGGCTCATGAGGGACTAAATGTCAACTTATAGCTATACAGCTAAAAATACATCAACTGGTAAGTTAATAAAGTCAAGCATCGAAGCTGCATCCGAGAAAGAAGCAGCTAAGAATATTAAGACAGAAGGCCTGGTACCGATAAATATTAAGCTTGAAAACGTGTCTACTAAGGGCATTGGCGCTAGGTTAAACCGTGTTAGGGCTAAAGACAAAGTTCTCTTCTTTAGACAGCTCAGTACATTGATTAATGCAGGTTTACCACTTTCACAGAGTCTTCGTAATGTTGCTGAGCAAACAAAAAACAAGAACTTCAAAGCTGTGATTAACGGTGTTAATACCGAAATTGAAGGCGGTAAATCTCTTTCTAATTCATTAAATAAATACCCAAACGTTTTCGACAGAATTGTTGTTAATCTAATTGCTGCCGGTGAGACTTCAGGAACCCTGGACAAAGCACTAATTAGGATTGCTGACCAGCTGGAAAAAGATGCCAATATAACAAGCAAGATCCGCGGAGCAATGGTTTATCCGATTGTGATTGTCGTTGTAATGTTTGCCGTGATTACCTTCATGATGGTAAAAGTCGTCCCCCAGATCCAACTTTTATATACCAGTTTTCCGGGAACATCTCTACCTATTGAAACCAGAGTCCTACTAGCAATATCTCGCTTCGTAATAAAATACTGGTGGGCTATCGCCATAGTAGTTATTGGTGGGGGGTTTGTTCTATATCGGTGGTTTAAGACGGATTCAGGCACAAAGGTCTTTGATAGCCTTAAAATTAATATGCCCCCCTTCAAGTCACTGTTTAAGATGATATATATGGCCAGATTCAGCCGAACAGCGGCAACCCTCATAGGTGCTGGCGTGCCCTTACTGAATGTTCTTCAAATTACTTCCGAAAACGTTGCTAATTATCAAGTTCGTCAATCTATAAATAAGGCGTCAGAGAAGGTGAAGGGTGGCAAATCCCTGGGTGAGAGTTTGACAGGAGACCCTAACTTTTTGCCTTTAGTGCCAAGTATGATTACGATCGGCGAAAGTTCCGGATCGGTAGAAGATATGCTAAACAAATCAGCCGATTATTACGAAAAGGAAGTCGACAATATTATTAATAACATCTCGACAATTATTGAGCCGATTATGATGATACTTCTAGGGATTGTAGCAATGATTATCGTTGCTGCTATCCTTCTGCCTATATATGGCCTAGCTGGCTCAGGAGCCATATCTAGTGGTGGTCAGTGAGACTATGGACAAAATTATTGCTTTTATTAGGCATTAACAGTAAGATTTAGTCATAAGTATTAGCGGAATACTAACAGATGCAAAGGGGGCATTTGCCAAATGCGCACAAAATTCAATAAGATAAATAATGGCTTCACAATCGTCGAAACACTGATTGTGCTAGCAATTGCAGCATTGATCATTACGATTGTTTTGATTGCCGTACCCGATCTGCAACGATCAGGTAGGAATACTAATATAACCCACGATGCTCAGAGTATAGCCTCAGGCGTACAAACATATGAAGGAAATAATGACGGCAGTATTCCAACTGGTATAACCGGACCAACTGCAGATGGCTCATTATCGATAAATGGGGCTGGAGCTCTGGCTACCGCCCATGTTCAGGCTAGTGACACGGTTACTCCTGCCACACAGGCCTTAAGTGAGACAGGGAGCAATACTAGTTACGGTACAATAATTGTTGATTTTGGTGCAGATTGTCCTTCACCAAACACAGCCAAAGCCAATGGTACTGCAATGGCTCTAACAAAAGATGATCGAGGTGTGGCTATCCTTTACGAAATTCAAACTTCGAACAACACTGGCCAATTAGAATGTCTACAGGAATAGAATTTTAGACTGAAAGGATCGCATTAATACTCCGTTATACATCCTGGAATGGTATAGCGGAGTGTTATTATATACAATCAGCTTATGATACCGAGCTTAATAATTATTCTTGGGTTGTGCTTTGGTAGCTTTATAAATGCCTACGTATGGAGACTTCATAAACAAACTCTTACTTGTAATAATGAATCTAAAGACAAGTACTCTATAGTAAAAGGACGCTCTATGTGTCCAAATTGTAAGCATAAACTGAGGGCAGTCGATTTAATACCTGTCTTTAGCTGGATAATGCTTAGAGGTAAATGTCGTTATTGCCGTAAACCAATATCTGCTCAATACCCAATTGTTGAGCTTCTTACGTTGTTATTGTTTATAGCCTCATATTTCTTTTGGCCAATCGCTTTCCATAAACAAGGGATAGCGGATCTAGTTATATGGTTATTAATTCTAGTCAATTTGATAGCTCTCGCAGTCTATGATATTCGCTGGCTAATACTTTCCAATAGAATCATGTACATCCTATATGGCTTAGTAGGTCTCCAATTCCTGGTTACAATCATATTCTTTGATGGACGACTTCATTTTATATTGAATAGTCTTTTCGGCCTTCTAATAGGCGGCGGTGTCTTTTATATACTATTTCAAGTATCTTCGGGCAAGTGGATCGGAGGAGGGGATGTTAAATTAGGTGCAGTGCTAGGGATTTATCTTGGTAGTGCACTCGACGCAGTATTAATGATCTTCTTTGCCTCAGTACTCGGCAGTCTGTTTTCAATACCCATGTTAGCTACAGGCAAAGTAAATCGTAAGACATTGATTCCTTATGGGCCTTTCCTAATCTTAGCCACAATAATACTAAGGCTATTCGGCGGTACTATATCTTCCTGGCTAAAAACAAAGGGAATCGTTCTTTAGTTATTCAACAACCTTATTGGTGTGGAACTTTTCGTATACAGCCTTAAGGTGCGGATCTGTTATGTGGGTATATATTTGAGTAGTAGCAATATTACTGTGCCCAAGCATTTCTTGAACTGAGCGAATATCTGAGCCGTTCATTAATAAATCTGTTGCAAACGAATGTCTTAGGGTATGTACGCTAACATGTTTTGTAATACCCGCTAATCTAGCATATCTCGAAACAAGTCTTTGTACGCTTCTAACTGTTAATCTTAAATAATTACCAGTTAAGTCTACCTTCTTACTACCACTATACCTAATAAATAGAGCCTTAGAAGCATCTCTACGGTTATCGAGATATCTTATTATCCAGTCAGCTGCACTTTGACTAATAAAGACTGGACGGTCTTTTTGTCCCTTACCCCTAACCATAAATTCACGACGGTTTAAATTAATGCTGTCACGGTTTAGGCTAACAAGCTCACTAACGCGTAGCCCTGAACTGAAAAGGAGCTCAAGAATTGCCCTATCCCTAAGTCCGACGTCAGTTTTTGTGTTCGGTTGTGAAAATAAACGTCCTAATTCTTCTTCATTAAGAAAGGTGACTTGCGGTCTTCTTGTTCGAGCCAGTTCTATTTTATCCGGGCTTAAACTAACTATGTCTCTTTTAGCACAGTACTTAAGAAAGCTTCTTAGTGCAATTAAATGGTAATTCTGGGTAGTCTTACTCAATTCGTTAGAAGTATTAGTAGCTAGTCTGTTTAACCAAAGCCGAAATTTCCTAACAAGCTCTTGGTCGATATCTGAAACGTTTATTTCACCAGCGAAGTCTTCAAGACGGGTGAGATAGTGGTCATAGTTTTCAATAGTCTTTTGCGACCTATTCTGTTCAATCTCCAAATATTCTAAAAAGTCTGTTTTTATTTTGTTAAATTTAAGTCCAGCCATCATTTTATATTGTACGACATTGTCCTTAAGCTTATCAATATGCTTATAAGCCTAATATTTGTTACAATTAAGTAACTAAAAAGGAAAAGATATGGAACAGACACTAATAATCCTTAAGCCCGATGCACTGCAAAGAGGAATAATAGGAGAAATTACTACTCGTTTTGAAAGAGTTGGTTTAAAAATTGTCGCCGCTAAGATAGTAAGCCCAAACAAAGAGCACTACTATCATCACTACGAAACAATAGGCAAGATGATCTCTCGTCGCGGCCAAGACGCCTTTGACATTACCATTAGTTATATGCAAACAGGGCCGGTCATGGCTATGGTGTTGGAAGGTGTTGAAGCTGTTTCTTTAGTTCGTAAGCTTATTGGAACGACTGAACCTAAAATCGCTCAGCCGGGAACAATTAGGGGGGATTACTCACACGTAAGCTTTGAATATGCCAATAATAAAAAGGTATCGATTCCAAACCTAATTCATGCCTCAGGCAACATAAGCGAAGCCAAACAAGAGATAGCTCACTGGTTTAAAGATGATGAGATTTTCGAATATGACACAGTTCATGATAAATTTACTCTAGTTAAAGGTTCACAAAAGTAGCCTTTAGTCCTCATAGTTCAATGGATAAAATAGCTCCGTCCTAAGGAGAAGCTGGAGGTTCGAATCCTCCTGGGGGCACCAATTTCTGCTAAAATACCCTTATGGCTAAAAATACGGACGAGCATCAGAAATACTTCGAAGATCAGTTTGACGATGAAGAGGTTCTTTATGTTTTCCATAAACACCCAATAGTTATGCGCAAGGGGCTTGTTTTCGGTTTACTCGGCCCCCTAGCAGGTGTTTTACCAGTAGCGATTAAACCACTACTTGGCTTTGGCTATTTCTTTGGTGGACTGGGCATTGGCATAGTTCTTGGCCTAATAATCTTTTTCCCATACTGGCTGGGTTGGCACTTTAGTGTCTTTATAGTAACTGATCAGAGGTTCATCCAAATAACCCAGAAAGGTTTCTTTCACCGCTCGGTTGCTGATCTAGGCCTAGCTCAAATACAGTCTGTTAACTATTCAATCAATGGACTTCAGGAAACACTACTTGGATTTGGTACAATAAACATGCAGACTTATGTTGGCGAATTAGACATTAAAGACGTTTCCCATCCAGCTAGAGTCCAGAAGAAGTTGTTAAGTATTTTGCGCAAAGAGGGGATAGAAAATAGTGAATATCCTATTAATCGGTTAATACAGGATGAAGAAAAAGAGACTAAAGAAGTTTAAGAGCCCTAGGCTTAAGAAGGCGATAGCTAAACTACCTTCTAGAAGCATTAAACCCGAAGATAAGCTTAAAGGGGCCTTATCTGAAGTTGCCAAGATAACAGAAGATACCTTACCGGAACACCGTGAGGAAGTACTAAGCAGTGCTCGTAAATTCATTTACCCCCTAAAACAAACTAGACCCCACATTGTGAAGCTGTCACTCCATATCCTATTGCTAGCTATAGTCATATTCTTAGCCTACACGACTCTAGAGATATATTGCTTCCAGTCAACATCTGATTTCGTCTATAGCGTATCTGAAGTATTGCCATTCCCTGTTGCCAAAGCCGGGCCAAGCTGGGTGTCATATTACAGCTATTTGTTTGAACTCAAACGTAACATGCATTATTACCAAACACAGCAGCAAGCTAACTTCTCAACACCAAGTGGCAAGCTCCAATTAACCAGCCTAAAGAAACAGGCTATTAACCAAGTCATTGAAAATGCCTACATTAAACAACTGGCTAGTAAGAATAAAGTCAGTGTAACTAGTGATCAAGTAAACAACGAGATAGCCTTGGTTAAAGAAGAGAACAGGTTAGGCAATAGCAACCAGGTGTTAGCAAGTGTTTTAAAAGACTACTGGGGATGGAATCTTAATGACTTCAAAAAAGAGTTATCCCAAGAACTCCTCCAACAAGCAGTTGTTGCTAAACTCGATACAGCAACAGATAAAGAAGCGTCGAGTGTCTATGCCCAACTAAAAAGTGGTGCTGACTTCGCTACCGAAGCCCAGCTATATTCAGATGATACCTCAACAAAATCTAATGGCGGCCAATATCCATTTACCATAACGCCTAACACTCAATCTCTAGCCCCACAGATTACAGCTGAGATATTTGCCTTGAAACCAGGCCAGATTTCACCATTAATTAACACCGGTTATTCATTAGATATAGTTAAGCTTATATCTCTTAGTGGCACATCTGCCCAAGCAGCTCACATCCAGTTTAATTTCCAGCCAATTACCACTTACACTGATCCCCTAGATAAAGCTAACCCACCCAAAGAATATATTAGTCTCTAATAAATTAACGTTTCTTTTACTCTTTTAATTTGTTATGATTACCCCTGTCTATTTGGCATTGGGCTCGTAGTGAAGAGGCCTATCACGTCTCCCTGTCACGGAGAAGATCGCCGGTTCGAATCCGGTCGGGCCCGCCATTGACATTCTGCTATCAATCCGATTACAATGTAATACATGAGTGATACTACATTGACCATTAGAACTGATAGTACTACTAAGAAAGCGATATCTGACTTTGCAGCCTCACTAGGGTTATCAAAAAGCGCTTTTATAACAGCTGCAACTTTGCAAGCAGTTCGCGAGGGGCAATTAACATTGACGCCTCTATTGGAGCCGACTCCTTACCTAGAAAAAATTATGCTTGAAGTTGAGGAAGACATTAAGCAAAACCGAAACATTACGCATACAAATTCTAAGGAAGAAGCAGTATCTCATCTAAAGTCACTTATGTAATGAACATTGATTTCAGCAAAAGCTTTGACCGACAGTTTCAAACTAGGCTGAGTGCTTCGCAGCGCCAAAAGGCCTTGGAAGCAATCGAACTATTTATTAATGAGCCTTTTCATAAAGATTTACGCAATCACGCCCTTTACGGTAAATGGAAAGAGTACAGATCAATTAGTATTGGTGGAGATTTACGTCTACACTTTAAAATAGTTAGTGTCGATAGAGTACTGTTTGAGGCAGTAGGCAGTCACAGTCAGCTTTATAAGAACTGAAATTGTTCCACACTCCTTCCGCTACAACCCGCCAAGTGGACATACTTATTTAATTATTGTAAAATAATCTTTATGACTACTAATCCTCAGGAGTATGACCCCGTTCTCAGTGCGGAAACTTGGTATATTGATGATAGTAAATCGATCGCCCTTATAGTATTAAGAGGAGTCAATAGATTAAATGTTAATCACCGATCTACTACAACCTACGAAGTAGTTTCCGGTGGTGGTAAAGTTACGCTAGGCGAAGAGCCATTGGAGCTTAACAGAGGCGATACATTCGTAGCGCCCGTAGATGTTCCTTATCAGACAGAAGGTGATCTCATGATGCTTGCAACTTCAACACCACCCTTTAACATTGATTCGGTAGAAATATTAAAATAGTTCCAGACCTGTTCAGTTACGGTCCGCCAGCATAAGCAATATAATCTGGTATTATGGTTTTATGGCGGGAGTATCACCATGCTTTATGGTTTGCCATATGCTGGAAGTGGCACCGGAATGTTATCAATCCTCCAATTGGCCACTTCATCTTACTGTCATACCCTGGTTTAGGGTAGAAGAAGCCATACCCAATACCTTATTAGCGATTGAGGTAATATCTAAAAGAGTTGGTAGTTTTGTAGTCAGAGCCAAAGCCAATGCTTGGTATGGACCCCAAAGTGATGTGCCAGTTATGGAAGTCGAGGATACCACCGGCAGATTAGCAAAGCTTCATCATAAACTACTGCAGAGTATCCAAAGTAATGGTGGGACTATTCTAGATTCAACTTACACGGGCGAAAACTATTCTCCTCATGTTAGTTTAAGGGAAGACGGCAGTGGTCTACTACCAGATCAATTCGTTAGGTGCTCAAGCATCGCGGTCGTAGAGAAAACACGAAGAGAAGCAGAGAACAAGCAAGTTGTTAAAGTAATTAGTTTAATGTAGCTGTTCGAAAATCTGACTCGATGTCTCGTCATTAACGGAAGACTAACGTTGTGGTAGTAATTTTATGTCGGATCAATATGCCACTAAAATAATGTATCTTAGAATAAGGAATATATTGCTGCCAAACCGGATAAAGCCATCATGACGGTCAAAAACCAGCCCAGCCCAGCAGTTACCCTGCCATTCTTCCATTCGCCCATAATATGTTTATTACGAGCCAATAGAAGAATTAAGACTAGGATTACTGGTGCTACAATACCGTTTAAAACAGCCGCATAGATAAGCGCCTTAATTGGGTTAAGGCCCAAGAAATTCATGATCATTCCTAGTAACATAGAGATAATAATTACTCCGTAAAAAGCTGAGCCTTCCTTAAGCTTAGAATTCAAACCTTGATGTTTACCAATGCTTTCACTTATAGCGTAAGCACTAGCAGCAGCCATGACAGGGATAGCAAGTAGGCCCATACCAATGATGCCTGCGGAAAAGAGCCAAAAAGTGGCATTACCGGCAAATGGACGAAGAGCATTAGCTGCCTGAGCTGCCGTATTAATGTCTGTTATACCATGCCTAAATAAGACACTGGCGCAAGCGGCGATAATAAAGAACATGACGATGTTAGACAGGAACATGCCTGACCAAATATCTATGCGCATCTTCTTTATTTCCTCAGGCTTAGCACCTGACCGGGATTGGATGGTAGTCTGACCGACAACAATTTCTTCCTCGATCTCCTGAGATGTTTGCCAGAAAAAGAGGTAAGGCGTAATAGTAGTACCTAAAATGGCGCATATTAGAAGTATTTGCGTTTTTGAGAAAGTAATATGTGGCAAAACAGAGTATTTAAGGACAATATGCCAATCAGGATGGGCTAAAATAGCCGCTAAAATATAGGCAAACAATACTAAAGCTAACCACTTCAGATAGCGGGCATATTTAACGTACGGCGTAAATACTTGCAGCAAAAGAATAAATAATGTAAAGCCGATAGCAAGTGCCGTAAAGTTAAAATGAGGTCTGAGGAGCTGCACCGCATTAGCCATTGCGCCAATATCTGCTCCAATATTGAAGGTATTAGCTGCAAATAGTAAAAGAGTACTAAAGTAAAGTACTTTTCGACCAAAATGGACCCTAATATTGCCCGCTAAACCCCTGCCCGTAACTAATCCAATTCGGGCACATACTTCTTGGATTACTGCCATGAGAGGAAATGAAAGAGCGGCGGTCCAAAGTAGACTGAAGCCATACTGAGCACCTGTTTGAGAATAGGTTGCAATGCCAGAGGGATCATCATCAGATGCACCAGTAGTTAAGCCGGGTCCCAGTAAATACCAATAATCCTTAGCCTTTTTAAATGGTTTGGAGCTATTTAAGGGGACACTTTTGGCAATCTTTTGACCACCCTCGTAACCCTTCTCGAGTACTTGGGCAGGAGCCTCAATTGTTCTTTCTATTATATTTTTTTTCATCTCTAGTAAGTAAATAATAACAGATTTGGCAAGTCATATTTAATAGTCTGAGTAGGATATGTTGGTATAATTCCTCTAATAGTGCCACCTTAGCTCAGCTGGCTAGAGCATCGCTTTCGTAAAGCGGGGGTCATCGGTTCGAGTCCGATAGGTGGCTCCACTAAAATACCGCGGGTGTCGTATAACGGCTATTATGTAGCCTTCCCAAGGCTAAAAAGCGGGTTCGATTCCCGCCACCCGCACCATAAATCCAGTTACATTTATCCTTATAACAATGCTAAAATATATGGCAAGTACAATGGCCATCTCGAAAAAGTTTTTACACGATCACTATATTCTTTTGCTCTTAACAATTAATGTCTTCTTGTTTTTTGCTGTCACATCCTTTGTTCTTGTTCGTTTAAGCGGCCTTCATAGCACCAGCTATATAGTCCAATGCCGTAACTGCAGCGAACCAACAGCTACCAATAAATATCTGGTTGGCAGTGTAACGGGAATTCTCAGCTTTATTGTCTTTTCTTTTATAGTCTTAGCTACTAATACCGCTGTCAGCATAAGGTCATATAATGTTCACCGGCAGCTAGCTGTTGCCATATTAAGCCTTGGTATTTTGCTTCAAGTATTAACCCTGACAGTCAGCAATGCCTTATTGGTTCTAAGATAAAATGACAGATCTGGAAATCCCTTTCGAGAAAGACCGTAAAGGTCACTATAGATTCTTTGAAATATTGCCCGGATCCTTAAGCTGGCTACTTCTTTTTACACCTATTATACTAAGCTTTATTAGCATTACGGCAGCTGTCTTCTTTGTGCTAGCTTACCTGCTTATCTATTTTATCCGCTCACTAGGCTATGACATTAGAGCTATTTCCGGCTACATAACCATGAAGCAGCAATTGAAAATTGATTGGAACGAATTATTAACCGATCTAGAAAATGATTCTATTCCACCAAATGCCAATAGGCCTAAATGGCACTACGATAATCTAAAAAGACGCCGAACATTTGAGCGGATATATAAACCGTCAGAAATGGTTCACGCTGTCATCCTTGCAACCGTTAATGAGAGTAAAGAGATTCTAGAACCAACCATAGAGTCAATAGTTAACAGTACTTACGATAGCCATAAAATAATTCTTGTCATTGCTTACGAGGGTCGGATAGGTGAAGCTGCCCAGCAGAAGGTGCTTGGCTTAGCAGAGAAGTACAAGCCACATTTTAGAGATGTTTTAGCCTTCCAGCACCCAGCCGACATACCGGGTGAAGTTATTGGTAAAGGTGGAAACATAACTTATGCTGGCCGTCATCTTGCAAATTATGTCAAAGAACATAATATTCTCGCTGATCAGGTACTTGTTACAACCTTAGATTCTGATTCACGTCCCAATAAACTCTATTTCTCAGCCCTAACTTATCTATTTTGTATCGTACCAAAACCGCTCAGAGCTTCTTACCAGCCGCTACCGATGTTTACTAATAATATATGGGATGCACCAACAATGATGCGAGTGCTGGCAACAGGAAACAACCTCTTTTACATAGTCCTAACGAAGAGGCCGCATATAGAAAGAAACTTTTCATCCCACGCCCAGTCCCTGCAGTCACTGATTGATATGGGTTTTTGGAGTACCAGGACAGTGGTTGAAGATGGCCATCAATTCTGGCGCAGTTACTTTTGCTATGACGGCGATTACCGAGTCTATCCGCTCAGCATTCCAATTTACCAAGACGCTGTTTTAGCCGACGGTTATCTTAAAACGATTAAAGCCCAATTTATCCAACTTAGAAGATGGACTTATGGAGCTTCGGATATAGCCTACATTGCCGATAAAGCCTTTTTCCATAAAAACAAAGTCCCAAAGAAGGATGCTATTGGCAAATTCTTTAGGGCCCTGGAAGGTCATGTTACCTGGGCAACAGGAACAGCCTTAGTCTTCGGCGCTGCTTTTATACCAGCCTTTTTTCATCCTCAGAGTTTTGCTGCCCACGAATTACCTCATATAGTTAGCCATATCCAGGAGATCGGCATTATTGGTCTTTTAGCATCAGTCTATGTCTGCCTAGTTACTTTACCCCCCAGACCAGCCAGGTATAAGCGTCACCGATCAATTTTAATGGTTCTTCAATGGGCATTAGCACCTGTCGTTGCTATCTGTTTTTCGTCACTGGCGGCCTTTAATTCCCAAACCAGACTAATGTTTAAGAAGTACTTAAGCCGATTTGACGTTACCGAGAAGGCCGTCGTTACCCATAGCGGTAAAATTATCTCTACCGATGCTGATCCAACAGCTTAAGGTTACGAGTTGTAATATGCCTGGAAGTGGACGGCTGCTGCCTTATCAAAGTGTTTTAGGCACTCATAAGCTGTAGACAATAGCTTTGTCTTATCTATTTGGCTTCCTGAGCTTATTTTAGCCAGTTTAGACATTATTGTGGCAGTTAGAGCGTTTGCATCCTGAATTGCCGTCCTACGGTGCCTGAGACTGTCATAGATCGATACAAACAGCTTGTCACGCATAAATTGGCTAAGTTTGTCATTTTGAGGGTCATAGACCACCCAAGTACGGCCGTAATCCGGTTGTTCTATAGAAGTAATAAGAGCTCCGCACTTTAAACAGTGTCTTCGGCGCCAGGTAGCATTGCTGCGGGCAAGATGACGGCTGTTGGTTATTTCTGTTTTACCTTTACAATAAGTGCATACCATGCCAACATATTGACATAACGCTAATGATAAATCTAGTGGAAAAGAAATATTTATAGGGGATAAAAAAATACAACCCGGAGGTTTACACCTTGGGCTGTATCTAATATTGCTAACCTTATCTGTTAGCTAGTTCGTAATCGACGAACACGATTCGTTGGCTTCGAAGGAGTTAATTCTTCGTAAAACAACTGGAAAGTGTCAAGAGCACTTATAGTTGATATACTCACCAGATCCCTTTGCTTAACCGGACTATGTTACCAGAACAGATTAAGTACGTCAATATTGATGATTAAATAGATTTAATATTTTATGACTCTTGAATTATGGATGGTGGGCGATACAGGGTTTGAACCTGTTACCTCCTGAACGTCAATCAGGCGCTCTAGCCAAATGAGCTAATCGCCCATAAATAAAAATTCAACTCGTATAGTTTAACCGAATATATAGATAAAGTTCAAACTATATCACATGAGGTATATAAAAATGATGTTATGCACAGCCATAATGTAAGTAATACGACATTATTATACTAGCCTTATAGTACTACTATTGCTATAGTACTTTGTTACAGGTGAAGTTTTGACGAGACTGTTTTAATAAACAGAATTAAACGATTGAATGGCATGCGAGATCATTCAATCGTTTTTTATTAGTGTTATAATCTAGCCAAGTGATGAGACGGCTTAACTAACCGTGGAGCTTCGCGGGACTGCCACAAGCGTGCGTAACGCTGGTAGAAGAGTAAAATGTTTCGGTGGAACCGCCTGAATATCAGGCCCGAGGCGTGCAAGTGTTATTTAGATATAACAAATTGCAGGCCTTTATTAATATTACGGAGGAAATATGTCTGAAAACGAAGACAAACTATATGCCATGAGACATTCTGCTGCTCATGTTCTAGCAACAGCAGTAAGACATCTGTATCCGGAAGTTAAGCTTGGGATTGGTCCGGTTATAGAGAACGGTTTTTACTACGATTTTGATTTTGGTGACAAAGTCTTATCCGAAGATGATCTAGAAAAAATTGAAAAAGAGATGGCTAAGATTATTGCCGCCGATGATGATTTTATTAAAACTACCAAACCAATTGAAGAAGCTATAGCCTGGGCCAAGGATAATAGCCAGCCATATAAGCTGGAGCTATTAAACGATCTGAAGACTAAGGGTACGACAGATATTAAAGGTGTTAGTGAAATAGATTTAGGTATCGAAGGTGAAGCTGTTAAAGAAGTATCATTTTACACCAATGGTGACTTTGTAGATCTTTGCAAGGGACCTCAGGTTGAGTCAACCGGCAAGATCGGGCCCTTTAAGCTGACTAAGTTAAGCGGCGCATACTGGCGGGGCAATGAAAAGAACCCACAACTTCAAAGAATATACGGTGTAGCTTTCAATAATCAGAAGGAACTTGATGAGTATCTTGAGGCCGTTGAAGATGCCAAAGCCAGGGATCACCGTAAATTAGGACAAGAATTAGATCTCTTTGTTTTTTCTGACTTAGTGGGGGCTGGCCTACCACTTTACACCCCGAGAGGCACTGTTCTAATTGAGGAGCTTAAAAGAGCGCTCAAAGACATTAATCAGCGGTACGATATGCAATCGGTATCAATCCCTCATTTAGCTAAGAAAGAGCTATATGACATCTCAGGGCATAGCCAGAAGTTTGAAGACGAGCTATTTGTGGTACAGAGCCATTACAAACAAGAGTTCATCCTAAAACCAGTTAACTGTCCTCACCATACGCAAATCTATGCCTCTCATAAACGCAGTTACCGTGATTTACCCATTAGATATATTGAACATACTATGCAGTATAGGGATGAAAAACCTGGCCAGATCGGTGGTCTGCAGCGGACTCGTGGGTTTACTCTTGATGATGGCCATACTTTTTGTCGAGTTGAGCAGATAGAAGATGAGGCCTCAATCCTAATCAAAATCGTCCGTGAATTTTATGAGCACTTGGGCCTATGGGGTAATCACTGGGTATCTTTGTCTCTAAGAGATGAAAAGGATCCAGAAAAATACATTGGTGAGCCAGCCGACTGGGATAAGGCTGAGTCAATGCTCACTGAGGTAGCAAAGAAACACGACCTAGGCGCTAAACCAATGAAGGGTGAGGCAGCGCTATATGGTCCTAAGATAGACTTCATGTTTAAAGATTCATTAGGCAGGGAAACCCAGTTAGCTACCATTCAGTTTGATTTTGCTATGCCTAAGCGTTTCGGGCTAACCTATACCGAACAGGATGGCAGCGAGCAAACACCGGTGATGATTCATCGGGCCATCTTAGGCTCATTCGAACGCTTCATTATGCTACTGATTGAACATTTTGCCGGCAAATTCCCGTTGTGGCTGGCACCAGAGCAAATACGCCTGATAACACTTAATCAGACAGATGAAATTGTTAACTATGCTAATAAGCTATTAGGGCAGGCCAAAGAGGCGGGCTTAAGAGCAACTCTAGATAATGACAATCAATCAGTAGGCAAACGTATAAGAGAAGCTGAAGTGATGAAAATACCTTATGTTATTGTTGTTGGACCTCATGAAGTTGAATCTGGTCAAGTTACCCCAAGAATCAGGCAGGATTTAATAGAGAATACGCAGGCACCAACATTGGCTTACGGAGATTTTCTCTCTAAAGTTAGCTCAGAATACCGAGAAAGGACTCTTAAATCCAATCTATAAAGAGGTGACTACCCCCTCATAGCAAGTAAACAGTAATAGATAAGCTGCCATAGCTTAAGATAAATTCCTAATTATTACCTTGTAGAATTTTTGAAATATCGCTAGTTATAGTATCTACGTTTTCATCTCTAGATTCTGCCCAAATCCGGACTAATGGTTCGGTACCTGAAGGCCTAACAACTATCCGACTAAGCTTGCCAAGTTTATCGTTTATAGACTGGATAGCTTCTGTGACCAAAGGATCAGCTAGCCTTTCTTCAGCATTATCAACGTGAATGTTAACCATTTTTTCCGACCATAAAACTAGTCCATCATGAATATCAGCTAAAGTTATACCTTCCGATACGGCTTGGACTGCCATCCAGGCTCCCATATACAGACCGTCGCCACTCGATAAATGATCTATATCAATCAAGTGACCCGTGAACTCGCCGCCCCTGGTATACCCTGGTCCACATTCCTTTGTTAATTTCATTATTTCTGCTGTTACATGGCTATCGCCATTAGGACATTCATGGAATTCTACGCCAGCTCGTCTAACAGCTTCGCGCAGGGCTGAATTAGTATAAACTGTCCCGACGATACCACGTTGACCGATCGCTAATCTTTGCAGCCAATAGTTACCATCAATGACCCTCCTTAAATGATCAACACCCATCACTCTATCGCCGTCTCCGTCACTGGCAAATGCACCTAGAAAATTAGTTTTCTTCCATATATCTGGATTGAGTTCTAGAAAATCTTTAACACCTTCCAAATTACCAGCGCCGCAATTAAGATTAATACGTGCGCCATTATTATGGCATTCAAATCTTACTACTGTCGCGCCTAGTGCTTCATATAAGCGTGGCGCCATGTTAAATACTGCACCGTTTGCACCATCAATAACTACTGTGTGCCCGGCTAGTGTTTGATCCCCGCCTATCTCAGTAACGGTGCTATTAATATATTCATCTTTAAGGTCAGGTCGAGCTATTATCGAGCTTTGTCTATGTTTTTTAAGTCTATACATCTCATCTCTTGAAAAGTAACTTCTTTCGATTTCTCGTAAGATATCGTTACTGAGTTTTACGCCGCCAACGTCAAACGGTTTAAATCCATTATCTGATCCGGGATTATGGCTAGCTGTAACAGCAATAGCATAAGTCTGGTGCTCTTGGGCTGCTTTAGCAATAACGGGTGTTGGTGCAATACCCATAGACCATACTTCAGCACCAGCCATCGCTGCACCGTTTATTACGGCATTTCGCAATACCTCGCCGGATTTGCGGGTATCACCGCCAACAATTACAATAGGCGATTCACCATTTAGCTCAGTTGTCAGACCAACAAATTCATAGGCCAGACGTTCAAATGTATTTGGGTTGATGCCGGTTCTATTTAAATTATCAACTTGTCCGCGATAACCGTCGGTGCCAAATAATGTTTCAGCCATAATCGTACCAGTATACTACCGGTTAATATAGTGTTAAAGCATACAATAATTAATTAGTCAATTTTTGGAAGATGGATTTTAACTCCAAGTGCAATACATTACCACTTTATTCCAAGGGCTCGCAGTGTTTTGTAGCCCGGTTATTTACGAGGCCTAGTACAAGTAATTAACCACATCGATTTGCTATCATAGGAGAGTCGCTTATAAAGACCATGGACAATTTTAAACAGCGTGTCGAACTCTTAGTCTCAACTATTCCTAAAGGTAAGGTTATGACTTATGGCCAAATAGCTGCTTTTTGTGGCCAACCAGTAGCTGCTAGAATCGTTGGCGGTATTGCTCACTTCGGCAATCCTGCACTTCCCTGGCATAGGGTAGTTAATAGACATGGTGGTTTGGCCTCTGGTTATCCAGGGGGAAGACGGGCTCAAAAGATTCATCTTGAGGGGGAGGGCATAGTAGTGAAAGAGAGATATTACGTAGATTTAAATAGGTACTTATATGAACCCAAAGCCTAACTTAATACCTCCTCTTGTTGTCATTGTTGGTGAAACAGCCAGCGGAAAATCAAGACTAGCGGTAAATTTATGTCAACGAATTAACGGTGAAATCATTTGTGCCGATTCATGGACTGTAAGGAAGGGAGTGGATATTGGAACAGATAAGCCGAGTGCCAAAGATAAGAAGTTGATACCCCACCACTTACTGGACATTATTGAACCTTATGAAGACTTTACAGCCGCTGTATATAAAAAGTTAGCCAACAAGGCCATTGATGAAATATCTAGCCGGGGGAAGATAGCTGTAATGGTAGGCGGTAGCGGTTTATATATCGATAGTGTTATTTATAGCTATGGGTTTCTAAGCCCAGGCAATCCTAAAATGCGCCAAGAACTAAATAAGTTATCTATCAATAAACTGCTGAATAAAATTGATGATCTTAAAATATCTATTCCAGAGAACATAGATACATCTAATAAGCGTCGCCTTATACGTTTAATAGAATCTGGTGGAACTTTGCCCAAGAAAGGAAGTCTGAGGGACAATACTTTGGTAGTAGGCATAAAGTTAAGCCCTAACGAATTAAAAAACTCAATTGAGAAGAGAGTTGAAATAATGATAGAAAAAGGTCTCGAGAATGAAGTAGGAACACTTAGCGAACAATATGGCTGGGAATGCGAGGCACTCAAGGGGGTAGGATACAAACAGTGGCAAAGATACTTTGAGGGCAGCCAAACACTTGAGGAAACACGCCAACAAATTATTTCAGCAACCAATAATTTAGCCAAAAAACAGCGTACTTGGTTTAAGCGGAATAAAAGTATTCAGTGGTTCAAACAACCGATCAAAATAGATGAAATTGTAGATCTAGTGACAACAGATCTGACTATCTGACATTTTAAATTGTTACAAAACTTGATACTATATAAAAATGATTGAGCAACTCTTTGGGTCGAAAACTAGGGTTAAGCTATTGCAGCTTTTTTATAGTAATCCGAACAGGGCTTTCTATGTAAGAGAGATTACCCGTAAGATTGATGAGCAAATAAACTCAGTTCGAAGGGAACTAAGCAATCTGCTTAATATTGGCATTATTGTTTCAGATAGTAATAACAATAAACTCTACTATGAAGTAAATCAGAAGTTTAAATATTATGAACCCCTGCAGCAGATATTTAGCGGCGGCATAAGCAAGACTATGAAGAAAACACAAGCAGCCTCAAATGATGAAGGTGTTGCTGCAAGCGACTTAAACTCAATTGGGCATATTGACCTGGCCGTATTTACTGGCCAATTTACACGAGATGATTCGACTGGTGTAGATATATTAATAGTGGGTAACATTAATCCTAATGCTTTAGCAAAATATGTTAGTGATTTAGAAAAGAAGGAGAATAAATCACTTCGCTACACAGTTATGAATCTGAGCGAGTTTAAATATCGTCAAGGCATCAGAGACAGGTTTGCCAGTAGTATTGAAAGAGCTAAGAAACAGGTGATTGTTGATGAACAGGGTTTGTTGAATGGTGAGAAGTTAGGCTCTGAGGTAGAAGGATAATGGATGTTCAGTTCTATGGTGCTAACTGTTTAGTGGTTAGTCATAAATCAACAAGGATAGTAATTGACGATAACCTGGTAAATTTAGGTAAAAAGTCAGTAGTTAAATCTGATGATGTCTGTCTCTACACAGTAGAGCCCCTAAAGAACAATGCCCGCTTAACTTTCAATGGTCCTGGTGAATATGAAGTCGGAGATATATCTGTTGTTGGCATTGCCGCTAAGCCTTTTATGAATGATGATTCCGGAAAGACAGTGACTATGTATAGCCTAATCAGCTTAGATCTAAATATCTTGGTTTGTGGCCATATTTTAGGTGAACTTAACGAAAGCCAGCTAGAGAAAATAGGGACTGTTGATGTACTGTTTGTACCGGTTGGTAATAACGGCTACACCTTAGACCCACAAGGGGCTCTTAAGTTAATCAAAAGCATTGAGCCCAAGATTGTTGTCCCGACTCACTATAAGCAAAGCGGCTTGAAGTACCCTGTTGAACAGATTGATTTAGATACCGCCCTTAAAGAGCTTGGCATGGAAATAAAGGAAAAGGTTAGTAAGCTTAAAGTAAAGTCGGATGACCTTGCTGATGTCACTCAACTGATTGTTCTAGAAACTTTATAAGAGATTAAGAACTAGTGATAGTACCATTTTTCTTGAGTGTTCTCAAAGCTTGGGTACTAATTTTTAAGGTAACCTTGCGGTTGTCGATAATGAGGGTCTTAGTCTGAAGATTAGGCTTCCATATCTTTCGGGTATGCCTCTGGCTATTACTGACGTTGTTGCCGTATTGCTTACCTTTTCCTGAAATGTCGCACTTTTGCATATAATTCCTGATGAGTATTACTTAGTGTAAGATGTTATTTTATAAAATCTTGGTATTATAGTCAACGTAATCTAGTAATTAGGCTAGGACATTAGATATAATTTATATATCGGGGAGAGGTATAAAAATCCTTTATCCGAGAGTATGATTATCTGCAAATGCACTCATACGGGAGTTCAATATTTGTTAGAAACCGTGGTTTCTACGTGAGAACACCCACCTGGATTTATTCAGGTGATCAGACTCGGATCCCCGAAACCTTGTTTTGCTATTTATAAACATCTTAAGGGTTGACGTATTATACTAGTTAGATGCTAGGTGACCTAACTGCTGCCGATATCGTCGATATAGTAATCGTAATACTTATATCGATGACCATTCATGAATACATGCATGCCTTTGTAGGCTATAAACTAGGTGACCCAACAGCTAGTGAAGAAGGCAGACTAACTCTTAATCCCTTAGCACACATTGATCCACTCATGACAGTGATACTACCTGTCATCACTCTGGTAATATTCAAATTCCCTATTCTAGCCGCTAAGCCGGTTCCATATAATCCAAGTCGAATTAAATATGGGCATTATGGTGCAGCTCTTTTAGCTATTGCTGGCCCTCTTTCTAATTTGGCTTTGGCAATTATCGGGGTAATAATAGCCAAATCATTAAATGTAAGCCCAGCGATTGCTAATTTCCTACTGTACTTCATAAGCTTAAACGTGGTCATGTTTGTTTTTAATCTCATCCCAATACCGCCTCTTGATGGATCAAGAGTTTTATATGCCTTTGCACCAGAGGCGCTACAAGACTTCATGGCATCAATTGAAAGATATGGGTTTTTTATCATTATGGCCCTAGTCTTAATTCTTGCTTCTAGCAATAACGACATTTTGTTAAGGCTTTATACGGACGTTTACAATCTTGTAATTAAAATCTAAAACTCTAGTCGACCAGAAACTATTAGCCCTGAACAGCTAAACGAACTGCTAAGTTTACCAATAGCCTAGTCATTGCTCGAGCCCTAAGTCGCAAGGGTATACAAGGTGTAAAATAACGGTATGACAAAATTTAGGCTCAACAAGCTAGTAAGGGATAAATTACTTTCTTCTTATTATGAACTGGGTGAAAAACCGCAATACAGAATATTAAATCACGACGAGCACATATCAGAACTTGCTAGAAAGGTTGCTGAAGAAGCCAATGAATTAGCATCTCTGTCAGGACATGAAATTGCTGAAGAGGTAGCTGATATAGAGCAGGCAATTGCAGATTTAAAAGTGTTATCAGGTATAGCGCAAGAAGTATCAAAGATAAAGCAAGCCAAGAAAAGAAAGAGGGGTGGCTTCAAAAAGGGTATATATATTGAAACTCTTGAGGTAAAAGAAACTGACTCTTGGTGTAATTACTACAAAAAAGACCCTAAACGATTTCCAGAGATATAGAGTTTTTTGACCCGTATTGGAGAAAGACAAGATTCTTAAACTAGCCGTATAGTTGACTGTGAGTACCAATAAAACCAAAAACGACATATTTATCATCGATTTTTTCGTATAAAGCACGAATATCACCAGTTATATTAATGCTATATAGACCTGAATATTCGCCTGTAAGCATATGCAAATGCAATAGATAATTATAGGGGTCGCTTAACCATAAACGCTGTCGCTTCTTAAATTGTTCCCTAATCTTTGGATCTAGTTTAGAGTATTGCTTTCTAAATTTCTTAGTATATTTAATTTTTACGTTCAGGTTCATAAGGTATCTCATCTAAAAAAGCTTCAGCTTCTTCGATATTAAACGGTCCGTAAGTGTCCCCGCTGATAATATCTGCTCTCATTTCCTCTATGATCATGGCCATTTTAGGAGTAATAGGCTCAGATATAGTAAAACGAACCTCTCCTGTTTGGCCTAGATTACGAAGAAAGGCATTAACCAAGGTTCCAAGGGGTATGCCAAGCTGTTTGGCTCGCATCTGAGCCAATTCCTTGACTTGTTTCTTAGTTTTAAGACTTAATATAGTTGTATCATTAGTAATCATATACCCAAGTATACCTTTTGGTATATATTATGTCAAATATCTGTATCCGTCCATAACATATTAGACTCTCGCCTAGGTAATTGTAGATAATCCAGCAGGTATTGCATAGGGCTTTTCTGTTTAAGAGTATGGTGGGGTCTTTCGGTGTTGTACCAAATCAGGTAATCCATCAACTTAAGGTTGAATCCGTCTAAGTCTAAGGCCATGTCGTCTAGATGCCAGTCAACAAACTCTTCCTGAACTGTCCGGTTAAACCGTTCAATCTTAGCGTTCATCTTAGGGCTTCTGGGATAGTTAAAGAAGTGGATTAAGTTCAACTGTTCGGTAGCCCGATGGAAATGTTTGTAGAATTCGCTGCCGTTATCCGTCTGGACTCTCTTAATATCAAATGGGGCTACCTGCCTCAGCTTAACTAGAAAGTCCTGGCTCATGGTTGAACTTAGACTCTTGTAGCCATAGCTAAAGGCAAATTCACTATGGTAATCAATAGCGGAGATAACGTAACGCCTTAAGCCATCAATGACCTTAATAACGCAGTCTACTTGGACTAGGTCACCAGGTGTCTGGGGTCTAAAGCCAGCCCGGCGCAGCTTCTTAAACTTTGGTATGGGTGAATGGGGCTTAACCAAGCGCCCAGTTCTAGCCATATAGCTTAACTGTCGATGAGATGGTAACTGCCCCTTAACCTGGAGCTTGGTAACTAAACGGCCAATAGTCGAGACCGACAGTTGAGGTTGGCCGTTGAAACGGCTAGCCGTATCCAGCATAGGCTTAAGCTTGTCTTTGCCTAGTCCAGGGTGAGCAGTTCTTAGTTTAAGAATCTGCTGTCTATGCCAAGCTAGATCCTGGCCTGTCCGGTAAGCCTTAGGCCGCCTGGTATATGGCGCTAGAGCACTGAGCTGGCCGTTACCGGCGCTCAAGCGTTTCTTCCAGTTAAAGACAGTAGCCCTGGAGACATTAAAAGCTCGTCTAGTAGCTTCGGATCCATAGTCGTCATAGAAACAGATAATATTTAGCCGGTACTTAATTGTTTGGTAATCTTTATGTTGGGTTATGTCTTGTAAGTTATTCATAGCCTTACGAGCATAACCCACCCAGTATGCGTCTAGATATACTTGCTGCACCTAAAAAGACCCTGCTTAGTTAGTCGGCAGAGTCTAATATGTGTTTGAACTTACACAATATCGATTAAGTATAAAAACTTTGGTCGGGGTGACAGGATTTGAACCTGCGACCTTACGGCCCCCAGCCGTACGCGCTAGCCAACTGCGCCACACCCCGATCTAATGAATTTTAACTGAACTAGGGGATATAAAGCCAGAGCATGGTAAGATTTATGCATGTGGCAAACAACAAAACACGGGTTATACAAGCAATTTGTTTTTAAGGATTTCAACGATGCTTTTGAATTTATGAAGCAAGTAGCTTCAATTGCTGAAAGATTAAACCATCATCCTAGATGGGAAAACCAATGGAATGTAGTTCAAATATGGCTTAGTACTGATGAAGACAAACAGAAAATTACAGACAAAGACAGGGAAATGGCTGAAGAAATAGATAAACTAGCTAAAACCAACATTGTACAGACTAGTGATAAAGCCTCAGCCAAGCACTTAAAAGTTTATACCGATGGTGGATCAAGAGGTAACCCAGGCCCCTCAGCTAGTGGCTATGTAATAATTGATGAAAATAGCCATATTATTGCTGACGAAGGTTTGTATCTAGGTATCACTACCAATAATCAAGCCGAATATACAGCGCTCAAATTAGCCCTAGAAGACTGTTTAAAGCTGGGTGCTAAGGAAGTAGAGGTCTTTATGGATAGTTTATTGGTTGTTAATCAAATGCAGGGTACCTTTAAGGTTAAAAATAGGGACCTATGGCCGATACATGATGCTATTAAAACTTTATCTTCCAAGTTTAGTAAAATTTCTTTTCAACACGTTCCAAGAAAAATGAATAAATTAGCTGATGCAGCTGTCAATAGAGCGCTCGATAAAGAGCTAAACAACACTGGCAATCAGTGATATAATAGGGTTCGGGTAGATTATCAGCTAGTCGCGTGATAATTGATCTTTATTACGAGGAAAGTCCGGGCAGCTCAGGGAATGGTAGTCGCTAACGGCGACCAGACGTGAGTCCAGGGAAAGTGCCACAGAAACAATACCGCCACCTTAGGGTGGTAAGGGTGAAAAGAGTGATTTAAGAGATCACAGCTCTATACGGTGACGTATAGAGAGGGTAAACCCTACCTGCTGCAAGGAGATGGATTTCTTTGAGCCCAAAGCTCAAAAGTGTCCCGCTTAATGATCCACCGATAACTGCTTGAGCCTACAAGCAATTGTATGGCCTAGATAGATGGCTAGCTCTCATATTAATGAGAACAAAACCCGGCTTACAGATAATCTACCCTATCGTCACAAAAAGACTAATTCTTATCTTTAGAAACTTTTACTAATTCACCAAATACTTTCGGTTCGCTTACGGCAAGTTCAGCAAGAACTTTACGGTCCAATTCAATGTTAGACTTCTTAAGAGCAGCAATAAACCGACTATAAGTAGTACCATTCTGTCTAGCAGCAGCATTAATCCTAGCATTCCAAAGCTCTCGCATTGTTCGCTTACGGTTTTTCCTATCACGTGTTGAGAACTGCAATGACCTATTTAAGGCTTGTTTTCCTCTCTTAACACTAACTCTATTAGGATGGCTGAAGCCTTTGGTAGCTTTCCTGATCTTAGTATGTTTCTTGTGGCCAGTAACGCCTCTCTTAACTCTCATGATAACTCCTTAAAGTGAGATTATTTTCCAAGCTTTTTCTTGGTGGTTCTCGCAAATACCCCACCTCGAGTTTTCAGTCCCCTAAGACTTCTTTTTCTGGAACCGGATTTCTTGCCAAGAAAGTGGTTCATATTTGGGTGGCCGGCTCGAACTTTACCATTCCTGGTGATCTTAATCCGATCCTTAGTACCACTATGGGTTTTTAACTTTGGCATTTCGGTTACTCCTTACGACGAATGTTAATTGTTTGCCAAGCAATGTTGGCTGTTGATCAACTAATATATTATCACCTAATTGGTTAATAACTTTCTGGGCTAGTTGAAAGCCTATATCTTTATGAGCTTGCTCTCTACCTCGGTAAAAAAGCGTAAATTTAACTTTATTACCGTCATTAAGGAACTTCAACGATTGGTTAAGCTTGATATCTAGATCATGCTCGCCAATCTTAAGACCAAACCTTATTTGCTTAAGTTCTGTGCCCTTGGAAGCTTTCCGGTTTTTCTGAAGCTGCTTGGTACGACTGTAATTATATTTCCCCCAGTCAGTTACTTTAGCGATCGGGGGATTGGATTCGGGTGATATTTCAATTAAATCCAATTCCTGCTGTTCAGCAACTTGAAGCGCTTCCATGCGGCTCATAATTCCCAACTGTTTTCCGTCATCATCAATGACTCGCAACATAGGGGCCCTAATATTTTCATTAAGGCGTATTACTTTGGCTATAAGTATAGTCTCCTCATTAGATATTGCTGGCATTCTAGCAAATAAATTATTTCTAGACAATCGATATAATTAAAATACCTTGCCCGTTTTTTACCAGGCAAGGTATTTGTTGGTGTTTGTGGTATAACTTTTGTTTGTTATTTTTGGAGATTTTTTTCTATGGAACAACGGCTTGCGAGAAGCCGTTGTTTCTCTAAAGCTTTTTGTTTTTGAGCACTTTATTTGTTCAGTGCTAGGAATATAATAGTTTAACAAGATAGGGCAGTCAATAACTTTTATGGTTATTTTATACTTAAAACTGTGCATAACTTTTTAGCATTTTTTTCCATTTTTGATTATCGAAAAAACGTAGTAAGTCTGAACACTAAACTCACGCAATTTTTGGATCATTGACTTTTAAGCATATACGTGTTAGATTGTATTAGTAAGTTACAAAAACAAAAATACTTACCAAAATAATTTCGCCCATTTTGCCGTAAAGGCTTAATGAGCGGTCAGTCAGCCGATTGGCAACAAGCGCTATATATTAAAATCTTTCAGTGCATTTGTTGCCACGGCACAGTGAACTTAATTAGCTGCTTTAATATATAATTAGAGCAGCTTTTTATATGAAGATACAAATTTTTAAATCCAAACTATATTTAGAGCTAATAACAGTCGTTGCTCTTGATGCCATATTTTTCGGTATTACAGACCCCAATAAGGTTAATTCACTATGGCTTATAGCCGGTTTTGTACTTTTAGGCCTTAGTTTGTATGTAGTTATTAAGATTGTGTTAGTCTTTTTAGTAAAATTGGGCTTAAAGATTAAAAATAGACGTAAATTAGCCATTTTCAGCGCAGGGCTCATCTGTTTTCTGCTGGCCCTGCAGTCCATTGGGCAGTTATCTTTAAAAGATGTCCTGATCATTGTCCCTATAACTGTTCTTTTATACGTCTATTTGGCCTTTATCAGGCCAAAAACACTTGTTTAAACGTTTAAAGGATTAATAGGTGCCTAACACATCTATTGAATTGTTTGTATAATATAAGAATGCCTCCATCAGAAAACGTCGAAACCCCTAAATATAATTTGCCGCCTCCAGTAAGCGAAACGGATGGTGATTTTGCTGTTGAGCAGAATACTTTGCCGGCAGCACCTGAAAATTCCCCCCGCCCAAAAGTTCCTAAGTTGAATAACTCTAATTCTCAGGTTTCAGACTTTCAAATAGGTACAATCCTGACACATAAGCCTGTTCCTGTTGCATCTACTACATCAATTTCAGACAATCCACTGGTAGCTGATGACAACGATTTAATTGAAAAAGAATGGGTGGCTAAAGCCAAGAAAATTATAGAGGAAAACAGGGAAGATCCGCATAACCAAAGCAAGGAAATGACCCTATTCAAAGCTGACTATATGAAGAAACGTTACAACAAAGTCATTGAGGATAGTGAGTAAATAAAATGGGATTCATATTAAAAATGCTGGCGATATTAATAGGCCTACTTTTGATAGTTGGTCCTGTTATTTTTTATCAAATTCGGCATATTTTCCGTGAACAAAAGAATTACGAACGAGGTCTTAAGATAGTTCCACTACTTATTCACCTGCCACCAACCAGTGATGATACGGAAGTAGGCCAAAGAGATACCAGAGATGTTAACGAGGAAACCATTTCTAAGGCTCAGATTATCTACAATATCATTGCTAGTACGTGGAAGAAGGGCTTTAAACATAAATTTTACGGCCAACGACACTTTGGTTTTGAAATAGTCTGCATAGAGGGCTTTATATACTTTTATGCTGCCGTACCGATTGCTTTGTTAGATGTTGTTAAGCAAGCCATAATTAGTGCTTATCCGACTGCCAGGTTAGAAGAGGTAGCAGAACACAACATTTTCAATAAGGTGGGCAAATTAAATGGTACCCTCGGTGGCGAACTGGTTCTTAAAGATTCCTACGCTTATCCTATCGCCACATATTTGGACCTTAAAAGGGATGCTTTGCAGTCTATCCTTAGCTCTATGGCCAATCTTTCTAAAGAAGATGGTGCGGCTATCCAGATACTTCTTAGGCCGGCAGATAATAAGTGGCGTAAAGAAGCACACAGTTTCTCGGATTCAAAAAGGAAAGGTGGTTCTGGCCACTCTGGTCGAGGTTCTATATCTTGGTGGGCTAAGAGTGTACTCATAGCCTTATTCAAACCGCCAGACCATAAAGATAAAGAAGAAAAGCGAAAAGAATTGTCAAATTTAGAACAGGCAACGCTAGATTCTATAGATGATAAGACACGACATGCCGCTTTTGAGGTAGTAATAAGGGTTATCGTATCTTCTAATGTCAGCCAGCGGGCTCAAAGTGTTCTGAGCCAGATAATAGCTAGCTTTGCGCTCTTTGATCAGCCAGGTAAGAACGGCTTTAAATACATACCTGCTAAAGATATCGATGATCTGGTTACCTCGTACATAATGAGATTTTTCCCTCAGCATAACACCCATACCATCTTAAATGCTGTAGAACTTGCAACTTTATTCCATTTCCCAGACCAAAACAATATCCCTACTAGTCAGCTGGTAAAACAAGCCTCTAAACAGGTAGATGGCCCAAGAAACATCCCTGAAGATGGGCTGTTGTTAGGATTTAATGTCTTTAGGGGTGTGAGGAAGCCTATTAGATTAGCTTTACACGACAGACAACGACATGTCTACGCTGTAGGACAGACCGGTACTGGAAAATCTATGTTCCTCGAGAATTTAGCTTTGCAGGATATGTTAAACGGTAACGGTTTCGCCTTTGTTGACCCTCATGGTGATACAGTCGAGAACCTATTGGCTATGATACCTAAAGAAAGAACCGAAGACCTTATTTACTTCTCACCTGGGGACATGGACTATCCGATGGGGCTTAATCTATTTGAATTCCATTCGCCTGAACAAAAAGATTTTCTTATCCAGGAAGCCCTTAATATGCTGTATAAACTTTATGACCCTCAGCACCAAGGAATAATGGGCCCAAGATACGAACACCTATTTAGAATGGCTGCCTTAACAGTTATGGCTGACCCGGCTGGCGGAACCTTTGTGGATATTCCTAAACTGTTTAGAGACCCTAAGTATGTCGATCAGAAACTGAAATACGTAACAGACCAGAATGTGATTGAGTTCTGGAAAAAGGAAATGCCCCAGAGCCAAAGATCTAACGACTTTGGTGAAGTTGTCAGCTGGTTTGTTTCTAAATTCGGTGCCTTCTTAAGCAACGATATGATGCGTAACATTATCGGTCAGACAGAGAGCGCCTTTAACATTAGAGACATTATGGATAACCAAAAGATCCTTTTGGTTAATCTCAGCAAGGGCGCTACAGGTGAGCTAAACTCGAAGCTTCTAGGTATGGTTTTTGTTATGAAGTTTCAGGCAGCAGCCATGAGCCGGGTTGATGTTCCGGAAAAAGAAAGAAAAGACTTTGCCCTATATGTCGATGAGTTTCAGAACTTCTCAACAGATAGCTTGGCAACCATAATGTCTGAAGCTAGAAAGTTCCATTTGAATCTAATTGTGGCCAACCAGTTTACTACCCAGTTATCTCCGGAAATTAGGGATGCTGTTTTTGGTAACATTGGTACTATAGTTTCTTTCAGGATAGGCCAAAACGATGTGGAGAGTATTGGTAAATACTTCCAGCCGGTCTTTGATGCCGAAGATCTATTACGAATTCCCAACTTTAACACTGTAGTCAGAACTCTTGTTGGCGGCGTACCGACCCAGCCATTTACGATGGCTACACTGCCGCAACTTGGCACACCCAATAAACGTTTAGCCGAAGCTTTAAAACAACTTTCAGCTGCTAAATACGGTCGTCCTAAAGCAGTTGTCGAAAAAGAAATCTTTGCTCGCATGACTACCAAGGAAGAGCCAAGACCAGCGTATAATCCTTCAGCTTCTGGTTTCCCTGCTTCGACTGCTTTACCTTACGCTAACTCTCAGATGCCGGCATCTAACCCTTGGGCTCGAACTGGCCAATCACCGGCTCCTGTGGGACCAACATCTGTTCCAGCACCTAAGGCTAGCGGATCATTTATTAATGAATGGTTAGCTAAGAAGCGGACTACACCATTAGTTGGTGTTCCAGCACCTAGTCCATATTCTATGAATGGACCAGCTCAAGGAGTAGCCACAGTTGCTCCAGTAAGCGGCCAAACCATAAGTCAGCCTTTAAACCCGATATTATCAACTCCGGCGTCGACTATGCCCAATATGACTCCAGCATCAACACCGTTAGCGCCAATCAGCCAAAATATATCTAGCAATGAAATTGAACAAGCTGAGGTAGATAAAATTGCCGGTGAGCTTCGAACAGAGTTAGTTACCCCAACCAAACCCAATGTTGTTAACGAGCCTCAGCCGAAGCCAACATCAGGTCATATGCGGGAAGGTGACACCATACACATAGATCGCAACGGACAAATACAACCTAAAGACATTAAGGCCGCTGAAGATACCACCCTAATAGCCTAGATCGATCGTCTTCCTCTAATAATCCGAATAAGAGCTTCAAGTAGTAAGCCAACAATAAAACCGCCAACAAGCAACAGTAGAAAGATCGTATAGTTGTACTTGAGGCCAATGTGCTTCGTATAGTACAAATATGTACCTGTGCCAAGAAAAGCCACTACACCGCCTCCTAGAAGTCCAGAAGGCCTAGTTATTATCTTAGAAGATACCTCGCTAACAGACCGGATAAGCGGCTGGTGGATAATCTTACTACCGATTTTGTCTATACTGCTCAGTTTTCTTCTAATATGGCCCATCTCTTTATTGAAAGTGATTTTAAGTAGCTCTTTATTGACTGGTCTGGCAACCGGCTCATCGTTAGTCTCTTGTTCAGCTTCCAGTTTGTTTAAAAGCTTTTCTCTAGAGTCGGATTCTTTAGTTACTTCTTGCCTTGCTTCAGCTATTTGAGCAGCCGGGTTAGCTTCTGGGCTGGATGCTTCTTCAACTTTGTTTTTTAAGTCTTCAGGTGTAAAAGGATGGCTGGTTTCCTGAACTTCAGCTCTCCCTCTTAATGCTTCATTCACGGTGCACCTCCTGATTGTTCAGTTATAGCTATCTTAACCTCTTTAGCTAGTAAGCGTGACCTAAATAAGAAGTAACCAGCTATAGCGACAACTACGGCACCAATTATGACGCTATCACCAGGGCCAGTATTTGGCAAAGTAGTTGAAACTTGCTGGACAACTTGGACGGGTGTACCGGGTAAGTTAATAGTAATAGTGTTGCCATAAGTGTTGCTCATGGTTAGATTAAAGTAGTTTGGATCTGAAGTTGAAGCAGGAGTCTGGGGTATCGGATTATCTATCATGACCTCGAATGTTTCAGTCAATGTTTGATTAGGCGCAATGTTCTCGCCTGGCCAGACTATTTCATTATCTGACGTAACTTCACCACCATTAGCCTGAATTACCTTAGAGTAATCTAGAACATAAGCTAAACTATCCTCAAACACATAATTGTTAACGGTGTCCGAGCCAATATTCGTAGCATAAAGAGTGTACTTTATAACGTTGCCAGCATTGGCGGTGGTGCCGTTAGCATCTGAAGTATTGGTCGTTACATTGCTGGCTGTCTTCTTGACAGTTATGCAAGCCGATTCGTTTTGACTGCTCTGTAGCTGCTCACAGGTTGGCGTCGTCGGCTGTGTTGGTGCAGTCGGCTGTGTTGGTGCAGTCGGCTGTGTTGGTGCAGTCGGCTGTGTTGGTGCATTAACATGTACGGTTACGCAAACACTATTACTGTTAGTTGTCGGTGTCTCAGATGATTTAATACTAGCTATATTACAAATCCTGGTGTTATTTGGTGTATTTGGATTGACCTTATAGAAAGCATCAACATAGTCGGAATAATAATAGTCAGAATCACCACTCGACAGACTACTTAAAGACCAGGTAGCAGTATTGTTTGAATATTGATCGCTATGAGCATTACCTACGCCAAGCCATGCTTCAGTGGTATTGGCGGGTGTCGTGTCGCTTATAGTGACATTGTCTGCGGGGCCACCTGTGTTGCCAAAGAGGATCCTGAAGCCCAGGGTGGCTCCAGGAGATACCTCACTGTTTTCTGCCGGATAATTGGGGACGGTTGTTTTAGATAAAGAAATGTAGGGTGTTTTTTGGACTGGTATGGGTTTGCCAACTGAAGCTAGGTTCCCGCAGGTTTCAATTAGAAAAAGGGTTTGGCCGCCGGTTGTCGTGACATTTAACATCTGATAGGTGGATGGAGTTCCAGACGTATCCCAGCCCCATAGATATCTTATGTAAAGCGTGTAGTTAAGACTTGGGATAGTGACGGGTGATTCTCCCGGTAAATTGTATGGTAGCCGACCCATTGACCAGAGCTGTTTACTAAAGGCATCAGAGTTGACGGTAACTGTATTAGCACTGGCAACTTTGTCACAAGTAATACCGTAATAGGCAAGAATTGTGCCGTAATCTTTTACATTAGATCGGCAGTCACTGGCTGCTTCAGCAGCGGATGCAAAACCACCGTTAATTAAGTCATTGGGTGAATCGGCAAGGGTTGACTGTGGCGGGCTGACAAAAGCGAAGAATTGTATTAAAAAGGCGAAAACAATAAATGCAAAACCAACTCGTCTAACACTCTCTTCTTGTCTCATTCGTTTGGCATAAAAAGGTAATTGCTGGATTAGTCCTGGGTTAAACGGTAGAGCTGATAATAATTTTTCAAACATTTTTGACTTTTTAAATTACATATTTATTTAAGCATACTATTAATGCTTTTAACAGCAGATTTGGGTTTGATTAAAAGATCTGGTATAAGGTATAATATAAGTAGTGGGAATAAAAAGTTTAAAACTGAGGGTTTGATACTAGTGGCAAACAAAAAGACTGATGAATATTCGGCCAGTCAGATAACTGTCCTGGAAGGACTTGAGCCTGTACGTAAAAGGCCAGGCATGTATATCGGTGGCACCGGTCTGGAAGGACTGCACCACTTAGTCTGGGAACTTATTGATAATGGTATCGATGAAGCTTTAGCCGGTTACGCTACCGAAGTATCTGTCGATATGCTGGAGAATGACGGCATCAGAGTGACAGATAATGGACGCGGTATACCAACAGAAATACACCCCAAGACTAAGAAGAGTACCGTTGAAACAGTCTTAACGGTACTACATGCCGGTGGTAAGTTCGGTGACAGCGGCTATAAAGTCTCTGGTGGTCTTCACGGTGTAGGAAGTAGTGTTGTCAATGCTTTAAGCGCCAAACTCCATGTTAAGGTCTTTAGGGATGGCAAGATTTATGAACAAGATTACGTAAGAGGTATTTCCCAGGGAGACCTAAAAGAAACAGGCAAAACAAATAGAACGGGAACTGAGATTACCTTCTACCCAGATAAAGAAGTCTTCCAATCTATCGAATTTAGCTATGAGGCTATTTTAGATAGACTGAGACATGCCGCTTATCTAACCAAGAGTATTAGAACATGCTTAAAAAACGAAGTAACCGGTGAACAGTATAGCTTTTACTTTGAAGGTGGTATCCAAAGTTACGTTAAACATTTAAACGTTGGCAAAGAAGTTGTCGATGAAGATATCTTTTATGTCGATAAGACAATTAACGATGTTCAAGTAGAAATATCTATTCAGTATAACGATGCCTATAACGAAACGATCAAGGCATTTGCCAATAACGTCTTAAACGCTGACGGTGGTACACACCTAACAGGCTTTAGAGCCGCTCTCACAAGGGTTATTAATGATTACGCCCGCAAACAGGGATTAATTAAAGACAAAGAAGAAAACCTATCCGGTGAAGATACCAGAGAAGGTCTAACGGCAATTATCCTAGTTAAATTAACTGATCCTCAGTTTGAAGGTCAAACAAAAAACAAACTAGGCAACCCCGAAGTCAGAAGTTACGTCGAACAAGTTATGAACGAATACTTTAACTATTATCTCGAAGAACATCCGGCAGTTGCCAAAAGAATTGTCGGTAAAGCGCTGCTGGCTTCTAGAGCCCGTAAAGCTGCCCGAGCTGCCAGAGATAACATTCTCAGAAAAGGCGTGCTCGAAGGTGCCTCGATGCCTGGTAAACTGGCAGATTGTTCTAATAAGGACCCTAAAGACTCCGAACTTTATCTGGTAGAGGGTGACTCAGCCGGCGGTTCGGCCAAAACTGGCCGCGACTCTAAAAGTCAGGCTATCTTACCGCTTAGAGGTAAAGTTCTTAACGTTGAACGTGCCCGTCTAGATAAAATGCTGGCTAATAACGAGATTATTAGCCTTATTAAAGCCATTGGTGTTGGTATTGAAGAGTCCTTTGATATAAACGGCCTAAGATATGACCGGATAATTATTATGACTGATGCCGATGTTGATGGTAGTCACATTGCCACTCTTCTTATGACCTTCTTCTTCAGATACATGAAACCAGTGGTCGACGGTGGGCATCTATATATTGCCAAGCCGCCCCTGTTTGAACTGGTTAAACCTGGCCGAAAGTCCAGTGAGTTTATATATAACGAAGAAGATCTAGAGGTAATCCTAGATAATGCTATTAAAGATCGAAAAAAGAGCGGTACCAAAATTGAGCCCAATGAAGAACGGTTTAAACAAGCCGGCTTTATTGAACAAAAAAGATACAAGGGTCTAGGTGAAATGGATGGTGAACAACTATTTGCGACTACCATGGACCCAAAGCAAAGGGTCTTAATTCAAGTTACTGTTGAGGATGCCGAGAAAGCTGATGCCATCTTCAATAAGCTAATGGGTACAGAAGTCGAATTGAGGAAGAACTTCATTCAAACGCATGCTAAGTTTGTTAAGGATCTGGATATATAGCCATGGACAAAGACGTTAACAAAGAAGAACCAGAGATAATTCTTCCCGCAGAAGAGATTCAACAGACTCACTCTCGGATAGTTGAGAGGCGGACAGCTGAAGACGTCATGGAAGATAACTACCTTCGCTATTCGATGAGCGTTATTGTGGCTCGTGCTCTTCCGGATGTTAGAGACGGTCTGAAACCAGTTCATCGTCGTATTTTATACACCATGAATAGAGACGGGCTTCGTTCAACAGCCAAGACACGCAAAAGCGCTAATGTTGTTGGCGCTGTCATGGGTGACTTCCACCCGCACGGTGATGCCGCCATTTATGAGGCGATGGTTCGTATGGCCCAGGACTGGAGCATGCGTTACCCGCTAATTAATGGACAGGGTAACTTTGGTTCGATGGATGGTGATCCGCCGGCTGCTATGCGTTACACCGAAGCAAAAATGGCCCGATTAGCCGATGAACTGCTGCTAGATATAGATAAAGAGACGGTCGACTTTAGAGACAACTATGATGGCCGGATGCAAGAACCCAGCGTCCTGCCGGCAAAACTTCCCAACTTGCTTCTAAACGGTCAGCTGGGAATTGCTGTTGGAATGGCAACTAATATCCCACCTCATAACTTGGGCGAATTAGTTGATGCTACTGTTTACCAAATTGAAAATCCGGATGCTGTGCTTGATGATCTTCTTAAGTTTGTCAAAGGACCAGACTTTCCAACTGGTGGTGTAGTTTACGGCAAAGAATCGCTGCGTGTAGCCTATGCTACCGGTAAGGGAGGAGTTGTTACCAGGGGCGTAGCTGAAATTGTTGAAGATGCTAAGAATAGACAACAGATAATAATTAACGAAATACCTTACGCCTTAAACAAAGAATCACTAATCATTAAGATTGCTGATTTGGTTAGAGAGAAGAAGATCTCTGGAATTAATGACATAAGAGACGAAAGCTCTCGCGGGCAAGTCCGAATAGTAATCGATCTAAAAAGAGATGCTTTCCCAACCAAATTAATTAACCAACTATTTAAACTAACACCTCTTCAAACTACCTTCCATTTCAATATGCTAGCCCTGATTGACGGTATCCAGCCTAGAATCTTAGGTCTTCAAGATATTATTAAAGAGCACATTAAACACCGCCAATCTGTTGTTCGAAGGCGAACAGAATTCGAACTAAGAAAAGCCGAGGAACGAGCCCATATCTTAGAGGGACTAAAGATTGCCCTTGATCATATTGATGAAGTTATAGCTACTATTAAGGCCTCTAAAGATTATGACGAAGCTCTAGCCAATCTTATTAAGAAGTTTAAGTTAACAGATATCCAAGGGCGGGCAATACTCGCTATGCAGCTGAGGCGGCTGACTGGCCTAGACCGTAAAGAAATTGAAGATGAACTAGCTGAGTTAGTTAAATTAATCGAGAATCTAAAAGGCGTTTTAGCCGACGAAAAAAAGATATTGTCTATAGTCAAAAACGAACTAGTTGAACTAAAGAAGCAATACGCTGATGCCAGAAGGACTAAAGTTGTTGCCTCAGAGCTAGGCAGACTAAGTGATGAAGACCTTATTGCCGATGAACAAGTGGTTGTTACTTTAACGGCCGCTAATTACATTAAGCGAAGTCCAATTGCTGAATACAAGCGGCAAGGCAGAGGCGGCAAGGGACGCAGAGGCATGATAACAAGAGAAGAAGATGTTATAGAACATGTCGTCAACGCTTCTACCCATGACTTCTTACTATTCTTCACCAATAGAGGACGTGTCTTTAGATTGAAGACGTATGAAGTTCCAGCAGCCTTGCTAGGCGCTAAGGGCGTAGCCTTAGTTAATTTACTGCAGCTGCAGCCCGAAGAGACTGTCAATTCAGTTATAAACATCAGTAAGAGCGATCAAGCCGCTAACTTGATTATGTGTACTGTCAGGGGCGTTATCAAGAAGACACCATTTGAACAATATAAGAACGTCCGCAACTCTGGTCTGATTGCTATCAATCTGGATGCTGGCGATGAGCTGAAGTGGATTAGAATGACTAGCGGTGATAACGAGATAATTATCTCAACCTCACAAGGCCAGGCTATTAGATTCCACGAAAGGGATGCCCGTCCAATGGGACGCGTTAGTCGAGGAGTTAGAGGCATTAGACTCAGAACGGATGATCATGTCATCGGTATGGATATTGTGAAGGAGAACTCCAGCATCTTTGTAATCAGCCGATATGGCTTTGGTAAGCGAACCAAGGTTGCTCAGTTTACGCCTCATGCTAGAGGCGGGGTAGGCATCCGTTCGGCGGTAGTTAACTCTAAGACTGGCGAGCTGGTAGGTGTTAAAACACTGGGTGAAGCAGATGACCAGGAAGTTATCATAATTAGTCAGATGGGCCAGACAATCAGGCTGGGCATTAAAGATATTCCTCGTTTAGGTAGAGCTACTCAGGGTGTAAGGATCATGCGTCTAAATGACGGTGACGAAGTAGTTTCATTAGCTCTAGTTGATAAGATTGAGGACGAAGATTACAACGGTCAAGAAGAAAAAACTGTTGATAAAAACTCTACGAACGAATAATATTTGAGCATAGGCATTTTCTCTGTTGACAGGTCATCTGTTAATTCGTTACAATATAGCTAGTCTTTTTTGGGAGACAATATATTTTTTTCTCTCAAAAAATTCTGATCATTAACAATTTGGTAGTGCAAATCAACGTCAGTTCATTTTGAATTGTTTTAAACAAATTCTTTTTTGGAGAGTTTGATCCTGGCTCAGGATGAACGCTGGCGGCGTGCTTAATACATGCAAGTCGAGCGGTAAGGCTCCTTCGGGAGTACACGAGCGGCGGACGGCTGAGTAACGCGTAGGAACCTACCCTAAAGTGAGGGATAAGCACCAGAAATGGTGTCTAATACCGCATATGCTCTTCGGAGTAAAGCTACGGCGCTTTGGGAAGGGCCTGCGTATGATTAGCTTGTTGGTGAGGTAAAAGCTCACCAAGGCGACGATCATTAGCTGGTCTGAGAGGATGATCAGCCAGACTGGGACTGAGAACGGCCCAGACTCCTACGGGAGGCAGCAGTAGGGAATATTCCACAATGGGCGAAAGCCTGATGGAGCAACGCCGCGTGCAGGATGAAGGCCTTCGGGTTGTAAACTGCTTTTATATGTGAAGATTATGACGGTAGCATATGAATAAGGATCGGCTAACTCCGTGCCAGCAGCCGCGGTCATACGGAGGATCCAAGCGTTATCCGGAATTACTGGGCGTAAAGAGTTGCGTAGGTGGCATAGTAAGCGGGCAGTGAAATCGTATGGCTCAACCATATATACATTGTCTGAACTACTAAGCTTGAGGACAAGAGAGGTACCTGGAAGTCCCAGTGTAGGAGTGAAATCCGTAGATATTGGGAGGAACACCGATGGCGTAGGCAGGGTACTGGCTTGTTTCTGACACTAAGGCACGAAAGCGTGGGGAGCAATCGGGATTAGATAAATCCCGTCACAGCCGTCATCCCTTAAAGGGATGTAAATAGTGACAAAAGGTGTCTCCCAGCATGGTGACATGCTGGTGTGCATTCAGCTATATCGGGGAAACTCCTTGATCATATACGATTTACCATCGGATTGAGGACAATCCCGAGGGAAGTTCAGCCAATTTGGCTATGAACCCCGTAGAGACTATGGAGAAAGGAGAGATAGAAGATGCCAATTAAACATGAAATGGTATCTTTGTCGGATAGGACGTGTGCACTAATTTTTGGCTCATTACTTGGTGATGGTTCACTGAAATTACATCCTGGTTATGCAAATGCTCGATTTTCATTCAGGCATTCTATAAAACAGGAAAGTTATTTTCAGTGGAAGGTAGGTTTATGTGGAGAAATATCCAGCAACTCATCAGTTTTTATTCAACTACCAGATGGATTTAGTAAAAACTTTAAACTTAGATATCAGAGCATGGCATTACCTTCTCTAACCGAACTTTATAGGTTGACTCACGATAAAAGGAAATTTAAGATCCGCCGTAAATGGCTGAATCGAATGACTGATTTATCCTTGGCAATCTGGTGGTTAGATGACGGATCTTTAACGGCTAATTACCGTAAGGGTGTTTTTGCCACAGATGGCTTTGATGTAGATAGCATTAAAAAACTAGCTAGATATTTACAAGTTGTTTGGAAAATTAATACCCATGTGGGGGCTATTAACCGAGTTAGAGAAGACAGAACCTATCAACAATATCGTTTATGGATTATGTCTACCGAAGAGCTTAAAAAATTATTGCGCATTGTTGCGCCGCATATCGAAATTAAAGACATGCTATATAAGGTTTTAATCTTATATAAAGACCCTGTTCTTCAGCAACGCTGGATTTCTGAGTTGGCTTTGCTTACACAGTTTACGGAAGAGGAAATTACCTCAGAAGTAATAAGGCGTAAGCAAACCTTAAAAGCCTTTCAGAAAAAGATATAGTCCACCCATTAGTGTAAATTAATGTTAGACCCCGGTAGTCCACGCCGTAAACTATGGATGCTAGCCGTTATCGGTATCGACCCCGGTAGTAGCAAAGCTAACGCGTTAAGCATCCCGCCTGTGGAGTACGGTCGCAAGACTAAAACATAAAGGAATTGACGGGGACCCGCACAAGCGGTGGAGCGTGTTGTTTAATTCGAAAGTAAGCGAAGAACCTTACCCAGGCTTGACTTCCTGCGAATTTCTCCGAAAGGAGAGAGTGCTTTTATTAGAGCGCAGTGACAGGTGGTGCATGGCCGTCGTCAGCTCGTGTCGTGAGATGTTTGGTTAAGTCCATCAACGAGCGCAACCCTTATGTTTAGTTGAATTTTTCTAAACAGACTGCCCTGGTAACAGGGAGGAAGGAGGGGATGATGTCAGGTCCGTATCTCCCTTACGTCTGGGGCCACAGACACGCTACAATGGCCGATACAAAGGGCAGCCAAGTCGCAAGACGGAGCTAATCCCATCAAAATCGGTCTCAGTTCGGATAGTAGGCTGAAACTCGCCTGCTTGAAGCTGGAATCGCTAGTAACGGTAAGTCAGCATATTACCGTGAATACGTTCCCGGGTCTTGTACAAAATAAATGCGCCTGGCAGTGCATTGGACTAGATGGTGTAAATCCATCCTTAGTAGCTGCGAGCAGGACATCTTTGGTAACAAAATGTCTGAAGGGCTTTATATGCGAAGAATAGTCTTTACAGATTGATGACAACAATCAAGTGGCTCTTTCGACCCTACTAACGTGTACGTAGGGGAAGAAAGCTAGATAAGCCGGTAGGGAATGTTTGAGATAGCCCAATGTGTGACCCAGGGAGATCCTCATAACAAGTGTAATCAGCGTGGTTATGAGGAAGTCAGCTGAATTCGTAGTACCTTTGTCTAAAGGGAAGGAATGAACTTTATGTCTAAAAAGATATAAAGACTCGCTGGATGCGTTAGACGCGCTCGTCCAGTGGGGAGTACCCGAGATTACCGGAGTACAGTCACCGCCCGTCAAATCATGAAAGTCGCCAATACCCGACGTGCAAGTTTTGTCTTGCCCTAAGGTAGGGGAGATGATTGGGATTAAGTTTAACGGCTTCTTATGTGAGTAATCGCATATGCCTATCCAACTATATCGGTGAACTCCTATTGCATCTCAAGCTATAATGTGTAGTAGATATGCAAGGACAATACCGAGGGAAGTTGGGCTAGAGACTAAAATGGCACACACAAGAGCAGCTAATTACCTGAAGACAACACAACTACTAGCTTTTGAGAAAGAAGTAGTTGTAGCATGTTTAATAGGTGATGGCACGCTTGTAAAGTCTGGCAAACAATATCGACTTAGGATTAGTCATACTGTTCGACATAGTGACTATGTACGCTGGAAGTATCATTTACTTCAGCGATTATGTGTTACTGCTCCACAGTATGTCTCAATGACTTCGTCGCTTCGATTCGGTACAGTAGGTCATCCAGATCTGTCGGAGATGCGACACCAATGGTATGAAAACGGAATAAAACATATTCCATCTAATTTTCAATTAACACCGTTGATGATTGCTATCTGGTTTATGGATGATGGTTGCAAACATAGTAAGACAGTAGATTTCTCAGTACATTGCTTTTCTATGAAGAGCATTAATATCTTACAGAAAGCATTGTCAGAATTCGATGTTACTACAACCATTAACTCCGACGGAAAAGGTAGTAGGCTATATGTCAGACAAAATAGCTATTTTAAGTTCAAAGAACTTGTTAAACCATACGTACAACCATGTATGAAATACAAGTTGCCCTAACCCCGTAGAGGCCATACGTTGGCTCCATTGAAAGGTGGATGAAGATATGGTCCGACACCCTTACTAATAAGGGGTCTTAGAGAATAAGACGTAACAGTAAGCGTAACAAGGCATCCGTACGGGAACGTGCGGATGGATTACCTCCTTTCTAGGGAGTAAAACTAGCAATCAGTTGAGTAATCTCTGATTAGTTAGGTCGATCTCGATAGGTTGTTTATTTCAGTACTGACAACTTATATATCTAGGATTTATCCTAGACGAGACATAAGTTCTGAGTTTTGAACGACGTTGAGATGCACTACCAAGTTGTCAAACTGAAAAGAACTCCAGATATTCGGAGTTCTTTTTTAATTCTTGGTGGGCGATGGAGGACTTGAACCTCCGACCTCGTCATTATCAGTGACGCGCTCTGACCAACTGAGCTAACCGCCCTTATTCTTCCTATGGTGGAGCATATCGGACTCGAACCGATGACCCCATGCTTGCAAAGCAAGTGCTCTAACCAACTGAGCTAATGCCCCTTATACCTAAGGAAGAAAGAGACCAGACTACCGGTGTATTTTATCTTAACAGTGCTAGTCATACAAGTTTTGCTAACTAATATACAATAAAATCTCTATAAAAAGACCAGCGAATAAAGGGATTGAGTACAAAGTATAGTTCTTAATTAGTTGTATAAAGATCAACATTAGTTACCATATTACAGATATATAATAATGACAACACATATATTGAACAGTAAAATTAACCAGACTTTGACCATGTCTTTACAGTAAAATAATCAAGCCTATATGATATAATCGTTAGCATTATGAAGAGATGCTCAGCATCGATTATCACGCTGTTATCTTTACTGGCGATGTTTGCAGGTCTTACTAGTGCAAACGTTAGTGCAGCGTCACCGAACATTTCACGATCATATAGCTCAACTACCTCTATACCAAACGGTAGTATAGTCAGTCTTGTCAGTGGCAAAGCAGGTTATGTTGAAACGTCCAATATAGCTAATGGTCAAAGACTGGTCGGGGTGGCAGTTAGCAGTGATCAATCCCTTGTAGCTGTTAATCCGTCTAGTGGTAAGGTGCAAGTTGCCACAGATGGCACTGTTAATGTACTCGTCAATAATGTTAACGGTAATATAAAAGTTGGCCAAGAGGTGGCCGTATCACCTTTTAACGGTATTGGTATGCAGGCTAGTAGCGGTGATAGAGTCATAGGCACTGCCCTAACTAGTTTTAATAGCAGTACTTTGGGATCAACAATTGAACGGATAAGGGATAGTTCTGGCTCAAGTCATCAGATCGTTGTAGGCTACATTAGACTATCCATTGGCATAGGGGCAGCCAGTAATACTAACTCTTCTTATCTGCAAACTCTCCAACAGTTTATCGTAGGTGTTACAGGTCATTATATTTCCACAGCCAGAGTCATTATCAGCTTAGCTATAGCATTCGCGGCTATTATTTCCATCGTAACACTAATATATGCCGCAGTTTACGGCAGCATCATCTCTATCGGCCGCAATCCTTTAGCTAAATATGCTGTATTTAGAAGTCTTACATCTATAATCGGTATGGTAGCGCTGATAGCAGGTGTAGGTTCTCTGTCCTTATACCTTCTCTTATACTGATAACACCTGTGGATAAGTGGTGAGATTTGATTATTTTTGTGTTCATTATTCTTGTACTAAGCTACTCGGAGTTATACAATAAAATTACGGGTAACAATATCAAGACTTAAAAAACGAACTAAAAAATAACAAAAAATGAGACCTGAAGATAATGGCTTAGAATCGGGTTCTGGAGCTTTCCAGGATAACTCTTCTTTAGAGGGTGGTTATAAGACGCCGATTACGTCCAACATGCCAGTTAAGTCTCAGAAGGTAAGTATTTCGCTGTTTAAATTTAATAAATTAGCGATAATTATAACTGTCAGTACCTTACTTTTCGTTGGTTTACTCGGTGGCGGGGCTATTATTTACGATAAGGCACATAGTAAAGCCTCTTCATTAAACAGTTTAGAAGCGAGTGGTACTTACAAAAATGGCAGTACGCTTGCCGTTAATCAAACACAACAAGCTGATCTATTAACCCTCGGACAAGTTAATCAGTTGGCGGTCAATGGCCAGCTAACTGTCAACAAAACTCTCGTACTAACACCATCAACCGCACCAACTTCACCGATTGCCGGCGAAATTTACTTTGATAGCACTACCAATAAGCCGTACTTCTACAATGGTTCGCAGTTCGTAAGTCTTCAGACACCCGCGCAGTATGTTGCTAACATTGGCGGTGTCGCGGGAAATATTGTGCTCGGCAATGGCTTAACCATTAATGGTAACACCGTAAATGTTTCGAGTGGATTATTAAAATCGATAAGCTCAGTAGCTGCCAGTACTCCAGTTGTCAGCAGCCTGCAAGGTATTACTGGTAACGTTACGTTATCCTCTGGATCCGGTATATCTATAAATGGTACTACGGTTAGTAATACCGGGGTACTAAGCTTAACATCTTCGAATAACAGTATAGTTATTACTAACAACGGCAGTGGAAGTTATAATCTAGCACTTTCTGGAGGCGGCGGGGTGATTCTTGGTCCTAATGCCGCTCAAAACGATAGTTCAAACAACCCATCTATTTACATAGATAAAACAGGCAATGGTAATTTGTTAGAACTTCAGAACAATGGAGTAGACCAATTTGTTGTTAACCAGAGTGGTAACTTAGGCATTAACGGAAGCTTTACGCAAAATTTAAGTAATGCCACATTTAGTACAGGTAGTGGAGCAGTATCCCTTAACGGTAATACTACGATAACTGGTGGTAACAGTTTAACTGTTTCTAGTGGAGCTACAACACTTGAGGGTACATTGGGGGTAACAGAGGCTTCAACCTTGGGCTCACTAGGTGTTAGTTCGTTTAGTGATTCTGGTACGGCAAACATTACTGGGAATACTACACTTGCCGGAACTCTATCCGTAGAGGGAGCCGCAACCCTAGGAAGTAACTCTCCAGCCACTCAGGGCAGTTTAATATTTGACAACGGCACCAATAATAACGCTATTTCTATCTTACCATCGACACCAACAGGTTCTGGAGGTGTTACTGTTGAATTTCCAGCTTTGACGAGCGGTTCTATTGACACTTTCTGTCTTACAGGGCCAGACAGTAACTGTGGTGCGGCAGCTAACTCGGTTACAACTTCATCTAATGGTACTAATGGCGTTATCGCCGAATTCACCAGCACACATCAGATTGCGAATTCCCCCATAACAGATAATGGCAGTAATGCCTTGACGATACAATCCGGTTATACCTTAAATGTGGGTACGTTGTCTAACAGTGGCAATCTAAATATATCGCCAAGTGGTAACGTTAATATTAATGCTGGAGCTCAAGAAGTATCAATTCAAGGCAGTTCTAGCTCATATTTCTCTGTTTCAGCAAATGGTAAAACAAATACACTGGCCTTTGCTTCACCTACATCTGGTCAGCCGACAAACTATACAATAACTGTTCCAGACGAGAGTGGCACAATCTGTCTCGACAACGATGCAGCAAATTGTGGATTTGCCACAAGTGGAAGTGGTGTAACGAATGTTAACGGCTACACAGGAGTTATTTGTATTCAGGACGCAAATGATAATGGCCCCTGCAGCGGTAACAGCGTAACTATTAATAATGCTACTTCTTCAGCTTTGGGTATAGCGTCATTTAGTTCTACAGATTTTAATGTGACAAGCGGAGCAGTTACTACTGTCCAAAACATATCTACAAGCGGTGATGTACAGTTTGATAGCCTATCACTGGGTAGTGGCTACAACTGTAATGCTCCAGAAGCAGGGAGCCTTTGTTTATCCACTGGCGGTACGGTTTACACCTCGAATTTAGTAAACCCGAGTAGTACTGCGCCGCTGCAAGTTTCCAGTGCCAATTCTCTCATCCAGTTTGATCAAGAAGGTACGACTTTCGAATTTCCAACAGGTTATGGAGTCACTACGCATGATATCTGTGTATCAGGTGTAAGCTGTGCAACTGGTACCGGCGCTGCCGTTATTTTGCAGCCTAGTAGCGCACAAGCTGATGACGGAAGCATAGCCGGTATATTTATAAACGATGTTAACTCTAACTGTACCCTTGGGACAAACTGTAAGGATTTAATTGATTTACAAAACGGCGGTGACGATGTCTTTACGATTGATCAGTACGGCAACGCTCAATTCGATCAGACTCTATATGCTGACACAATTCAGCCAATAAGCGGTGCCGGCGGAATTACTATTGGTACTTCAGGTACAAGTCAATCATTTACGCTCCAAGGTAACTCTGGTTCAGAAATAGAAATAGCTAATCCTAATGGCGGAGTATCATATATTGGCGTCCAGAACCCTTCTGGCGGCACTGCTTCTAGCCAGAATGTATATTATGCCTTAGATGACACACAGGTACCTTCATCAGGCACTAACGGAGGTAACACTTTATCTAACCCGATATTTATCTGTACTAGCGTTAATAGTTATTGTACGGCAAGCAGTGGTATCACTGGTATGGGTACTACGGGTAATGTGGCAATGTTTAACGGTACTCACTCCTTAGCTAATTCAATACTTTCTCAATCTTCTTCAAATATATCGATTGCTGGGTCTTCCTCAACCTCTTCACTGACTATAGGTGATATTTCATCAACAGCAGGTCAACTTGTATTTAACAATGGCATAAACAGTAACTCTATAACCTTTACTCAACCAGCTTCCCAGCCATCAAGCGCAATCAATATTGGTTTACCATCCGTAGCTGGGACTATCGCGGTTAAAGGGACCGGGTCCATATCAGTTGATAATACCGGTACAATAAGTTGTAGTGACTGTGCTGTTACTGGTAGTGGTGGCACTGGAGCAAACGTAGTCACAACCTTAAATGGCCTAGATAATGCAGTTAGCATAACTGATTCACTTAATAATGCCTTTAGTACCAGTGGCCAAAACGTCCAAATAGCCAATGCTTCAACTAGCAATTTAGGTCTCGTTAAGATTAACAATGACGGGAATCTAACTGTTTCTAGTGGTGTCATAGATACCGCCCAGAATATCCAAACTAGCTCTAGCCCACAATTCGCTAGTGTATACCTGGGCAGCTCTGGTCCTAGCGGGAATGATGGCCAACTAGCCTTCTACGACGGTAGCACTAGCTACAAACTAATTCTAAATCAGCTTACTTTAACCAATAATCAGACCATACACATACCAAACAACTCCGGTACTTTGATTGTTGGTGTCGGTTCATCTAATAACTTAACCTTAAACAATGGCGTGGTAGATACCGCTAACGCAGTAAATTTCTCAACATCAGTAACAACATCAGAATTACTATCAGGTTCTAGTTCACTACAGATTGGTTCAACTTCTTCGGTTCAGCCCTTTACCCTAAATGGTACAGCAGGCACAAGTGGCAGCTATTCATCATTAGACTTATATGGTGGTACTTACAACACTAAGATAAACTTTGCTACACCGGCAACAGGCAATAATGTCTACACATTCCCTGATGCCGGCGGCATTTCAGCAACTGTTTGTTTGCAAAATACGGGTAGTAGTTATAACAGCTGTACTTATTCATCAGGCGTAAGTGGTACCGGAAGTCAATATCAAGTAGCATATTTCACAGGCACTGGTGGTGTGTCAAGCGGGCCGAATTTTTATGACAACGGCTCAACTGTAGGAATTGGTGGCATATCATCGGGTTTTGGTAGCCATACCCAATTGACTGTTAATACAAACGCCACGGCAGTCAATAATGCAGTTACTCAGCTCAACAGCGGCACCAGTAATCCAACTTATATACCTTTAGTTGTTGAAGGTGCTTCCAGTCAAACAGCTGATCTACTGGATATAGATAATAATCTCGGCAACGCACTCGCTGGCTTTAATAGTTCTGGAAACCTATACTTTAACGGCTCTACAGCTAATACCATCACCGGAGCTAACAATGAAAGCCTGACGTTACAGAGCCAGGGCACTGGTCAATTACTTCTTAATTCTGTTGGTAGCAGCCTAGCACTACAAGTAGGTAGTGCAACAGAAGCTACTGTAAGTAGTTTAGGTAACCTTAATCTACTCAACGGAAGTTATCAATTGGGGGGTAGTACTACTTTATCGTCATCAGCTTTGACCTTCACAGCTAGTACCGATAGTATTACCGGCCCATCAGGAAGCAGTATTACACTAGATACCACTGGCTCAGCTACCCTTAACCTAGGCAATACTAATGCTACCAGCATAAGCCTAGGTAACAGTAGTTCAAATACTACTCTAGCCGGTAAGTTATCTCAGACATACTCTAGTTCATCTGCTAACACAGCCGATACCATTAACCTTACCAACAGTAACAGTTCAGCAGCAGGAGTAGCTATTCAAGGTATTAGCCTGACACCAACCAACAATACCCCAACTTCAGGCACCAACACCTTAAACATCCTTAACTTTGCTGCTGGTTCAGGTACTAGTGCCTCAGCTGTTACCAATGGTCTAAACTTTACCAGTGCTACTGGTTATACCAACTTTATTAACTCTCCAAACTTTGTAGTAGGTAGTAATGGAGTAATAGCGCTTGGGACTATAGGCACAACAGGAGGACAGATCACCTTTAATAGTAGCCATGCTGGTGGGTTATTCAATCTTGAGCCAAGTAGTAGTCAGGCTAACACAACTACCTTAACTATACCTACGGACAGCTCCGGTACTGATACAGTTTGTCTATATACCCTCTCTAATTGCAGCGGTTCTAATGCCGGCTCTGGTGATACTAACTACATTGAAAACCAAACTACCCAACAAACTTCCGCCAACATAGATATCCAGAGTGCTTCAAGTGCTGTAGCCGCTAAGATCCAGGGGGCCTCAGGCCAAAACATATTAAATCTATACTCTAGTTCTAGTAGCAGTACCCCCGTAGCCTACTTTGACGGTAGTGGGAATCTTAGTGCCGGCACTATCAATGGAGCAACAATTACAAGTACTGCCTTTAACACAGCTACTATCTCAGGCGGTACATTAAGCGGCAGTAGCCTATCTGCAACCCAATTACTATTCAGTGGTGCCAGCGGTACAGTTACTACTAATTCAGGAGATAACCTAACCATAGATACTGGCGGCAGTACATCTACTCTAGGCTTAGGTAATACTCATGCTACAACTATACAGTTAGGTAACAGCAGCTCTGCTACTACCCTTCAAAGTGGCAGTGGCAACCTAGCCTTAACCACCGGTACATCAACAGGCAACATAACCCTAACTACCAATAATGCTTCTTCCAGCATAATTGCTAAGTCTTCTACTAACTCCACTACTGCCTTCCAGGTACAGAACACTGGCGGAACAGATCTAATACAGGTAGATACATCAGGTAATAACATCTATCTAGGAGGTACTACTAACTCAACTGTAGATGTAGGAGCTGTAGGCAGTGCCGCTTACACTACTGCGATTAACATAGGCACATCAACAGGTGCCGCCCAAACAGTAACAGTAGGATCTACTAACTCATCAAGTACGCTAGTACTTCAGGCTGGTGGTGGCATAACTGCTAATACCACCATAGGTCAAACAGTCACAGATTCTGCAACCAGTTCTAACCCACTACTATCACAAACCGTTTCTAGCGGTACGGCTACAGGAATCATATCCTTACTTAACCAAACTGTAACCAACTCTAACAACACATCTACATCAACCACAGTAGATGCCGACAATATCAATCTTATAGGTACCAGTAATACACTTGGTACTAATATTCTAAACGGCATTAACTTTGCTAATGTTACTTCTAAAACCAACAATGCATTCAATGGTATTTATCTAGGGTCTGGCTATACCAATGACATAGACTTCTCCAGCTCTACTGGAGTAACCGACTATATTTACTCTCCATCAGCTGTTCTAAGCAATGCCGGAGCCTTCACTGGCCTAACTGGTGTTACTTCATCCGGTACTGTCCAAGGCGGTACACTGTACGCCACTACCGGCTTTAGTGCCAACGGCACAGCCGGGGTTGCCGATAGTTGTACATCTAGCCAAGCTATCCTTAATGCTACCTTTAGTGAAGGTATTCTAACCGGTGGTAGCTGTACTGCTGTCCAAACTGCTGGTATAAATAATGGTACCTCCACCCAGAGCGCTAACTTCAATATCCAGAGCGCCGCTACCGGCAGCGTAGCGGCGGTCATTCAGGGAGCAAGCGGTCAGACTGCCGACCTGCTGGACGTAGAGAACGGCTCCGGCCTGATTGTCTTGTCCGTTAACGCCAGCGGTTTAACAACTCTCAACAGCCTTAATGTCACCGGCGCCACCACCCTGGCTTCTTTGAGTGTTACCGGTACCGCCACTGCCAACACGCTCACCTACGGCACTAGTATTACCAGTTCATGCTCCGGCCTAACCGGCTATATCTGGGTGCCGGGAAGCTCTAAATATGGCACGCTACCTGGCTTCTGCGTCATGAAGTATGATGCCTCTAACCCCAACGATGCCACCGGTCAAGGCGGTAACCTTACCGGTATCCCCGCTAGTGTCCCTGACGCTATGCCGTGGACCAACATCTCCCAGCAAAATGCTGAAACCAGAGCAACGGCTGCCTGCAACGGCTGCCACTTGATTACCGAAAATGAATGGATGACCATCGCCGAAAACGTCCTCTGGCAATCATCCAACTGGGTCACCAGCCAAAGCAACACCACCCCGACAGGCGTAGTCGGTACCGGTATACTGGCTGCCGGCCACAATGATAATTCCCCGGCTCAGGCAATAGCCCCCAGCGCCAACGACTCACAAGCCTGCTACGGTACGATCACCGGCACCAATGCCAATACTACTAACGGCACCAATTCCGACGTCTGCGGGAACGGCACAGGGTCTCAAGTGCGCACCCTGACTCTCAGTAACGGCAATGTGCTGTGGGACTTTGCCGGCAATGTCTGGCAATGGAGCGACGACTGGATTATAGGGAACGAGGAACCGCAGACAGGTACCACTGGTTTTGCCTGGGATGACTTCTCGTCTATCACCCAGTGGAAAGGCCTGCAGTACGCCAACCCGACCGACAGGGGCTGGAACCATAATCAGGGTCTTGGTGAAATATATACTGATGGCACCGCTACCAACAATACGCTCTACGGATTCACCCGCGGTGGCGGCTGGAGCTACGGCAGCTATGCTGGAGCGTTCACGTTGGCTCTGCCCACCGCTCCGACGAGCACGAGCACGAGCATCGGGTTCCGGGTCGCCAGGTGATCCAAATTTTCTATGATCTAACTTTAAGAAAAAAGGTGGGAAAAGCATGAGACAACTGACAATTTACGACGAACTTCTTCCGCGCGCGGAGCGCGCCTCTGCGCTATTTGAGCGAATTACCGACTTTGGTAATCTCTATTCAGCCTACAAAGCAGCAGCTGCCGGCAAACACGACCGGCTGGCCACCTTGCGCCATGACCTGCACGCCGAGAAAATCCTTTGGCGCCTTCAGTGGGACTTGCGTCACGGCCAGTACCGGCATGGCGGGTACAACTACTTCACTGTCCGAGACCCCAAACCCCGGGCTATCGCCGCCGCACCGTTTACTGATCGGATTGTACATCATGCCCTAGTGCAGCAGATTGAGCCGTTGTTCGAGGCCGGTTTTATCTATGACTCCTATGCCTGTCGGGTCGGCAAGGGCACTCATCAGGCAGCATTGCGTTTGCAGCATTTTTTACGCTCAGCCCTGTCGAGCGGGCAGCCACTCTATGTACTGCGGGCCGACATACGTAAATTTTTTGCCAGTGTTGACCACGACGTCTTGACTGATAAGTTGGCTCACCGGGTTAAAGATAGCCGCACCATGGAACTTATGCAGACTATTCTGGCTTCGTATGACGAATCACAATTGGAAGCCAAATCCCTGGGGGGGGGGGTCAATTAATAGGCACTGTTCCATAGCCACTCGCGGCATACCGATTGGCAACCTGACCAGCCAGCTTTTCGCCAATGTTTATCTGGATAGTCTTGACCAGTTCGTTAAACATGACCTGCATGAGCATTACTACTTGCGCTATATGGACGACTTTCTGGTGTTGCACCATGACAAGAGCCATCTAAAGCGCTCACTGATAGATATACGGCAGTTTTGTGCTCATCAGCTACGTTTGGAATTACATGCCAACAAGACCGGTATTCACCAGTTTGATGGCCGTGAACGATTTGTGGGTTATGACTTGCAGCCGTATTTGCGCCATTTGTCCAAGCCGACGGTGCAGCGTTTTGTTAAGCGTTACCTACGTACCCGAAGACGCAGTGGTGTTGATGCTGCGGCCGACAGCCTAGCGCAGTTCAAGGCTTACGCTGCTTTTGCCCATGCTGAGGGGTTAGTAAAGCTATGGGAAAATACATTATGTTTAGGGCAAAGTCGAATAAACACGGATTCATCCGCGGTGGCAACTGGAACAACGGCAGCAATGCTGGAGCGTTCACGTTGAATCTGAACAACAATCCGACGAACACGAACACGAACATCGGGTTCCGGGTCGCCAGGAGCCTTTGCTCCACAGCGGGTCTTATACCGCTGGCGGGAATGCCGTCTCAACTACGGTTGGCGGCAGTACGCAATAAGGATCTCCCGTTTGACTTTGTCCTGGCTGGCCTTCAGCCGAAGACGTACAGCCGGTGCGTAAAGGACGTTATATGCCCTCTCGCACCGGTTGGCTTGGAATAAGCCGTGGACGAGTTAATTGTTTTCCGCAAGACTTACGAATATTTACTGTGGATGCGGCCGGTATTAGCGCGTTTCGCCAAAGTTTACCGGTACAGCCTTGGCATTGAGACCGAGCGGAGCGCCCTGCGTATATTACGGCTCATAATACGGGCCAATTATAGGGTGAATAAAACGGATAGTACGGCTGAAGCGATTGTGGAATGCGAAGTCCAGCGCCTGTATTTGCGGCTAGCTTACGAATACCATTGCCTTAACGAGCGACAATTTAAATACGCCAGCGGCAAACTTGATGAAATTATGCGCTTGCTGCGGGGCTGGGCCAAGAAGGCGGCGTAATGTTTCCGGCTGCCGCTGGAATATTCTTTGCTGGTATAGCCCTATCTGTTGCTCTGAATTACTGTAGCCTATCGAGCAAAGGAACGAGCCGATGATGTCGGTGACGTCTTTGGTGTAGGTTATGCCCCGTGTAGCTTCCCTGACGTGCCTTTTGCGTCTTTATTATCTTTGCCGTCACTAGGCTTTTTCTTTGATGAGCCCTTAGCGTCTGTGCCTTTGTTGTTCTTGCCATCACCTAGCTCATTTTTTGGCGACTCTTTTTTCGACTGCTTTTTAGTATTAAATGTTGACACCTATCCTTAAGTACTGTATCCTCTAAGGATAGAGGAATAGTTAATTTGCGAACCTTCAAATTGAAACGGTTTAGTGCTTGGGCTAAGAAGCACGACCTTACTGACGATCTTTTGCAGCAGGCTGTAAAAGAAATAGCGACCGGCAAGGTAGACGCTAACCTGGGCAATAACCTTTACAAGAAGAGGATCGCCACAAGAGGCCGGGGCAAAAGTGGCAGTGTCCGTACACTTCTGACCTACTCCGCTAATAATAGAACGTTTTTCCTCTATGCGTTCGAGAAGAACCAGCAAGCCAACATAACACAGAAGGAAACAGTCGCCCTTCAGGAGTTAGGCAAGTTTTACTTAAGGCTAAACGACACTGGACTGGCTGTCCGCCTAAAAAACCGGGCAATCATCGAAATAAGCAAAGCAAAGGAGCAATAGCAATGGATAGTAAATCAATCATGGAAGTAGTACTGGAAGCCGCAGGTGATGCGAGCGTTGACAAGGTTACCATGAAAAAACTTGAGTCTCTGGCTTTCCCGGAAGTCCAGGAACTGACGGCTGCCCAGATCAGACGACTGCGCGAGGAATCAAACCTTAGCCGCAGCGTATGGGCTAAGGTACTCAATGTCGGCGTCACTACAGCCCAAAAATGGGAGAGTGGCACAACACACCCGGACGGTGCGGCACTCAAACTGCTGAATCTTGTGCAGGTACGCGGTATAACGGCGCTGCTGGGATAAAAATCAAGCAAAATAGCCGACTGCTACTAAATATAGGTCAAAAAATTGTGCTTTAAAGGGCAGTCTGGTGACAGGAACGTTTGTGCCGGGTCATTTATATGTGGGATGGCACTAGTTTGGCCTATGCCTTCTGTACATGCGCTTGCCGCAGTTATTGCAGACGCCAACGTACATTATTATTGTTTCGCCAAACAGCCAATCTTCTTCGTGCCAGGTTACCTCGTGCTGAATACCAACCTTGCCACGACACCAGGTGTTTGTGGGTTTATGTGTGCGGTATATGAGTGCACCCTCACTGTGATCATGCTTAAAGTCACGCTTCTTGAGCGAGCGGGCACGCCAACTGGTTGCATCTTCTTTTAATCTCATGGGTGAAAGTATAGCAGGAAATGCTGCCTGCGGTAGTCAAAAATAGCCTGATTGCTATCTGTTAAAAGCGATTGGCATACTATAAAATGCTTAGCGCGCCGAAATATTCCGTTGCTACGGAAATCCAGAGCCGCGCGCATTGTTGTATACTATTAGCATGGGAACTAACACTGATACCGCATTGCCAACAGCTGTAACGGCAACCCTGTGGTCTTATGATTCAGCCAAGCTTGACCCCGTAAAGCACAGGAAGCTCATTATTAACGCTGTGCTTAATTACGGCACTAAGGAAGCGACTGACTGGGCGTTCCGTTACTACGGCTCAGCCGAAGTACAGCGTGTTGCCCAGACTATTCCGCTCGGTGCTTGGGATACGCGCTCACTTGCACTATGGTCTACAGTATTGAGCCTTAAGCCGATAGCACGCGCGGAACATTTTGCATGAACGACGAAGAAGACGGGGCAAAACTGCATTTCGATATACTTGATCCGCCCAGGCGACAGCTACTCCCGTTATTAGCACCACTAAAGAACCGTTTTTATCTTGCCGGTGGTACAGCTCTTGCCTTACAAAAAGGGCACCGCGATAGTATTGATTTTGACTTTTTCACTCCAGACCCGTTTACCCCTGCCGATCTTCAGCAGGAAGTATCGAAAATGCTCACCGGCCACACTGTAGCAGTGACGCAAACTGAGCCCAATACCCTTTCATTGCTGGTTGACGGCACTATCCGGCTCAGCTTCTTTACGTATTCCTATGTTCTCGTTGAGCCCATGACTGACACGCCTGACCTTCGTCTAGCCTCCGAAACTGATATCGGTTGTATGAAACTATCAGCAATCATTAACCGCTCAACCATGAAAGATTATGTTGACCTGTTTGTCATTTTGCATGACATAACCCTTGCTGACTTGCTTAAAGCGGCTCAGCAAAAATTCCCTACCATCGACCCCAATGTAATCCTAAAAGCTCTCGTCTACTTTGACGACATAGAAGACGAACCAATAGCCTTCCAGTCGGGTCATGCCGTAAGCCTGCCCGAACTAGAGCAGTTTATCTGTAAAACTGTGCATGACACCGTATTGCCTTAGAGTTTGTTATCCCTTCAGTTACAAATAGGCTCATATATGTAACGAAATACTTACAATATTGCATGGTTGTTAGTGGTGGGTTTCTGACTTTTTACCTCTATACTTTTCTGCACTGATATTAATTAAGCGCCACCGAGGGATTAACTTCTCCTGGTGGCGTTTTAGTGTAAGGAGAAAAGCTATGAGCATCTTAAGCTCAATCGACCCGTTCAACAAATCAAACAACCAAAAACAAAAAGTTAACCCAAATCACAACACCAACAAAGGCAGAAAGTTTCCGCCAGATCCAATTAAAACAGAGGACATAGTCAAGCTGATGTGCGCCTGTACGCCACAGAAGCCTGGCTACCGCGCTAAACTGTCTGCTTTAAGGCTAAGAGCCTTGATTGCAACCTTGTGGCGCACAGGACTACGTATAAGCGAAGCATTGGCTCTTGAAGAACGAGATTTACTGCGTCAGGACATGGCCATAGTAGTTAGGCATGGCAAGGGAGATAAGCGCCGATTGGTAGCTATGGATGAATGGGGCTGGCAGGAACTAGAAAACTGGATGGCTGTAAGAGAAAACTTACCAAGCGGCCCGATCTTTTGTATTGTCCGTGGTAAATCTGCTGGTATACGAGCGCTTAGTGATACTGATGTTAGGCGGCAATTCCGAGAAACAGCAGTAAGAGCCGGACTTAAGCGCAGGGCTAATCCCCACTCCTTCCGGCATGAACATGCCGTTGAATTATGGAGAGAAGGCGTAGATGTTTACACTATTCAGCAACAGCTGGGACACGCCAGGTTGGATGTGACCGCTATTTACCTCAAAGGCATTGCTCCGGTTGAGCTATTAGAACCAATTGGACGGTTGAGACGGCCGCCGATGATGTTGGTGACGTCGATGGTGTAGGTACTAAGCTCCGTGCAGCTTCCCTGACTTACCATTTTTACCTTTGTCGTCTTTGCCGTCATTAGGCTTTTTCGCGGGCGACTTATTCGTTGGTAGCTCCTTTCTCGGCTGCTTTTTGGCAGGCATGGGCGGGTTGAATAGTTGCTCCATTTGCTGCTCTACGACTTTTTTGGATGTGGCATACTGTTTGCGGCTATAGGCAGTGACAGCTTTTTTGGTTTCTTCTGACCGCTCGACATCTAGCGGCACTGTTATTCCTGAAAAGGCGTCTTCGCTTTCATCGGCGGTGGTTTTTATGTAGAAATGACGGGGAGTTAAGTTGACCATGTCGCCCTACTCAAACTGTGGCGTATCAGGCAGCGCAACTAAGAGCATAGTATTGAATCCGGAATACGTAAATGCTGTCTTAGATGCTGCCGGTGACACTTCTGGTGCGACAAATTGCTCAACATACAATATTGGAACTATAACCTCGGGTAACTCAGATAACTCAACAGACCAGAATTACTACAAGTGGACATCTACTCAAGCAAGCAATGAGTGTTATGACATCGTCGTTCAAGTACCATTGCCAAGTGACTTCGGATCGTTCCCAACTACTGGTAATAGCATGCAGGTCTATGCTACGAATTCAGATAATACCAACACCACATCCCTAGCAATAGAGCCAGTTCTATGTAACGGTAGTGCCGATTCAAACTTTGGCAGTGGCTTTGTAGGTATAAGTTCGGGTACTTCTTGGTCACAGACAAGCGTTGCTGCATCTAGCGACTACCTCACAACAACTGGCAGTGGTTCAGCTAACTATACGTCCTGCGGATACCTAACGTTAAGAATAAGAATGACAGAAATCTATGCTAGCTCAACCGACTACCCTGTTCAATTAGGCAGTATAAGCATTCCATACACTACAGGTTCGACCAACTAAAGTAAGTTAAACTTGAAAGTTCTTGCCAACTTTTACCTACCAAAATGTAGCAAGTTCAACATCACATTTAGCTTGACCGTATCTGTTAAATTTGCTAAAATGTTCAGTGATTGTTTGAGTTTAGGTAGAGCCTTAGGGCAACGGAACAGACTTTAAGTTTCAGTCGTAAACTCAAGCACCCAAGGAGAGACAGCTTAGTCGGTGAAGATTCACCTTAAGTTTTGGTCTGAACGCTAGAGTTTCGATCATTAACAATTTGGAAAGATAAGCAATTAGATAAACGGCTATTGGTTAACACCAATGACCAGTCAATTGCACTTTTTGTAATACCTCATTAGAGGTGTTATTAATCGTAAAAAGTTACTCAAGCGCGCACAAAGGATGCCTTGACGTAAGATACCGACGAAGGACGTGATGAGCTACGAAAAGCTTCGGGGAGCAGCTACATATGCTTTGATCCGAAGATATCCGAATGGGGAAACCTTGATAGAGTTATGTCTATCAGCATCTATCTGAATTCATAAGATGGAGAGCGGTAAGTGGGGGAACTGAAACATCTTAGTACCCCGAGGAATAGAAAATAATCAATGATTCCGTAAGTAGTGGCGAGCGAACGCGGATCAGCCCAAACCTTAATGACTTTCATCTGGCAATTTGCCAGTTGAATAAGTTGGTAGACGAATGTTTTTAAGGGGTTGTGACACATAAATTACCGATGTGAAGTTCTGGATCTTCCAGTATTTCATATTGGCTATCAGATGCTACCAGAAAGTCTGAATAAGGTTAGAAATTTGCGAGGCGAGCAGAAGTGCCTGGAAAGGTACGCCATAGACAGTGACAGCCTGGTATGCCAAGCATCGCAAACCTTATTATTTATGTTTGTCGAGTAGGTCGGGACACGTGCAACCCTGACTGAAGCTAGGGGGTCCACCCCCTAAGGCTAAATATATCTTACGATCGATAGTGTACAAGTACCGTGAGGGAAAGGTTAAAAGAACCCCGGAAGGGGAGTGAAATAGATCCTGAAATTGTGTGCGTACAAGGAGTCGGAGCCAGTTTACTGGTGACGGCGTGCTTTTTGTAGAACGATCCAGCGAGTTATTTGCTGCTGCTAGCTTAAGGCTTAATGCCGGAGGCGTAGTGAGAGCGAGCCTGAATAGGGCGTAAGTAGTAGTTAATAGACCCGAAACCGAGTGACCTAACCATGGGCAGGCTGAAACGTAGGTAAAACTACGTGGAGGGCCGAACCGTAGCGAATTGCAAAACGCCCGGATGACCTGTGGTTAGCGGTGAAATGCCAATCGAACTCGGAGATAGCTGGTTCTCCTCGAAATAGCTTTAGGGCTAGCGTTGTACGGTAGCTGATAGGGGTAGAGCTCTGTTTCGGAATGGGGACCGTAAGGCCACCCACCCTTGACAAACTACGAATACTATCAGTGAAACTACGGCAGTTAGAACGGCGGGGCTAAGCTCGTCGCTCAAAAGGGAAACAGCCCAGACCATCATCTAAGGTCCCTAAATATATGCTCAGTGGGAAACGAGGTGAGATTTCTTAAACAACGAGGATGTTGGCTCAGAAGCAGCCATTCATTTAAAGAGTGCGTAACAGCTCACTCGTCAAGAGATCTTGCGCGGAAAATGTAACGGGGCTAAGCATATTACCGAAGATATGGATGTGTATAGCAATATATGCGTGGTAGAGGAGCGTTCCTATAACATCGAAGCTAGATTGTGAGATCTGGTGGAGTTTTAGGAAGTGAGAATGCTGGAATGAGTAACGATAAGGCAGGTGAGAATCCTGCCCACCGAAAGAGCAAGGTTTCCTGGGCCACGATAATCGCCCCAGGGTTAGTCGGTCCTAAGCCGAGGCAATGAAGCGTAGGCGATGGACAACGGGTTAATATTCCCGTACTAGTGTAGTTTTGTTTTGTAGTGCGCGGCATGTTAGTTGGAGCGGGTTCATGGTTATACCCGTCTAAGTAGGAGAAAAGCCTACTAATGAAAGGACCTTTTTGGTTCGATTTCTATGATAGTGCCGACTAGAAAAGCTATTAAACGCGTGGACTATACTATCCGTACCGCAAACCGACACAGGTGCTCAGGTCGAGTAGACCAAGGTGTACGAGTGATTCTTCGTCAAGGAACTCGGCAAACAAGCGGCCGTAACTTCGGAATAAGGCCTGCCCTCTTTATGAGGGCCACAGCTAAGGAACCCATGCAACTGTTTACCAAAAACATAGGTCTCTGCTAACACGAAAGTGGATGTATAGGGGCTGACGCCTGCCCGGTGCCGGAAGGTTAAGGTAAGAGGTTTACGCTTCGAACTGAAGCCCCGGTGAACGGCGGCCCTAACTATTGACATACTAGTAGTTATTAAACTTGGCTATATGCTGGAAACTCTCGCTAGGCTGATATGCCCAAACAGTAATCCGAAAGGATAAACTGAGTGGCTTAAAGAATATCAGATAGAGACAATCAGCAGGAAAGACTCCTACGTTTCATAATGAAATAAGGAGAATCCCCAGAGACTATACGCCAGGCTCACTTATCTTATGGTGAGATGATATAGTCCGCTCTGTATGGAGACATGCAGTTAACATTAAGGAAGGGTCCTAAGGTAGAACGCTGCCTTAGTGAGATGAAAGATCTCCTCCTAGTTCGCCTCAGCCATTGAGGTTTTAAGGAGAAAATTCGACTATATGCTGGAAACTCCGTGCCTTTTAAAAAGGCTCTAGTATCTTGCACTACCTTGTGGTATGCTACTTGGTTTTACTGATTATGGTAAAACCCATGTAAGAGAAAGCAAGGTAACAAAGTGACAAGTGCGGACAATCAGCAGGAAAGGCTAATTAACATAGGTTGGATTGTAGGTTTTGTAGATGGTGAGGGATGTTTCTCTATAGGGTTTGTTAAACAACCTAATAGAATAAATCGCACCGGCTATAAAACTGGCTATCAAGTTGTTCATAGATTTGTTGTAACTCAGGGTGTTAAGAGTATTAATTGCCTGGAGAACCTGCAAAGGTTCTTTGGTTTTGGCAGGTTAATCATTAATAAACGTCACGACAATCATAAAGAGGATCTAGCTCAGTATATTGTTAACAGTCGGAAAGATTTGCTTGAAACTATAATTCCATTTTTTGAGCAATATAAGCTTCAGACTTCAAAACAGTATGATTTTGAGCAGTTCGCTAAATGTGTACGCAAGATAGAAAACGGTGATCACCTAACGGTAGAAGGGCTAATAGACATAATAGAAATTGCCCAGACTACAAATCACAAAAGATCCAGAGTAGAGTTAATTAGAATCCTCAGAGACTACACGCCAAACCCTGTAATTTACAGGGAAGATATAGTCCCATCTGCATAGCGATATGCAGGTTCGTTAACAGCGAACGTCTACTTGACAAAAGTAGATTAAGATGTCCGAGCGAAATTCCTTGTCAGGTAATAACTTGCCTGATTGTGTCGAAAGACACATACACTTAGGAAGTAAACATTAAACGATCGTGCATTAAGTGTGAAACTTGGCTATATGCTGGAAACTCTCCCAAATTCCAACGGGAAACCGGTTGGACTATGGAGACAATCAGCAGGGAAGACCTAAAGAATTCTTTAGGAACCCTCAGAGACTACACGCCAAGCCCCATTAATATGGGTGAAGATATAGTCCGATCTCTATGGTGACGTAGAGGGCACAAATAGCAGTGCCGTAAAAACAAGCAAAGTTAGATGAAGTTCTGACCCGCACGAATGGCGTAATGATATGGGTACTGTCTCGACGAAGAGCTCGGTGAAAGTGCATTGACGGTAAAGATGCCGTCTGTCCGCAGCAGGACGAAAAGACCCCGTGCAGCTTAACTATAGTTTGGCATTGAGCCGGGAGTATACATGTGTAGCATAGGTGGGAGACTTTGAAGCTTGGACGCTAGTCCGAGTGGAGTCATCGGTGAAATACCACCCTTGTATGCTTCTTGTTCTTACTGGGGCCACAATTTGTACATAACTAGTTTTGTGTATAAATTCTGGCTCCAGGACCGTGTCTGATGGGTAGTTTAACTGGGGCGGTTGCCTCCTAAAGAGTATCGGAGGCGTTCAAAGGTTAGCTAGGTTCGGATGGAAATCGAATCGATAGTGTATACGCATAAGCTAGCTTGACTGTGAGGGCGACAACCCAAGCAGGGACGAAAGTCGGAGTAAGTTTTCCGCTGTCTGTACATAGTACAAGAGTGTGGTATCGGCAGCGCTTTCGGATAAAAGTTACGCCGGGGATAACAGGCTTATAGCGCCCAATAGTTCACATAGACGGCGCTGTTTGGCACCTTAACAAATCGGGGTGCTACGGAAGTAATTCCGTACTAAAAATGTGGCTTATAACGGTGAATCCCGACTACTTCAGTGTGATATTTAAGAAGTAAGGGTAATACCGCGGGAAGTCTAAGTTAGTTTACTAACTGATGACCCTGTAACGACTGAGTTGAAAAACGAGATCTTGAGTTTATCAAGATAATACGCCACCTCCTATCATAAAAATACTAGAGCATGGTTGAGCACCTTAACTCTGGTGATGGGAAGAAGATATAGTCTACGCCATAAGTAATTATGGAATGAAGTACGATGTCGGCTCATCTTATCCTGGGGCTGAAAACGGTCCCAAGGGTCCGGCTGTTCGCCGGTTAAAAAGGTACGTGAGCTGGGTTCAGAACGTAAATTACATTGCGTTCTACTACTGTAAAGTAGTAAAGTGTTGATATGCATCGAATCATTAACACTAATCCTGACTAATATCGGTGAAACCCTAACCTAGATTCGAACTACTTAGGAGGGTAATACCGAGGGAAGATTCTATGTCTAACGAAGAAAAGGCCTATATAGCTGGATTCTTGGATGGCGACGGATCGATAATGGCCCAAATTGTTAGTCGTAAAGACTATAAAATGGGTTATCAGATACGCGTTAGTGTCGTCTTTTATCAAAAGACGGTACACCAAGAACACCTTCTTTGGCTGAAGAAGCGGCTAGGCTACGGATATGTTCGCAACCGTAAAGACGGTATAAGCGAGTACACCGTAGTTGGCTTAAGAGAAGTTCAGTATATACTGAACCTTCTATATCCCTTTCTCCGTTTAAAAAAAGCATTGGCTAGGGATGTACTCGAAATTATTAAGAGACACCCCGAGCAGAGAAAGATGACCGCTAAAACACTTGTGGATTTGAGTACGCTAGTAGATAAAACTGCTAGCTTTAATTATTCCAAGAAGCGGACCATCACATCCATAAATGTAAAAGCATTTTTAAGAGATAATTTCCCCGTAGAGACTAGAGTTCAGGTAGCTCTGAACAAAGATAGGGCAGTCAAACTAAATCAAGCCCTATAATATGTCAGCCCCTAACCGCTTAAAGCGAAGGGTGAAGATATAGTCCGTGCCATCAGTAATGATGGAATAACACGCGTGAGACAGTTCGGTTTATATCCGCTGTGGACGTTAGGAAATTTGAGAGGATTCGCTTCTAGTACGAGAGGACCGAAGTGAACGCACCGCTGGTGTACCAGTTGTTCTACCAAGGGCATTGCTGGGTAGCTATGTGCGGACCAGATAAGCGCTGAAAGCATATTAAGCGCGAAACTGACCTCAAGATTAGATTTCCCTATGAGGACACTGAAAGACGATCAGTTTGATAGGCGCAAGGTGGAAGCACGGTAACGTGTGCAGCCAAAGCGTACTAATAGTCCCATTGACTTTTTACGACTAGAACATATGGTGCTTCATGCAACATGTGTTCTAGGTAAAGTGTATTGACTGGTCATTTGTATTTACCAATACGTTTGTTATAATTGCTTTCTGTTCTTTGCTATTCTTGGACACCAAGAAATCTTTGAAAGATTCAAGGATTAAATTGGTGCCCATAGCGTGAGGGAAACACCTGTTCCCATGCCGAACACAGCAGTTAAGCCTCATAGCGGTTACAATACTTGGGGTTCACCCCTGGGAAAATAGCAAGGTGCCAAATTATAAAAACAGCCTCCGAGCGGGGGCTGTTTTTTTCATTGTAGTGTTATGATCAGGCGCAAATTTGACGGACAAAGCTTTAAATATTGACAAGGTCAAAGTAAACAGCTAATATGTAAGCATAATACTACAAATAATCTACTATATGTAATTAAAGAGTTACAGTTATGAAGAAAAGATTACTTTACTACCAGATAGAAAGACACCTGGAGCACAAAAACGCTTTAGTGATAACCGGTATGCGGCAAGTTGGTAAGACTGTCTTAATGCGCCAACTCTCGGACGCCTTAGGAAATAAGCCAAAGCTGTGGTATGACTTCGAGAATCCACTTGATCAAAAAATATTTGAGAATGAAGACTATAACGCTATTTATCAAAGACTAAATGAAGCTGCTAATGCTAAGGGTCGGCGACTATATATCTTCCTAGATGAAATACAAAACTACCCGGATATTACAAAAATCATAAAGTATTTGATTGACCACTATGGCGTAAAGTTTATAGTTACTGGCTCGTCAAGTTTTTATTTAAAAAACCTATTTCCTGAATCGCTTAGTGGTCGAAAATTCTTATATATTTTACCTCCGCTAACATTCAGGGAGTATTTGTATTTTGAGGATCGGCTTAGTTTATCAAAAGCCCAAGGCCATAATCTTGAAGACCAACTCGCCAAAACGGATATATTCCTACACAAGCAACACGAGATAGCCTACGATCAATACTTACAATACGGCGGTTTTCCTGAAGTAGTTACAACCAAAGATCCAGAAACAAAGAACATAGTACTGCGCAATATATTTGCTTCATTCTTTGAAAAAGACCTAAAGCTATTATCCGATTACAGGGATATCCGTGAGCTTCGCGATCTTATTCTATTATTGGTACCACGAGTGGGCTCAATGATTGATGTATCTAGATTAGCTGATGAGCTCGGAATAGATAGACCTAAAGTCTATAGCTTTTTAGAGTTTCTTCAAGGCACGTTTATGATAAAACTACTTCCAAAGTTTTCTCATAGTATTGATCGTTCGGTAGCTGGTGGTCGCAAGGTTTACTTTAGTGATACTGGGCTATTACTGTCTATAGGCCACGTAAACGACGCTCAGCTATTTGAGAATGCCGTAGCTAACCAATTAGCGGTATATGGCGAATTGAGCTTTTATAACAAGAAAAATACTGCTGAGGTCGATTTTATTCTCAATAGAGAGATTGCCCTTGAAGCAAAACTATCGGGGACAGAACGCGATGTGCAAAAACTAGAAAAATTGTCTTCCCGTCTGAAACTAAAGAGGTGCTATGTATTGTCGAAGAAATACTCCGAAGCTGCCAAAGTGATAACGGCAATTAATATTTAGGGCTCTAATGACTAAAGATTTGGACATATCCAAATTTTAGTGTGATATTATTTGATCCTATCCAAAAATAAGGAGATTTAAATTACTGGCGCTTAAATTAAGTGGGGCTAATAAATATAAGAAATATTAGGACCAGTAGAACAAATATTAGACAGATACCAATAAAAGCAATTGATTGCCAGCTACCAGGGGTATAAGTTGGAACAATAGAACTGGTTGGAAATATATTATAGCCACCTCTGACCTTAGTTCTAACAATTTTCTTTCGATAGTCTAGGGCTACATCATTCTCGATATTTTCTGCCCTTAGACGTTCCATTTTGCCCAAGTGCTGTACTTCAACTATTTCTTCTAAAGTCTTAGACCTATTCCATCTTGCACCATTGCTCCCTCCATGTTGGTTAATTCGATGCAAGAAGTCCTTATAAGAAGTAATACCGACATAGTAAGTACCATCACTAAACCTTAGTACATATAAAGTCCAATCTCTAACAGAGTGTTTCGAGTAATGATTGTTCGGCATATAACTCACTTGGTTTAGATAAGTTCTGGCATGTTCATTGACCCATACTATATTATAAAGTTACTGAGAAAAACAAATTGCTAAAGATTATTGACTTAAAAACAATAGCGTGATATCATATTGGTAATTCGCGTAAGGAGGGGATGGTGTCTCGAAGATGCATCCTCTTTTCTATACACGGGAAGTATTAATAAGGAGGTCATAATAATGGCTGGAACAAAAGCTGGCGGCAAAGCTGCTGCTGCAACTAACAAGAAAAAGTATGGATCTGACTTTTACGCTAAAATTGGCGCAAAAGGCGGTAAATTAGGTCGAACTGGCGGATTCTTCGCTAACCGTGAACTAGCTCGTATAGCTGGTGCCAGGGGTGGTAGAATCTCTAGACGAACTAAGAAATAAGGTATTAACCTTATACTTAAGGGCTCCGGATTACATCCGGGGCCTTTTTGTTATTAAGCTTATCGGGTGTTTATTTTCTGGTATCTTTTGCTTAATTCTTTCGGTTCGGTATGGCTACGAAGTCTAAGTAATTTTGTTTGTTTATAACCCTGTAGGTTGTATCAGGATAGGCATCTTTCCAGCCAAGAGGAGCTTTTGGTGACTTTTTTTCAGACCACTTAAGTTCATAGCCGTGTAATTTACCATCGTACTCTTCAATAAGGTCAATTTCTTTTTGCTCATAGGTTCGCCAAAAGTATTCATTGGCATACCTGTTAGTGTATGAACGAAACTTTATACGCTCAACTATTATGAAGTTTTCCCATAAGCTACCGACATCATTACGGACGTCAAGAGTATTAAATTGCTGCAAGATTGCGTTACGCACGCCATTGTCTAAGAAATAGTACTTACTCTTGCGGGTAATCTCCGAACGCAAATTGCGACTAAAACCTCCCAGACGAATAATGACAAAACATTGCTCTAATAGATCGAGATATCTACTTACAGTTTTAAAATCCCAACCAATCTGGCTACCTAATTCGCTAAGTGAGACTTCGTTACCAACTTGTAGGGCGAGTAACTTAAGAAAATCACGGAGAGCTTTAGGCGATTTTATTCTATCCAAAGTCAATATATCCTTCATTAGATATGAGTCTACGAGCTCAGTTAAATAAATAGCCTTATCTTCCCTTGAGCTAGCGTTAATAGTATCGGGGTATGAACCGAATATAAGGTACTCTTCTAGTTGTTGGATAAGATCGAACTGGTTACCTTGTTGTTCCAATAGCTCAAGTTGTGAGATTGGATATAGGTGTAAGGTCATTTTACGACCGACAAGCGGTTCACCTATATTGCGAGCAAGATCAAACGATGATGAGCCTGTCGCTATAACACGTGCATGTGGTAGCTGATCAACTAGGATTTTTAACCCCATACCGATACCCGTTATCTGTTGAGCCTCGTCTATCACTACTAATTCGTTGTCACCGACATAACGCTTGATAGCAGTGAAATCCCTAGAGCTAAGTACTTCTTGAATGGCCAGGTTATCTCCGGAATCAAACCTATATTTTAATGAGGTGTGATCGAGATAGTTTTTTACCATGGTAGTCTTTCCTACCTGTCTAGGGCCATAGATAACTAATACCTTACCCGGCTTTACGTACTCGTCTAGGTTGTCATAGTAGCGCTGAATCATACTATCAATTATAGTCTAATTCCTGTTATTTGCAATAATATTAGGATTAGCATTCCTGATATTTAGCTAATAAATAGGCTTCATTCTCTTTAAGATGGTGCAGAAACCAGCATTTATACAATTTTACTGTTTAAATTACAAACTATACTATATAGAATATCTGGGCCTTTTTGTTATATAAAGACCTGATGGCTAGCAAGACTATTATCGGCCATCCTATATGTCCGACAAAATCTTGCTGTAGTAACTCGCCATCTCATATGGCAGTTGAAACAAAAGTAATGGCTGAAATCACTTTGCTGCAAGCATTTGGTTGAGCACTTTGGGCAAATACTTCGTTTATATAGCCAATCCCGGTAAGTATCTAGGCAGTCTTGGATGTGACTGTCATCGATGGAGATATCAAAAAAGGCAGCTATTTCCTTGGCTTTTTGCCAAGCCTCTATTTCTAGCTGCAAGAGCATGTAGTCTGCGTCGTAATGATTGTGTTTTAAGAGGGCATGGCCAACCTCGTGGAGCAGTGACCATTTATTAAGCTTTCCCTTTGAATCTGCCTTATAGAACACCTCATTAGTCTCTGGCGACCAATAAAAGCTGTCAGAGGGGCTTAAATTGAGCTTAGGGTACTTCTTTTTAATCTTTTGAACTAACTCATCCATTCTTTAGTGTCTGTTTAATATATTCATAGCAGCCATAGACTACACCGTCGTTAGCAACTTGGGCCTGTTCAAACTGCGGGATCTTTATTAGGGGTAGATCATAACTGTTTATCGCCTCTTTCAAAAAACTTGCGTACTTATGAAAATATGCACCGACGCTTCCGCCAATAAATACCACTTGTGGCTGAGTTATAGCTATTAACCAAATTAGGCCTTCTGCTAGCTCTTTAGTGAATGATCGCCATATTTCCGGTTCGTCTATGTCTTTGGCTATTTTGCCGTATTTCTCAACTAATGCTTTGCCTGAAGCTAATGACTCCCAAGACACAAACTGATCACCTCTTCTAAGAAGTAAGCTGCTTCCACCAGGATCACCGACATCTGTATCTATTTTCAAATTGTCTATAACTGCAAAGCCAATGCCTGTACTGACTGTTAGATAGAGAACCCTAGAATACTTATCCTTAACCTTAACTGCTTCGTAAAGACCGGCCATTTTAGCGTCATTTTCAATTAGTATAGGGCAGCTGAACATCTTCCTTAGATCGTCAACTACACTAACATTTTGCCAAGGGAGATTAGAAAAAACTATCCCTCTACCCTGTTGTCTGTCAAGCTGTGCGGCCGGAACACCAACAGCTCCGTAAGCGAAGTTTTTATCATTGAACTTTTCTACGACACTTTTTACATCCCTTAAGAAATCATCATAGTTTTTTGAAGTTGGAATTTTTTCTTTTTCAATGAGGCGACCATCATCAGAAAAACTGGCAACAAGTGTCTTGGTACCCCCGACATCAATACAAATATACATAATGTCAGTTTACCATGACTTAACTATTTTGACTTTATAAGATGTAAAGGTGTATATTTAAGCTAATCTTTTTAGTTAGTTAATTAATTAAATCATCAAGATTTAGGGATAAATTTATCCTTTTTGTTGCTAACCAGGAGATACTTTATAGGGGAGGATCATATTTAAGTGAGCAGTACTGCTACAATGGACGATTTGCTTACTGGTTCAGATATTAAAGGCCTGGAAGTAGGTGATGTAATCGAAGGAAAGATTACATCTGTAAAAAAGAATGAAATGTGGGTTGACCTTGGTGATAAGGGCGTTGGTGTAGTTATGCGCCGAGAAATTGGCCATGGCCAGGAGTTAGTCCCGGGCCAGGATATAACAGTCAGTGTTATTGACCCAGAGTTAGAAGACGGTCAGGTGCTATTAAGCATGAAGAGGGCTGCCAAAGACCGAGGCTGGGATGAAATTCAACGAATATTTGATGCCCAGGAAATCATTGAAGTTGCACCTTACGACGCTAACAGAGGCGGTCTATTAGTTGAACTTGAAGGGATTAGGGGCTTTCTGCCCGTTTCTCAACTAGCGGCCGGACACTATCCAAGAGTATCTGGTGCCGACAAGGATGAAATATTGCAGAAGTTAAGCGCTTTAACCAATATTGGTATTAGAGTCCGTGTTCTAGATGTCAGCCGTAAAGATAATAAGCTAATATTCTCTGAGAAAGAAGCTGTTAAAGATGATATGCAGTCCCGCTTTGCCGAGATAAAAGTTGGCGATATTGTTGAGGGAACAGTTACCGGTGTTATAGACTTTGGTGCCTTTGTTAATGTTGATGGCATTGAAGGACTAATCCATATCTCTGAAATCTCTTGGGAGAGGGTAGATAATCCAGGGAATTATCTTAAGGTTGGTGACAAAGTTAAGGCTAAGATTATTTCTATAGATAAAGACAGACTAAGTTTGAGTCTAAAGCAGACAACCGAGGATCCATGGTTAGAACAAGTCAAAGCTTTTAAAAAAGGCAGCGTGGTTGAAGGTAAAGTAACCAGAATTACACCTTTCGGAGCCTTTATTCAGTTAAGCCCAAGCGTTGAAGCATTGGTCCATGTTAGTGAAATGAGCGATGATGAAACAATCGACCCCGAGAAACTCTTCCAGCTTAATGAAAAGAAAGAGTTTAAAGTTTTAGACATTGATGCTGATAACCGTAAAATTGCCCTATCCTTAAAGGATGCTAAGCCCAAAACTAAGACAGTTAAGTCATCTAAGACTACCAGTGCAGCTAAAAAGAAGAAGACTACCAAGGAATAATATGTCGCTTATGTAATCCCGGGTTGTTAACCCAGAAAGGAGTGTCAATGGCAGCAAGCACACAGATCGAAATCGAAGACATGATAACCGTTGGCACCCTAGCCGAACGATTATCTATACCTGTTAGCGGACTTATCACCGAGCTTATGAAGAACGGTGTTATGGCTACCGTTAACGAGAAAATAGATTTTGATACTGCCCAAATCATTACCGAAGAACTAGGTCTGGACATTAAACTTGTTAGAAGATCTGGAGACTCAGACAGCAGTAAATCAGGTCTAACTCATAAGAAAGTTAAACCTAGTGCCAAAGCTGTCCCTAGACCGCCTGTTGTTGCTGTAATGGGCCATGTAGACCACGGTAAGACATCATTACTAGATAAAATTAGGTCCAGTCATGTGGTCGACAAAGAAGCAGGTGGAATAACCCAGTACATTAGTGCTTATCAGGTAGAGTATAAGGGTAGGGGAATAACCTTTCTAGATACGCCTGGCCATGAGGCTTTTGCTGCCGTTAGGGAACACGGTGCACAACTGACAGATATTGTCATTATTGTCATTGCCGCTGATGAAGGCGTGAAGCCACAAACAATTGAAGCGATAAGGTTTGCCAAGAAAGTTGGCGTAAAAATTATTGTTGCCATTAATAAAATAGATAAACCAGGCGCAGACATAAATAGGATCAAACAGCAACTATCCGAACAAGATTTGCTGGTTGAAGAGTGGGGCGGAGACACTTTAGTAGTTGAAGTTTCTGCTAAAACCGGTGAAGGCATAGACAACCTGCTGGATATGATCCTGCTAGTAGCAGATATTGAAGAATTAAAAGCCGACTTAGATGTACCTGCAAGTGGCTTAATCATAGAGTCGCACATTGAGACAGGCCGCGGACCAGTCGCTAGGGCGTTAATTGAGGCTGGCATACTCAATGTTGGAAGCTACATCGTTGCTGGTGGTGCCAGTTATGCAAAAATTAGAACCCTCGAAGATGATAAAAGACAGGCCATTGAATCGGCTAAGCCTTCAACACCGGTCACAATTACCGGCTTTAAATCCTTACCTGAGTTTGGTGATGAATTTATTGCCTATAACAGTGAAAAAGAAGCTAAAGAAGCCATCAGCCAACTGCTTAAGCAAAAAAAGAGTGCTACTCGGATGGATATTAGTAGTAATGAGCTAATCCGTCTAATTAACCGCAATAACCAAATAGCCGAACTTAATGTGGTTATAAAAGCTGATGTCCAAGGGACGCTAAGATCAGTTATGGATAGTCTCAAAGCACTTGATACCGAAGAAGTTGCTGTTCGCTTTGTTGGCACAGGCATAGGCCCTGTTACCGAGAATGATATTAGGCTGGCTATAACTTCAAATGCCATCATCTATGGCTTCAACATACCTGTACCAGCTAGCTCTAGACAACATGCCAAAAGAGACAAGGTTAATATTAAGGAATATAACGTCATATATGAGTTAATTGACGACATAAAAGAAGAACTAAGCAAATTATTAAGACCAGAAGTGGTTGAGACTAATTTAGGAAAACTAACCATAAGAGGTATATTTAAGACAACTAAGACAGACTTAATCTGCGGCGGTGAGATAGATAGCGGTAAATTGCAGGCGCCGGCACTAGCTAGGGTGATGAGGGGTAAAGAAAAACTTGCCGAAGTGGAGATAACCAACCTTAAAAAAGGACCAAACGACGTTAAGATTGTTCATCAAGGAGAGATGTGTGGTGTTGATCTGAAGACTAAACAGCGACTGGATCTTCAAGAAGGTGACAAACTCGAAGCGTTTACCCGCGAATTAATTGAAAGAAAACTGTAGATATAAGCTTAAATGGTACAATATATTCATGATTCAAATAAATGACGCTCTATTAAATGAGATAGGTTTGGCTAGTCTTCCTCAGGAAGAAAAAAGATCTCTTTTAAGCCACATTTATGAGACCCTCGAGCTCAGAGTGGGTATGAGATTAGCTGATCAGATGACCAACGAGCAACTAGACGAATTCGAGAAATACTTTGAAGCACGTGACGACAAGGGAGCCTTCAATTGGCTAGAAACTAACTTTCCCAATTACAAAGAAATTGTCCAAGAAGAGTTTGATAAATTAAAAGTTGAAGTTGCTCAGTCTGCATCTCAGATATTGAGTGCCTCCCAAGCAAATCCTATAAGTCCAGCTGCAGTTAATCCGGTCACTAACGCAGCTCCCGTTCAACCCTTTAATGATCCAACTCAGGCCCAATCAATGCCGCAGCAACCATTTAGTCCTCAGCCAGGCTTAGATAATAATTACCCTTCGGATGATGTTCCACCGACAAATCCGCCAATGCAGCCTCCTGAAGCCTAAGAAAATATTAATCGACCGTAACCCATTAAGTATTCTTTGCCAGTCATAGCTTTACTGCCGGCGGGTATTAATCTGTTAATGATCACTAAGCCATTCTGGCAGTAGCACGCAAGACAGCCATTATGATCTATGTATCTACCAGGCAATCCAGATACAGCTTTAAAATCTGCTTCTAATAAAGTAATAGGACTTTTACCGACATTGAATCTGACTCCTGGCCATACGCTGTAGGCTCTCAGCTTTCGCTGTATTTCCTCCCAAGGTTCTTGCCAGGTTAAATAGCCATTTTTTTTATTTATTAAACTGTCATAGGTAGCTCCCTCGGAAGGCTGTTTAGTTGGCTTTAACAATCCATTCATGATGTTTTCTAGGTTCTTGATTAACATATCCTTGCCCAGAAGATCCAGCCTATCTGCCAACTGTTGCTTTGTTTCAGCGGCTCCTATTTCTATGCTTTCTTGGGTAAATATGGGGCCAGCGTCCATTTGAGTGGCTAAACGCATAATTGATACCCCGGTAGAACTATCACCGGCCAATATCGCACTTTCAATGGGTGTTGGTCCGCGGTGTTTTGGTAACAGAGAAGGGTGAATGTTTATAATGCCAACTTCGAAAATATCTAGTATTTCTTTGGGTATTATCTTGCCGTATGCAGCTAAAACTGCCGTACTTACTCCAAACGACCTTATTTCTTCAACTGATTGCTTCAGATTGTCAAATGACTTAACTGGTATGTCGTTAGCCTTTGCTAGCTTCACTACCTCTAATTCATTGCTGTTTTTGTCTATCCTTTGAGAGATTATTAATACCCCAATCTGGTAGCCAGAGTCAATTAAGCCCCTAAATATATGGGCTTTAGTTTGTATGCCTGTGGCTAATTTTTCATTGCCAAAGAATAGGATTTTTCTGGATGTCTTTTGCATAATCTAATTTCTCAAGCTTTCCTTCATCATTTAACCTATAAAAAGCTTCGCTGCTTTCTTTAATCTTATCTATAAATAGAATACCCCCTATGTGGTCAATTTCGTGTTGGAATATTCTGGCTAAAAATCCTGTGGCTGTTACCGTAAACGTCTTTCCGTCTAGTCCCATGGCTTTAATCCGGGCCTTATTATACCTGGGAACCTTACCATATATATCAGGGACGCTTAAGCAGCCTTCATATTCTTCAACAATGTCACCATACAGCTTAACTATTTCTGGGTTAATGTAAGCTTTAAAGGTCAAATTCTCCTTGTTATCTAGATCATTCTTAATAATTATAACTTTATAAGCCTTATCTATCTGTATAGCTGCTAGGGCTACACCTACCTCATACTCACGGCTCTGATCCCAGCTAACAGTCGCTTTAGTCATGTCTGCTATTATTTTCTTCAATTGACCATCAATTTCTTTTATTGGAAAAGATTTTGTACGCAAGCGAGGATTCGGCAAAGTTATGATGTCATCTTTTGTCATGTATGTTCTAGTATATCTTTAGATTATCTGATATGGCAATTACAACAGGTTAGCAGGGTCGATATCATAAGTCCATCCAGATGGTAAAAGCTTAATGACTTCCAGCAGTTTATTTCTGCTTGTGGACTTGACAACGATTTGCCACTGATATTTTCCCTGTACTCGTTCATGAAATGAGGGAGCGGGCCCATCGATCTGAATACCATTTTTTTTATTTAATTGAGCCTTTAATTTATTAGCTGCTTCTTCGGCGCTTTTAGCTCCTGATCGTCGGCAGGTTAGTTTAAGCAGGCTATAGAAGGGTGGTAGTTTGAACTTCTTTCGTTCCTCAATTTCTTTCTTGTAAAAAGCTTTGTAATCTTGGTTTATGGCTGTTTGTAGCAACAGGCTAGTGGGGTTATATGTTTGGATTATGGCAGTTCCTTCTTGGTGCCCACGGCTAATTCTGCCTAAAACCTGGGTTATTAGTTGGAAACTTTTTTCTTCAGAGGTGTAATCAGGTATATATAGGGTTGTGTCGGCCTGAAGAATGCCAACAGTAGTTAGATTAGGTAAATCAAAACCTTTCGTCAGCTGTTGGGTGCCAACAAGTATATCGACATCGCCAGCTAGCACGGTACTGAACAAACTGCCAATGCTTTCTGCCTTTAAATTATCCGTATCAAATCTTTTAATGCGGGCATTAGAAAATATCTTTTCAACTTCGCTTAAAATACCCTTGGTGCCGGCGGTGGTAAATAAAATTGCATCACTTTCACAGTTTGGGCAAACGGTAGGAATGGAGTCCAGAACAAAACCACAGATATGACATCTTAGCCGATGAATATCGCCATGATAAACGAGCGGAAGGTTACAATTCGGGCAAAGGGCTTCCCAGCCACAGCTCTCACATAAAATTAGCCTTGAAGTACCCCTCCTATTTAAGAATATTAAACTTTGCTGGCGGTTAGCCAGAGAGTCCTTCGTGGCCCTAATCAGGGGGTCGCTTAGTATATTTGAGATTGTGAAACTATCCTTATCTTTAAGGTCAATAATTTCAATCTTAGATTTGGGTGACGGTCCCTTGGCAAGTTTAGTAAGTTCTATGATTGGCCTTGCCTTAACCTTAGCTAGATAGTAATCGTTTATTGAAGGTGTCGCTGACCCTAATACAAGGATAGAATCGGTCAATTTAGATAATGTAGAGGCTACTCTAGCAGCTTCATAGTGAGGCAGCTGTTCCTGTTTATATGCTGAATCATGTACTTCATCAACTACTATAAGGCCGGGGTTCTTTAACGGTGAAAATAAAGCTGATCGAGGACCGATAACGACTAGCGGCACATTACTGGTTAAGCATCTATGCCAGGAGTTTTGGCGTTCTTTAGGTGTCTGACCGGAGTGAATAGCTATTACCTGGTTACCGAATATTTCCTTAAAATTCTCAAATAACTGCGAAGATAATCCTATTTCTGGCGATAGAATTATTGCTGAACGGCTACTTTTTAGCGTTTTTAATGCCAACTCAATATATATTCGCGTTTTACCTGTTCCGGTTTGGCCGTGAAGCAGGAAAGTGCCGCTATCTTTGATAATATCTACAGCCTTCTTCTGCTGGTCGTTAAGTTTTGGCAGTAAAGAAATATCGGGCCTTATAGGCTTAAAATTAGGCAAGCTGGATTCAGTTGGTATTTTAGCTGGTAATAACTGCTGGGCAACAATACCCAATGGAGCAGGGTAATATTCCTTGACCCATTCAGCTAGGGCCATAAAATGACGCGGCAACGACGGTATATCGTATATGGTGGTAATTGGCTTTGTTTTAAACTTAGGTTTACTATTTTCGGAAATAACAAAACCAGGAACTAAGGTTCTCTGAAGCTCGACACTTACTAAACTGCCATTTTTAATTTTTACCTCTGAGCTATAGGTCAAAGGATCACTGGAATGATAACGGTTAGTTCTTACCCAAACCTCGTAGTAATACATAATGTCATTATATTCTAATGACGGCAAACTTCTTATCCCGATAATAAAATTGCCTTTAATTTTCTCCAAAGGTATACTAAGCTAGTTGTATTAAATAAAAGGGGCATATATACTTAGGGCGTTGTCTTTATAACAATGGAAAACATGCTAGATATTTTTATTACCTCACGGGTACGACGTAAAATCATCGTAATTTATGCGAAGTACCCCGACTTCAAAACCCACGTTCGTGGCCTAGCCAAGTTAATAAAAGAAGATGCCGGCAATATTCAACGAGAACTTAAGAGATTAGAAAAAGTCGGCTTCCTGGTTGCCGAGAGACAGGGTAACACCAAAGTCTACTCTACCAACAAGCAATTCCCAATTTTTAAAGAATTACAAAGTATTGTGTTGAAATCACAACGCACTAATCAGAAACGGGTAACTGGGTGATACAGGTATCGAGAAAAGACTCACGAGAATCTTTAGAAAACTTGCTTAGGCGCTTTAACCGTAAAGTTCAGCAGTCAGGCGTTATTGCTGCTGTTAAACAGAATCAATTCTATGAAAAGCCTATTTCTAAGAGAGACCGACGCCAAAGAGCTATCATTAGGCAAGAACGCAAAGATGCTAAATATAACAAGATTAAGTTAGGGCAAAAATTCTAGATGATCGAGGCCCAAATCGAGCGAGATCTTAAGGCTGCTATGTTGGCTCGAGACACAAACAAAGTGAGCACCCTCAGGGGTATTAAGAGTACTTTTTTGTATGCCAAGGTTGCTGCCGGTACTAGGAACAAAGAGTTGGCTGACGATGAGGCTATACGCCTGCTTCAAAAGGAGGCCAAGAAACGAGATGAGAGTGCCGATCTGTATGCCAAGGGAGGTGAAAACAGCCGCGCCGAGCAAGAGCTAAGTGAAAAGAAAATCATTGAACAATATTTACCGCAAAAGCTTAGCGAAGATAAATTAGTTGAAGTTATTGACAGCATAATATCTGCCAACCCAGGCTTTAATATGAGCCAGATAATAGGCGAAGTTAAAAATAAAACTGCCGGGGCAACTGATGGGGCAGATATAGCTCGTATAGTAAAGGAAAAACTAGGCTTGTGATTATAATAACGGGAGATATTGGAACTGGTAAAAGCCTCCAGGGTCAGTTACTTGCTGGCGAAGTAGGGTATAAATGGATTTCAACCGGACAGTTATTTAGATCGTCATTATCCGAAGAACGCCAAAAAGAACTATTATCCGGTAAATTACTTGATGACCGGGAAGTTATTGAATTGGTAGATAGAACACTAAACCAGATTAACAATGATCAAATAGTTCTTGATGGTTTCCCAAGGACAAATGTTCAGGCTCAGTGGTTATTGGATCAGGTCAAAACCAAGAGGATAGATTTAACTATTATCATTAATCTTGTCGCGGACAAAGAAGTCGTTACAAAAAGGCTACTAGCTAGAGGCCGAGGCGATGACAATGAAGCAATAATGAAAGAAAGATTTCGTGAATACGAAATAAAGACCTTGCCCCTAATAGATTTATATAAGAAGAATAATATTAATGTTATTGACATTAATGCTAGCCAAACACCTGAAAAGGTTCATGAAGACATAATGATGCTATTCAAAAACTAGGAGATGAAATGGTTACTAAACCGAAGAAACCCCAGGAGATAAGAGCCATAAAAGATGCCGGTAAAATGCTAGCTGCTGTCCTAGCTGTGCTTGTATCAAAGGCTGAAGCTGGTATGTCCACTAAGGATTTGGCGGATATGGCTGCCAAGGAGCTTAAGGCTCTAGGCGGTGAACCGAGTTTTCTCGGTTACCAGGGTTTCCCAGACGTCCTATGTGTATCGGTCAATGATGAAGTTGTCCATGGTATACCAAGTAAATCACGCATACTTAAAGAAGGGGACATCGTGGGCATGGACTTCGGCGTAACATATAACGGCATGATTGCTGATGCGGCTAGGAGTGTAATAATCGGCCGACCAATTCATGAATCGCACGTTGAATTAGTCAAAAATACTGAAAAATCCCTGCTCGAAGGTATATCTGTCGTTCATAACGGCGTTAGGACGGGAGATATTGGTCATGCTGTCGAGTCATATCTTGAACCTTATGGATATGGCATAGTTAAAGATCTAGTAGGTCATGGTGTTGGTCATTATTTGCACGAGGAACCGAATATTCCTAATTACGGTCGGCCGAACACCGGCCCATGGCTAGAAAAAAATATGACCATTGCTATTGAACCGATGGTTACATTAGGTAGAGAAGAAGTTAGAATTGGTAAAAATGGCTGGACTATCTTAACTGTGGATGGCAGTTGGTCGGCACACTTCGAACACACCATCTTAATAACCGAAACATCAGCTGAAATTCTGACAGCATATCCGCGCTAATTTGCTTCATCTGAAGTACAAGCGTTATACTACTGTTACATGAAACCTGATCATTTTGTTGGCCTGGACATAGGCACTAGCACTGTAAGATGTGTAGTCGGTATGTTTGACCAGAATGGATCTAATATGCCGTCGATTATTGGCCACGGCAGCGCACCAAACCTAGGTATGCGCCGAGGAACAGTAGTCCAGGCTGATGAAGTTGCTGAATCTATTGTTAAGGCAGTCACAGAAGCAGAGAGAATATCTGGCGTATCTATTAGACAAGCGACAGTTAATGTTAACGGTGCGCACGTCGAAGGAATGGACTCTGAAGGGGTAATAGCAATTAGCGCGGCTGACAGAGAAATTACAGCTGAAGATCGTCTTAGGGTGGAAGAAGCTGCAACCATTGTTAATCTGCCTCAAAACCGGGAAATTGTTCAGTTTTTTGCCAAGAATTATTCACTTGATGGCCAAAAGAACATTAAAGATCCAGTTGGCATGCACGGTGTGAGACTAGAGGTAGATGCTCATATTGTGACGGCAGCAACACCTAATTTGCGCAATTTAGATATGGCTTTAGAAAAAGCTGAAATTAATATCTCGCATCATACGGTTTCAAGCCTTGCTGCCGCCGAAGCGGTCTTAACCAGGCCGCAAAAAGAAGCCGGTACTTTATTACTAGACATTGGTGCTGGAACAACCAATATGATTATTTTTGAAGATGGAGAGGTACAGTATGTTGCAGTTATTCCAATTGGCGGCCAGCATATAACTAATGATCTAGCGATTGGACTTAAGACCGATCTTGAGGTTGCAGAGGCCGTTAAGCTAGCCCATGCTAATTTAAAACCAGATTCTAAAAATGCCGATATCAGCATAAAAGTTAATAACGAGACTGAACACTTTAGTAGTGAAGAACTTACTATGATTGTTGAAGCGCGAGTTGATGAGTTGTTTGATTTTGTTGAAAAAGAGCTACAGAAAATTAAAAAAGATAGAAAATTGCCAGGTGGAATTGTTTTGACTGGCGGTACAGCCAAACTGCCAGGAATTAGTGAATACGCAAGGGAGAAACTGCAATTAGCCTCAAGGATTGCCAAGTTAGAAAACATTAGTGGTTTAGTTGATACAGTCGAAGATCAGTCCTATACCGTGGTAGTCGGATTAATGCTGCTTGATATGCTTTTATTGCCGTCACTGCCACCTAGCGGAGCTAAAGCCAACCCAAGCACTAAGAGCTTAATCCTCTCCTTATTTAAGCGTTCTAGATGATATATTTGTTCGGATAATTTACTATCCCATTAACCAGATAAGTAAATTTTAAAAAAGTTGGTCAACTCATTGTTGTACAGGCGAAGATAGTTTATACTTCTTCATATAAATTGTTCAGGCAGAGGTTAAAATGTCACAAATAGTTGAACCAGCTATCGAGACGTTCGCACAAATTAAAGTAGTTGGGGTAGGTGGTGCCGGTGGTGCCGCCATCAACCGGATGGTTGATGCGGGCATTGAAGGGGTCGAGTTTGTTGCTATTAACACTGATGCTCAAGCTTTGCATCATTCCAAAGCCCAAACCAAGATACATATTGGCAAGGACACAACGAAAGGTCTAGGTGCAGGAGCTGATCCTGTTCTGGGTCAAAAAGCAGCCGAAGAATCCATCGACGATATAAGAAAAGCTATCGAGGGTGCCGACATGGTTTTCATTACTTTAGGTGCCGGTGGTGGAACGGGTAGTGGTGCCGGTCATATTATAGCTAAGGTGGCCAAAGATTCAGGCATATTAGTTGTTGGTTTTGCCACTAAACCATTTGCTTTTGAAGGTGATAGACGGCGTAAGAATGCTGAAGTAGCCATTGATAAGCTGCGTGATTCTGTTGATACGTTAATTATCATCCCTAACGACCGATTACTACAGACTATTGATCGTCAAACACCGCTACTAGAGGCATTTAAAGTAGCTGATGATGTACTGAGACAGGGAGTCCAGGGAATATCTGACCTTATTACTGTTCATGGCCTTATTAATCTTGATTTCGCGGATGTTAAAACAGTTATGGCCAATGCTGGTACAGCTCTTATGGGCATTGGCCGGGCAAGTGGTGAAGACCGGGCAGTTACAGCTGCTCAGCAAGCGATTGAATCTCCGCTTCTTGATGTATCAATAGATGGTGCAAGAGGAATCTTGTTTAACGTGATTGGTGGCAATGATCTAACCATGCACGAGATTAATACAGCTGCGGAAGCAATCACTTCGGCAGCTGATCCCGATGCCAATATTATCTTTGGTGCTACCATCAATGATGATCTTGAGGGTGAGATGATCGTTACTGTAGTGGCGACTGGTTTTGATGCCTCATATTTCTCTGGCGAGGATCGTGCTAAAAAGAGAGCTAGCATACTCCAGCCAACTGATAACGTGCTCAGTGATTCTGACGAACATGACATTGCCGAAATAGACATGGAGCTTGATGATAAAGCCAAGGTCGATGACCAATTCGGTAGTGGTGACGGAACGATACCAAATATTTGGTCAATTGATGAGACTGAATCAGATGAAGGTTCAAGTGATGAAGAGGATCATGAAACTTCAGATTCAACAAGCGAAGAAGAAAAGGCAGTTGTTAGTTCTTCAATTGAAGAAGACTTAGAGAAACCCTCCTTTTTAAGACGTTTGTCTAAGAAAAAGAAGACCCCCAAAAACGACGATCAGTGAACAAACCGTCATAAAAAATACACCAAAATTCTTATTGCCAAACACTACAGCTAGAGTTATATTAGAGTCACTAAGCGCTACATATAGCAGTAAGCTAAGTAAAAAATGTGCTTAGATTGTTCTTTAACTAATGTTATTTCTGATGTAGCCGGTCAGTTTTCTGATCTGTTGCAGAAGGTAGGAGGTGATCGAATGAAGTGCAGTCAATGCCAAAAAGATGATATAAAAGTCATCGAATCGCGTGACGTGGCAGATGATCAGGCAGTTCGTCGACGCCGAATGTGTGTAAATTGCGGCTACCGCTTTACTACCTACGAGCGTATTGAACGACCCCAGCTTATTGTTATTAAGAATGATAGCCGGCGTGAACTATTTGATCGCAATAAGCTTCTAGGTGGACTTTACCGGGCATGCGAGAAGACCCCGGTAACCAGTTTGCAGCTGGAGCGATTAGTAAGCGACATTGAACAGAAACTATATGACTGTGGTGAGCAAGAAGTTAGGTCATCCAGAATTGGTGAACTGGTTATGGAGCAGCTGCCTAAGCTCAATGAAGTGGCCTATGTCCGTTTTGCAAGCGTCTACAGACGCTTCAAAGATATAGCCAGCTTCGAGAAGGAACTATCGCACATACGTCGTCATCAAGGTGTCAAAACTTAGATTTTGACAGCTTTCTACGGTATCTAAAAACTTTGGATGTCGCAGAGAGCGATAGAAGGGTTTCATAAAGAGACTCTAAAAAACTCTAACAAACAATAATATAAAAAAGATCAGTATAAATCTGGGAGGTTTTATACTGGCCACTAATAAAGATAAAGCGAGGGAATAATATGGGACAAGCAACCAGCCAGGGTGTGGGCCGGCTTTTCACACCTAAAAAAAGTCGAGCATATGATCAGTTAAAGTGGGTTAAAAGAAACTCAATAATCGAGAACCCGCTTACTTCTAAGCCCGTTTTTGAGCAAAAAAACGTTGAATTTCCCGAAGGGTGGTCACTTAATGCTATAAACATTGTGGCTCAGAAGTACTTTACTGGTACGCCAGGAACAGATTCTCGTGAACGGTCACTGAAGCAATTAATTGACCGTATTGTCGATACCATTGCCCGCCAAGGCCAGCAAGAGGGCTATTTTGAATCGGCCACTGAAGTTGAAGATTTCCGTGAAGAGCTAAAGTATGTATTAGCTACTCAAAGAGCGGCTTTTAATTCACCGGTCTGGTTTAATATTGGTGCCGCGGGTCGCTCTCAGCAAGCAAGTGCCTGTTTCATCCTGGCCGTAGAAGACACGATGCCCTCAATACTTAACTGGTACGTTGAAGAAGGCATGATTTTTAAGGGCGGAAGTGGTTCGGGTATTAATATTAGTCCGATTAGATCCTCAATTGAGGCGTTAGGTAAAAGTGCCGGCACAGCTAGCGGCCCCTTGAGCTTTATGCGGGGGGCAGATGCCTCAGCTGGCGCCATAAAAAGCGGTGGCAAAACAAGACGAGCTGCTAAAATGGTCATCTTAAACATTGATCACCCTGATATAGAGCAATTCATTTGGAGTAAAGCAATTGAAGAACGTAAGGCCCGAGATTTACAAAAAATGGGCTGGGATATGAGCCTGGACGGTAAAGACTCCTTTAGTGTTCAGTACCAAAATGCCAATATATCCGTCCGGGTTACCGATGATTTTATGAAAGCTGTTGAGAATGATAACTTCTGGCAGCTAAGAGCAGTGACTACCGGCAAGCCAATAAAGAAGATTAAGGCCCGTGATCTATTTAGGCAATTTGCTGAAGCTGCCTGGGAATGCGCCGACCCCGGGATGCAGTTTGATACAACCGCCAACAAATGGCACACCACACCAAATGCTGGCCGAATTAATGGCAGTAACCCTTGCAGTGAGTACATGCACCTGGATAATTCCGCCTGTAACCTTGCTTCGATTAATTTAATCAAGTATTTGAATGATGACTTCAGTTTTGCCATTGAAGAGTTTAAACACACTATCAAGTTAATCTTTACTGCCCAAGAGATTCTTGTGGGCTACAGTAAATACCCAACGGAAAAGATTGCTAAAACAGCTAGAGCTTATAGGGAATTAGGAATTGGCTACGCCAACTTAGGCGCCCTACTTATGGCCCAAGGCTTGCCATATGACAGTGCTGAAGGTAGGGCTCAGGCAGCCGCTATTACCGCCTTAATGACCGGTTATTCCTACGCGGTTAGTGCTCAGTTGGCTCAGCAAGTTGGTCCATTTGCTGGCTTTAATAAAGACCGTAACAGCATGCTTAAAGTTCTAAGAATGCACCGGGAAGAAGTTTCTAAAATTGATGCCAGCTTAATTAGTGAAGATTTACTAAACGCTGCTGCCAGTGCCTGGGATGAAGCTGTCGAGCTGGGCGAACTATATGGTGTTAGAAACAGCCAGGCAAGTTTGCTAGCTCCCACCGGTACAATAGCTTTGATGATGGACTGTGATACTACCGGTATTGAGCCTGATCTTGGTCTCGTTAAAGTGAAAAAACTAGTTGGCGGCGGTACTATGAGTATCGTTAACCAAACGGTACCAAGAGCACTAAAAGCTTTAGGGTATACCGACGAACAGGTTAAAGACATCGTTAAATATATAGATGTTGAGAAGACTATACTGGGTGCTCCTCATCTAAAGACCGAGGAAGAAGCCGTCTTTGCTTGCTCAATGGGAGATAACGCTATTGAATATATGGGTCACGTTAAGATGATGGCTGCTGTTCAGCCTTTCTTATCTGGTGCTATCAGCAAAACGATTAATATGCCAGAAGAAGCCACCGTGGAAGATGTTGAAGAAATGCACCTTCAGTCTTGGAAGATGGGCTTAAAGGCCGTTGCTATTTACCGGGACAATTGTAAAGTTGCTCAGCCCCTAAGCATGGCCAAGAAAGAGGATTCAATAAACGTTCAGGAAGCAGAACCAGCAGCAGATAGCAAAATAATTCTAAAAGGCGCTGTTAGAAGAACTTTGCCAAAAGTTCGTAATAGCCGTACCTACAAATTCCAGATATCTGATCTTGAAGGCTACTTCACGGTAGGTGAATATGAGGACGGTACCCCCGGTGAACTATTCGTAAATGTTAGTAAGCAGGGTTCTACCTTATCTGGTTTAACCGATTCATTTGCCATTAGTGTTAGCAATGGTCTGCAGTATGGTGTGCCACTAAAGCGCTACATTAAAGCACTTCGGGGGACAAGCTTTGCACCATCAGGCATAACCGATGATCCGCAAATCAGGACCGCTAATTCAATCATTGACTACATAATGAGGCGCCTAGCCTTAGATTACCTAAGCTTTGACGATCAGCTCGAACTAGGACTTGTCTCTTACATAGAGGATCTGCCGGACAAACAACTTAAATTAATCGAAGATGCCGCTAGTGATCCCATTAAAGAAGAAGTAAAGTTAGAGGTTAAGACTGAAGCAGCTGAACCAAAGATAGCTAGTGAGAGCAATGTAACTACCATGGAACCTAAAGCATCTAAAGTTGCCAGGGATAGCAACGCACCTCTTTGCTACAACTGTGGCAACCAAACCCAAAGAGCTGGCAATTGCTACGTCTGCTTATCTTGCGGTTCCACAACTGGCTGTAGTTAAAGTTAACTTGACCAAATCTGAACAAGTCTATAACCTAAGACATATGAAAGTAATTGTGCTTTACAGGCCCAAATCAGAACATGATAAGCAAGTAGAAGAATTCATAAATAACTACACGGCGACTGGGTCAAACGGTAAATTGGAGACTATTAACATCGACACCAAGGATGGTAACTCAACAGCCATGCTCTACGATGTAACAAGATACCCGGCAGTCTTAGTTGTAAGAGATGATGGCATCTTGCAAAAACTCTGGGAAGGAATGGACTTGCCCAGAGTTGATGATGTACAGGGCTACCTGCTAGCTTAAAAAGTTTTGGCAGACCAATAGTTAAAGTGTACAATTACCCCTAGATTCCGTTTGAGTGGCGATCAACCACAAATCTTTCGATCACGGAAGTAGGAAGAAAGGCATTAGCCGAGTAGAACCTGCCGCAGGGTTAGCGTAATAACCTAAAATTAAGTGCTTTTTAGGTCATCCTATGAAGAAGCTGGATGGTAACGTCCGGGAACGGACTCCAGCCGACCCCAGAAGGGATGACCGTTTAATTTAATATCATGAAATTTAAACAAAACAGCCGGCGTAAACCCATAGAATATGAGAAGGACTTAATTGCTTATTGGAAGGCCAATAAACTATTTGAAAAGTCTGTTGAAATACGCTCTAAAGACAATGCCTATGTCTTTTATGACGGCCCGCCTTTTATTACCGGTACACCACATCATGGAAATTTGCTGTCCAGTATTGTTAAAGATGCTGTACCTAGGTACTGGACAATGAAGGGCAAGAGGGTAGAAAGAGTTTGGGGATGGGATTGTCATGGTTTGCCAGCGGAAGTGTTTACCGAGCAAAAACTTGGCATTAAGGACAGGCGAGATATTGGTACCAAGGTTAGCCTTGAAGAATATATTCGAACTTGCCATGAGAATATGCTTCAAACCGGTAGTGAATGGGAAGAGATAATTGACCGTATTGGCCGCTGGGTAGACTTTAAAGGTGCCTATAAGACCATGGACAAAGATTATATGGAGTCTGTCTGGTGGGCCTTTAAGGATTTGTATGAAAGGGGCAAGATATATGAAGGCGAAAAGGTCCTGATGTACTGCATTAGAGATGCTACGCCTATTTCCAAGGCTGAAGTAGCTATGGATAATTCATACCAGGATGTTACTGATCCATCTGTTTACGCAAGATTTAAGCTTCAAGACTCAGACAGTGAACTACTTGTTTGGACTACCGTACCATGGACACTATTGGCTAATACAGCCTTAGCTGTAGATAAGAACGCCACTTATAGCGAGATAAAAACAGCTGACGGTAAGTTCATTATTGCTAAAGAGCTTCTTAAAGTCGTCCTAGTTGACGATAGGAATAAGCCGGTAGAATATGAGGTAATAAGGGACTTTAAGGGTAGTGAGCTGGTCGGAAAGTCTTATCTTCCTTTCTTTAGAGATTATGGTCCTAGCGCCCACAAAATCTTTGCCGCCGATTTTGTCACCCTAGAAGAAGGTACTGGAATAGTATCCCAAGCTCCTGCTTACGGCGAGGAAGACTATATCTTAGCTAAAAAAGAGGGTTTCCCTGTTGTTAGTGTTATTGATGATAGCGGTATCCTTACAGACAGTCCATGGAAGGGACAGCAAATCTGGGAAGCAGATAAACAGATAGCTAAGACATATCTAGAAGAAGGTAAGGTATGGCGCATACATTATTATCGACACAGCTATCCGCATTGTTATCGATGTGGCACAAAACTAATTTATCGGGCACATCCCAGTTGGTTTTTCAATATCGAAGAACAACGAGAATTAATGCTTGAAAATAACTCAGGCATTAACTGGTTTCCAGCCAACATAAAACACGGACGTTTTGCAAACATTATAGAGAGCGCGCCAGATTGGAATATTAGTCGGGACCGTTTCTGGGCTACCGCTATGCCTGTCTGGAAGGGTAAAGATAAGGATGGCAATGAGAAGATTAAAGTTATTGGTTCGTATAAAGAACTGGAAGAGCTCTCCGGTGTCACGTTGGATGACTATCACAGGCCATGGGTTGATGATATAAAGTTTGAAATAGATGGAATTAAATACTCCAGGATAGATAAGGTTCTAGATTGCTGGTTCGAGTCTGGCTCAATGCCTTTTGCCATGTTCCATTATCCGTTTGAGAATACCGATAGGTTTGAAGATAATTTCCCGGGTGACTTTATCGCCGAATATATACCGCAGGTTAGAGCCTGGTTCTATTACCTCCATGCCATATCCGTTGGCTTATTTAATAGCCGGTCCTTTAACAATGTCATCGTAACAGGGACAATTTCTGGAAATGACGGCCGAAAGATGAGTAAGAGTTTCGGTAATTACACTGATCCCAATGAACTAATAGATCAATATAGCGCTGACGCCTTGCGTTTCTTATTCCTATCCTCGCCTCTATTAAACGGCGAAGATTTTATTCTTCAAGACAAGGATGTGTCAGATGTTTACCGGAAACTTACGATGATATGGAATATGTATGACTTCTTTACGCTCTATGCTTCTGTCGATGGCTGGGATTCCGGGCGAAAAGCGGGGGGATTACCGGAAGATCCAATGGCATCTCTGACAAACGTCTTAGACAAGTGGGTCATTAGCCGGGTGCATGAACTCGGCAAACAGGTTGATAGCTCAATGGAGGTATACGACATTCCTAACGCTACTAAACCAATCCTAAAATTCTTAGATGACGCCAGTAACTGGTATGTAAGGAGGAGTCGTAAGAGGTTTTGGAAAACAGATAATGATGAAGATAAAAATAACGCCTATAAAACACTTCACTACGTCTTAGTTCAACTTTCTCTTATCTGCGCGCCATTCACGCCTTTCTTAGCGGAAGAGTTATATATTAACCTAACTGGCGGAGAGTCAGTCCATCTATTGGATTGGCCACAGCCAGGACAGATCAATGAAATCGTTGTTAAAGATATGGAATGGGTCCGTGAGGTGATCAACGAAGGTTTAAGACAGAGAGCAATTAAAGGAATTAAATTAAGACAGCCCCTATCCAAGATAACTATTATTAGAGATGGACAGCAGGACGCTGAACTCACGTCGATAATAGCCGATGAGCTAAATGTCAAAGAAGTTGACTATAAGGAGAAAAAAGGTCGGACTTACGTTGTAATTGATACTAAGATCACCGAAAGTCTCAGACTTGAAGGCTTAATGAGGGAAGTTATACGAAATGTACAACAGGCAAGAAAAGATGCTGGTCTAGAAGTGGATGACAGAATCGAGCTAGTTTTAAGAACTAATAGCGATGATCTTAAGAAAGTCCTATCGGATAAAGGACTTAAGGAAGCAATCGCCGCAGAGACACTTGCAAAGAAGTTATTAATAAGCACTGAACTGCCGACAAATGCTTATCTGACAGTGGTCAAGATAGATAGTCGGGAATTGGAGATAACTGTATCTAAAGTCCAAAAATAGAATTAACTGTTTACAGATAGCGACAGATTTGATAACCTATAATACTTATGAGGAAAGCAGTAATTTCTACAGGCAGTAAGCAGTATCTGGTCACAGAAGGCGAGACATTTGAGGTTGAACTTCTTAAAGACCCAGGTAAGACTGTCACATTTAAGCCACTACTTGTTATAGATGATCAAAAAGTTACAATCGGTAAGCCAATTATAGATGCCGGTAAGGTTGACGCACAAGTCGTTGAAGCTAACAAACAAGCTGAAAAAGTAGTTTCTATAAGATACAAGGCGAAGAAACGGGTCCATAAGGTTCATGGTCATCGACAAAGACATAGCGTTATTAAAATCACTAAAATTGCATAGGGCTGTGGATAAAATCTGACTGTAATATGAGGTGTTATCGTTAATACTACACATAATAAAATCTAGACCCATTTATACATTTGAAAATATGTCTTGATATCAGATAATTCTCACTACAATAGGCACTATTTACAACGAAAAACACTATTTTAATGTCGTAAGAGCCACTATATAGTGGGTATAAATTTTATTCAAAAAGCGCTTGCATGGCACTAACTATAAAGGCATACTTAGATCATAGGGATGGCACCAAGATAGGAGCTGACCCTTGCCAACAAAAATTGGTAAAAATCATATAAAAACAGGGCTTTCCTTAACGGGAAAGCCCAAAAAATTTGATGGCACAGCCAAATAAGCTGTGTCTTTTATTTTATAGTGATAATAGTTTAACTATTCGCTATACTTAACGTAAAGATATGACACAAAGAGTTACCATAGCTATCGTTAATCAAAAGGGTGGAGTAGGTAAAACTACCACCGCTGTCAGTATATCTGCCATGCTGTCAAGGGACTATAGAGTGCTCTTAGTGGACCTGGATTCCCAAGCTAACGCTACAGGCGGTCTAGGTGTCTCTAAGCAATCTACGCTTTCTACCTATCAGTTAATACTTGATGACAAGGTAAACCTTGCCAAAGTATCTATCCGGACAAACTACCCCAAATTACACCTAGTGCCGAGCGACTCCGATCTTTCTGGAGCCGAGGTAGAACTTGTACCCAGACCAAAAAGGGAATACATCCTTAAAGAAAAGTTAAGTAATAGTGAATATGACTACGTTGTAATTGATTGCCCACCCTCCTTAGGCCTTCTAACCATCAACGCTCTGACAGCTGCGAGTGTTGTAATAATTCCAGTACAAACGGAATACTATGCCCTAGAGGGGCTAGGACAGCTATTAAACACCATTCAAGCCGTAAAAAGATCAACCAACCCAGATTTAACTATTATGGGTGTCCTAATGACCATGTATGACAGCAGGAATGCTTTAAGCGGACAAGTAAAGACTGAAGTAGAGAATTATTTCAACGATCTTGTATTTAAAACAGTTATTCCTAGGAATGTTCGTTTAGCTGAAGCGCCAAGCTTCGGTAAAACAATTTTCGAATATGATAAGCGGAGCAAGGGATCTAAGGCTTACAAAGCCTTGACCAGAGAAATTATTAATCGAACACGTTAGCTAGAAGAAGAGACCAATAATTCGTGTTAAGTCTTTATCGTCTTTATATGTAATCTCCAGGCGCCCACCGTGAGCCATACGCTTTAAACTAACGGTTGTGCCTAATTTCTTGGATAACATTTTTGTTTCTTTAGTTTCGGCTGCCGTTCTGGCAGATGCCTTCTCGGTTTCTTTAATGCCGGTCTTAAGACTGGTGACGAACTGTTCTGCCTGACGTACATTCCAGCCATTTCGAATAATTGCGTTTAGGAGGTATTCCTGTTGGTCTGGGTAGTCGGCTATCGCTAATATCTGTCTAGCATGACCTTCGGTTATTTTGTTTGTATTTAGCGCATCCTTAGCTTTTTCAGGCAGTTTTAGTAATCTGACTACATTAGTTATGGTTGAACTAGCCCGACCCAATCTATTGGCTATGTCATCATAGGTGAAGTTAAACTGTGCGTGTAGCTTCTCAATGCTAATAGCTTGTTCAAGGGGGGTAAGGTCAACTCTCTGAACGTTTTCTATTAGTGCAACTTCGATTTGCTCTAGTTCTTTTCTTTTTCTTACTACAGCTGGTACAGAATCAAGCCCGGCTTCTTTGGCTGCACGCCAACGCCTTTCACCAGCGACAATTATATAAGAACCGTCTTTGGGGGTTACAAGGAGTGGCTGTATGACACCGTATCTTTTAATAGAGCTAGCAAGTCCGGATAAAGCATCTTCATCAAAGTGTCTTCTTGGCTGTTCTGGGTTCGGACTAAGTTTATTTAAGGGTATCTTTTCTATCCGGTCTTCGGGTGACAGGAGAATACTTTTATCAAAGTCTATTGGCAGCAGAGCTTCAAAACCTTTTCCCAACCCTCTTTTTGTTGATCTATCCATATAATATGAATATACCACGAGACTATGCCTATTTGCTTGAATTAAATGGCTAGAAAAAATCCATATGATCTAATGGATAGACCCTATAGATTAATTGGCCGACAATTTGATTGGCATTAATAGGACCAAAATCTCTTGAATCCAGTGAATTAGGCCGGTTATCACCAGAGACAAACAGCTGATCGGGTCCTAGTTTAATCCTTAAGTCACCCGAGGTATAGGGTATATTTTTACCATAAGGCAATGTTTTATCCGGATCAAAACCGTGCGGGTGCTGTTTGTTATAGATCATAAATTCACCATTGCTTAAGGTCACAGTATCTCCCGGCAACCCAATAACCCTTTTTATTAGCTGTTTGGAGTTTTGTTGGCCAAATCTGGCTAAACCGCTTTCCGTGAAGACAACGATATCCCCACGCTTTGGTATATATGGATGGCCGGTTATATCTGCCCAGGTTCTTGGCACTTTCCAAATTAGTAGTTTGTCATTGTTTTCTAGTGTTGGTTCCATGCTGATACCATCAACCTGGTAAGATCTGAAAACAAAATTTATCATTAACGTGGCTACGGCAATCAGAAATACAATCAAAAAGAAAACCCATAGGACGTCTTTTAGGCCAGATTTATTCTTTATCCTTGGTTCTTTATAGGACACATTATTGTGATCCATATGACCAGATGAATTATTTTCCATAGATTTAATAAACTATACATGAATATATAGGTTCGATACCACTAATTTGTTATCATATAAGTTGCTTATGAGACCATTGATAGACAAAATTAGACCGACTGCCGGATTTTCTCATATCTTACATATTATATTGCTAGTTCTTTTACCTATAGCTGTTTTTGTATTGGTCCGGCTAGACTTTGTTCAGCTAGCCTTCAGTCTAGTGTTATTAAGTAAATGGCGTATGGTAGCGGTACGACCTAGATTTTGGCCAGCCAATATTAGAGCCAACTCTGTAGATATAATTGTTGGCTTATCTATTGTCATATTTATGGTCCATGCTTCTAGTGTTGGCTACCAGTTAATATGGGTTGTTCTTTATGGTTTGTGGCTGTTAGCTATCAAGCCAGCCGGCAATCTCCTGATGGTTTCAACCCAGGCCTTTATTGGCCAGCTATGTGGGCTTATGGCTCTTTACCTAGCCTGGGCAACAGGCCCGCTATACGGTCTTACTCTTCTTACTGGGCTAATCTGCTACTTTGCCGCCAGACATTTCTTTGACGGCTTTGATGAACCATACGCTAAATTGCTGTCATATATATGGGCTTACTTTGGCGCTTCATTAACCTGGTTGCTATCCCACTGGCTAATCTACTACTGGTTCTTATCTCAACCAACCCTTCTGTTATCTACTCTTGGCTATGGCCTATGTGCCCTTTATTATCTAGATCACAAAGACAGATTAAGTAAGGCCATACGAAGACAGTTTATTTTTGTCATGATCGCAATCGTATTAATAGTTTTGACATTCTCTAACTGGGGAGCTAAGGTCGTATAATTTAATGGAGGATAAAATGGCGGGTGAAGACAAAGACAACGGTAAGGTAAACAGTATCTCTACTAAATCATCTAGTAAATATAAGACTCTAACTTTTACAGTCCCTACTTTTAGAAAGCCCAACATTAAAATACCAGAAAACAAAAAGGCTAGAACCATACTGGTTACTCTAGTTTTTATCTTGGCGGCAATCGGCAGTGGCTTCGTAGGCGGCTGGGTAGAATCAAGTGGCAATACAATTGCTCTTGGTAATACGTCTTTAGGCAACCAGAAACAGATCGTAACAAGTAATAGCCAGTTAATCACAGATATTGCAAAAACAGTTGGTCAAAGCGTTGTTAGCGTTAATGTGGCTATTAATACTAGCGGTAGCAGTACGGCTTCAGGCAGTTCAATTACCGGCGGCTTCGGCTTATTTGGTTTTTCTCAACCAGAGGAAGAACAAGCTGCTGGTACGGGTATAATCATCTCTTCAAACGGTATTATTCTAACAAATCGTCATGTAGTTCCACAGGGGACAACCAGTGTTAGCGTAACCTTAAGTAACGGCACCGAGCTTAAGGATGTTAGTGTTATAGGTAGAACGAATACTTCCGATAGTCTAGATATTGCTTTCTTGAAGATTAATAATGCAGAAGGCCAAAAACTCGTTCCCGCAGCTGTAGGTGACTCGTCTCAAATGCAGGTAGGTGATGAAGTGGTGGCAATTGGTAATGCTCTTGGCCAGTTCCAAAACACAGTGACCAGCGGTATCATCTCTGGTTATGGCCGTGATGTTACTGCCGAAGCCGACACAGGTGGAATAGGCTCAGCTACTAGCGACAGTGAAAACCTAGTTGACCTATTTCAAACAGATGCCGCAATTAATGAAGGAAACTCTGGCGGTCCTTTGGTAAATCTCAATGGCCAAGTAATTGGCATTAATACGGCTATTGCGGGCAATGCCCAAAATATTGGTTTCTCAATCCCGATCAATGACGTTAAGGGCTTAATCAATCAAGTTCTTAAGAACGGTAGCTTCACAATGCCTTATATCGGCATAAGATACATACCGCTGACCCCTGATGTGGCAAATGAGTATAATCTTAGTGTTCAAAACGGAGCCTTTATTGCTCCAAGCGCCGACCCATCTGAACCCTCAATACTACCAAATTCACCGGCATCAAGCGCTGGACTTGAAATAAACGATATAATCACAGCTGTTAACGGTACCTCCATAAACCAGGAGAACAGTCTAACCAGTCTAATTGATCAGTATACCCCCGGAACTAACATCAGCCTAACTGTTATACGGGATGGCAAAACAATCCAAGTTAGTGTGACGTTAGGCACAGAACCATCGTCTTAGACATTTAATTTATACAGCTGGATGAAGCCCTCAGTGGCTATAAGTACATAGCCGTATGTAGCTGCCAGCGACTTTAATTTCAAGTGTGAAGTCGGGAGGGCCTCAATTAATATATACAACGGTTTATGTTGCACATTGCTCACTGTTTTAAAAAGCTTACGATAAACACCTAGTCCGTCTTTGCCGCCAAAAATAGCGATTGACGGCTCATGGCCAGCGTCTAAATTAATGTGAAAATCATCTGGTATATAAGGTAGGTTGCATAAGAGAATATCATAGTTATTGTCATTTTTGGGTAAAATGTCAGCTAAAATAACGTTTGCTGTTATTGTGTGTAAAACAACGTTATTTCTAGCAACTTTTAAAGCATTGCGGTCGATATCTATTAGGTCAACTCGTATGTTTTCAGTCTCAAGTTTAGCCGTAATGCCTATGGCACCTGAACCGGTACCAATGTCTGCTACACGTATTTCGTTTGTTAGCAGCCGACGTTTCTTAAAGCTAGGCTCACCAACAACCAAAGACTTAAAAATGTCGATCATTGATTCTGTTTCTGGCCTTGGCTGAAGAACATGACTATCTACATAGAACGTTCGACCATAGAACTCGGCTTTGTGGGTAATATATGTAACCGGAACGTGCTTTGATCTTTTAGCTATTGCTCGGTTGAGTAAATTTAATTGGTGATTGGTGATCGCTTGGTCGGGATTGGCTAAAATTTTAGTACGGTCTACTCCTAAAATGAATTCCATAAGTATTAAAGCATCTAATCTAGCTGTAGGTACGGAGTTATCGGTAAGGGTCTCTGTGGCCGACTTTAGATATTTGCCAACAGTCTTAGCTATGTTCATTGTTATTTATTCAGATTCGATCAACTGATGCTCTGCCTCTTGAAGCTTAGAGATAATATCGTCTATATCACCATTTAAGGCTACCGGTATATTAGAACGAGAGTAGCCTATTCGATGATCGGTAATACGATCCTGCGGGAAATTGTAAGTCCTAATCTTTTCACTTCTATCACCGGAGCCAATTAACTTTATACGCGCATCAGAAAGCGCTTTTTGTTCATCTTCAATCTTCATGGCAAGTAGCCTAGATCTCAATATGCTCATGGCCTTAGCCTTATTCTTAATTTGAGATTTTTCATCCTGGTTAGCGACGACGAGACCAGTCGGCAAGTGGGTAATCCGAACTGCTGAGTCGGTAGTGTTAACTGACTGACCGCCATGCCCGCTTGATCGATAAACATCTATCCTAAGATCGCTAGGACTTATTTCGACGTCAGTTTCTTCGGCCTCGGGCAGCACGGCAACAGTAGCTGTAGAAGTATGAATTCGGCCTTGACTCTCGGTAACGGGTACTCTCTGTACACGGTGTACACCAGCTTCATATCTTAAGTTTTTGTATGCATCACGACCCTTAACGGCGAATATAACTTCTTTGAAGCCACCAACTTCATTGGGATTTTCACTAAGAAGCTCGTATTTATATCCATGAGTTTCAGCCCAGTGACAATACATTCTAAATAGTTCACCGGCGAACAAACTGGCCTCATCTCCTCCGGCAGCGGCCCGAATTTCAATAATTACACTGCGAGCGTTATTTGGATCTTCTATTTCAAGACGCTCTTTTAGATCTTCTTCTAGTTCAGTAATTCTATCTTTTAGATTTTCAATCTCTTGGTCGGCAAGTTCCTTTAAATCTGTTTCATTGGCATGAGCTTTTAATTCTTCAGCCGCTTCAAGCTGGCGTTTTAATTCGTTTGAATTATCTATTAAGCTAATTAGTTCCTTAAGTTCGGTGTACCTCTTAGCTAGCTTGGGATATTCCGGCAGGGCATAGACACTGCTGTCTGTCATTTTGAATTCTAAGTTGGCAAGTTCTTCTCTATATTCGGCTTCCTGGCTATCCATAACATCCTATTATATGCCAACCGCCTGTCGGAAGTTTGAGAGTGCTTAAGACTTTTCCGTTTCTTTAGATAATTTATGGGCTTTTCGTTTTGCTTGTTTAGCAACCGCGTTTGCTCGTTTTTCTCTAGCGGCCGTGCCAGCTGCTGCCCGTGCTTTGAACTTATCTACGCGTCCTTCAATATCGACAATTCGTTCTTCACCAGTGAAGAAAGGGTGTGAACTGCTGGAAATGTGTATTTTTATTAGCGGGTAAGTTATACCTTCGATCTCAATAGTTTCATCAGCCGGAGCTGTTGAACGGGTGAAATATGTCGAGTCATTATTTAAATCCTTAAACACGACCAAACGGTAATTGTCGGGGTGGATATCTTTCTTCATAGGCTCATTAGTATATATAAGGTGGCCTCTCTGGTCAACACTTTAAAAAGCTAGCAAGTCAAAACTGGCCCATAGCTTATTGGACAGATTACCTTAGATAAGGTAAGATATAAGGTATAAAATTAATCAGGCTGGGGTACATTCCTCTCCTTAGACAGGAGCACCCAGTTGAAGAGGAAGGAACTTTTATGGCTACAACAAGTGAAGTAGATGTTAAGAAACTATTTGAAGCAGGAGCCCACTTTGGTCACAAAACCAGCCGTTGGCATCCTAAAATGGCCCAATACATCCACTCTAAAAGAGGTGGCATACATGTTATTGATCTCAATAAGACGGCCCTATGTTTAGAGCGAGCTTTAGATTTTATTTCTAGGCTAGCTTCAGAAAACAAGCAAGTACTAGTAGTTGGCACAAAGAGACAAGCTAAAGATATTATTAAGAACTTGGCGAACGAAACTAAGATGCCCTACGTTACTGAACGTTGGCTTGGCGGCACATTGACCAACTGGACGACTATTGGCAGCCGAGTTAAACACTTAAAGGACCTAGAAGCCCGTATGGCCAGCGGTGAACTAGCTAATAAATATAACAAGCTTGAAGTACAAAGATTTCAGGAAGAGATAGATGGTCTAAACATATCTTACGGCGGCGTTAAGGAGCTTAATGGTCGTCCCGGAGCTGTCTTTGTAGTTGATACTATTCATGACAATATCGCCGTTAGAGAAGCCAACAAGTTAGGAATACCTGTTATAGCCATTACCGACACAAACTCTGACCCTTCTGTCATTGATTACCCCATTCCTGCTAACGATGACGCAATTAAGACCATTCAGTTAATAGCTGATTACATTAAAGCAAGTATTGAAGCTGGCCGATTAAAAGCCAAGCCAGAAGTTAAACCAGAAATTAACTAAGGGAGGAATAAAATGGCTGTAGATATTAACGAAGTCAAAAGACTTAAAGATCTAACCGGTGTTGGATTAACTGACGCTAAAGCTGCTCTTGATGAAGCATCAGGCAATTTTGACAAAGCTCTAAAAGCAATGCGTGAAAAGGGCCTTACTAAAGCCGAAAAAAGAAGTGAAAGAGAGGCCCGTGCGGGCGTTATTGGCAGCTATCTTCATGATAACCGCGTCGGTGTGTTGGTAGAAGTAAATTGTGAGACTGATTTTGTGGCTCGAAATGAAATATTTACCAACTTGGTAAAAGACTTAAGTATGCATATTACGGCTTCAAACCCTGAGTATGTTAGCCAAAAAGATATTCCAGAAAAAGAAAAGAATGGGGTCGAATCCGAGCTAAAGAAAAAGGCTAAAGTAGAAGGCAAACCAGCTAATATGATAGATAAAATTGTTGCCGGCCAACTAACTAAATACTTTGAGGAACGATGCCTGATGGACCAGCCTTTTATTAAAGACCCAGACATAACCGTTGGCGAACATGTTAAACGGCATAGTGCCAAGCTGGGCGAGAACATTGTTGTTAGAAGGTTCTGTCGCCTGGCCTTAGGCGAGGTCAATTAGCCTGCTTAGTGATAGAATTGTCTTTATGGACGGCAATAAAATTATTGGCGATACGACCTCAAAGCTGAAAGAAGCTGTCGATAGATTCGTTGAAGATCTAAAATCTATTCGAACCGGACGGGCTAATGTCGCTATGCTTGATGGTGTTATGGTTGTAGCTTACGGCACGCCGCTTCCCTTAAAGCAGGTGGCTAATATAGTCGCTGTCGGAGCCCAAATGCTTCAACTTACTCCTTTTGACCCCAACAATATAGCACCGATATCTGAAGCAATAAGGAACAATCCGTCGCTCGGTCTAAATCCCAGCGATGATGGCAGGGTTATTAGACTACCAATCCCGCCATTAACCGAAGAACGAAGGCTGGAAATGACCAAGCAAATAAACAGTCATGTTGAAGACTGCTTGGTTAAAATGCGCTTAATTAGACATGACGCGCTTGATACCGTCAATGAGCTTAAAAAAGACAAATCTATTGGCGAAGATGAAGCTAAAAGGCAATCCAAAGCCATTGAAGAGTTAGTTAATGAACAGAGAAAAATCGTCGAAGAAAACGCTAAAAACAAAGAAAAAGAAATACTTACTCTTTAGCTTAAGAAACAGCTGAAAACTATCAATCCTAATTTAGTAAGCAGGGGTTATTGTTGGTATAATTATTTGGAATCCACTTAAAAAAGCAAATATAACCTTACATAGGGGAGTTAACTAGAGAGAAAATATGGCAGTTCTAATCTTAATCATCGGGGTGGTGCTGATTATTAGCTTGATCGTTATCCACGAATTCGGTCATTTCATTGTCGCTAGAAGAAACGGTGTCACGGTTGAAGAATTTGCTATTTTCTTTGGACCGACTATTTATCAAAGAAAGACAAAAAATGGTTGGCTGTTTAGATTTAACACAATTCCTTTAGGCGGCTATGTAAAACTCAAAGGCGAGCATGACAGCGATATGGAACCGGGCAGTTACGGAGCGGCTTCTTTATGGGTTAAATCTAAAATTATGACGGCTGGTATAGTCAGCAATTTAATCTCAGGCTTAATCCTGCTTATTATTTTAGCTTTAATTGGCTTACCGCAGATTATTACCAACCAGTTCACGGTAAAGAGCAACGGTCATGTTATCAACCATACTAAAATGGTAGTCCAAATAGGCGGGGTATTAAGTGGGACTCCGGCGGCTAGGGCAGGTCTAAAAACAGGCGAAAATATAATTGCCATAGGTCCAAAGAACAATCTTATTAAAATTAACTCCGTATCAACCCTTCAAAAAGTTACTAAAGAGTTTGCCGGCCAAAAAGTATTAATCGACTACAGCAACAACAATAAAGACTATATGACGACAACTACCATTTATACGAAAGCCCAGGCTAACGCAACTAAACAAAAGGTATATTTAGGGGTAGCTACCAGCAACTACAGTAGTGGTGTTAGTTTAATTAGGTATACTTGGGCCTCGCCAATTGTGGCCTTGGGTCTAACTAAGCAGATAATCGTTCTATCCTACCAAGGATTGGGTCATGCTATTCATGGACTAGGTGGCATCATCGCCGGACTAGCAACACATAACACTGTGGCTAGGAAGAGTGCTCAAACTTCAGCCAGCAGCCAAGTAACTGGACCTATTGGCATAATCGTCGTACTTAAAGACAGTAGTTCGGACGGTTTTAGGTTTATGTTATTTATTATCGCCCTGATTTCATTAACCCTGGCCATCATGAATATACTACCCATACCAGCTCTTGACGGCGGCAGGCTATGGTTAACGCTTATTACTCGAGCCCTAAGACATCCCATGACCGCCAACACAGAAGAGCTCATTAATGCTATTGGCATGTTAGTCCTTTTCTTTTTAATAGCGCTCATCTCATACGTGGATATTAAAAGGTTCTTCTGATGCTGAAGGGGAAGGCTAAGTCTGGTAACGAAAATGAAGTAACGAGTACACGGGCTCCAGGAGTTAAGTGGAACCCCTGGATAGGCGTCTTACTAGTTCTTGTCATCTACGTTTTTTCACAAATTGTTGGCCTAGTTGTTTTAATCTACCCGCTATTAAGACATTGGTCTGCCGCTAAATCCTCAAGCTGGCTTAATAACTCAACTTACGCTCAATTCTTTTACATAATTATTGTTGAGGCCTTCACGGTTTTAGCTGTCCTGCAGCTACTTAAATGGTTTAAGGTAGATAAAAAGGTCATTGGGCTTAGAAGACCACGTCTTAAGGATCCGTTATATGCTCTACTGGCCATTCCAGTCTATTATGTCGTCTATATTATTGCTGTCGGCGTCCTTTCGACGTTTATTAAAGGACTTAATGTGTCAGAAAACCAGAATGTTGGTTTTAGCAGCGTCCACGGAGCCGCCCAGTTAATAGTCACTTTTATTAGCCTAGTAATATTGCCGCCAATTGCCGAAGAGATTTTAATCAGGGGTTTTCTTTATTCCAGTCTTAAAAAAGGACTGCCTCAAATCACCGCCGCTATTGTTACAAGCATAATTTTTGCCAGCGCTCATTTACCCGAGGGAGCGGCTGGACTGCTTTGGATTGGTTTTGTTGACACCTTCATATTATCTATTATCCTGATCTATCTACGGGAGAAAACAGATGGTTTGTGGGCGGGTATGACACTCCACGGCATAAAAAATGGTATAGCCTACTTTGTCCTTTATCTAGCGCCGCTCTTAGCTATACATATCTAGCTAAGTCTAGCGACAACTTCAGCTAAGGACACATTTTCACTGTTTTTTTCGCTTCTAAGCTTCAATTCAACACTTTGACTCTCTAAAGTTCTAGGGCTAACAGTAAGTCTTATTGGGCAGCCAATTAAATCAGCATCAGCGAATTTAACACCAGCGCTCTCTTCACGGTCATCGTAAATTATATAAAGACCGGCACTTTTTAGCTCTTCGTAGAGATTATCAGCGATTTTAATAGTATTCTCATCGACACCAATTCTGACTAGGTGGACTTTAGCGGGAGCGATGCTTTCAGGCCAAATTATGCCGTTCTCATCATGATGAGTTTCAACTATAGCTGCCAGTGTTCTGGCAATACCAATGCCGTAACAGCCCATGTAATACTTTTTTATCTGGCCGTCAACGTCTGTATATTCAGTGCCCTCCATCAGATTTGTATAGTGATAGCCTAGTTGGAAAATATTGCCGACTTCTATACCCCTTTTTTCAATTAATTTGCCACCATTATCCGGTGCTTGATCGCCGGGTCTGGCCATAGCAATGTCATAAAACTTATCTGGCTGCGGATAATCCCGGTCAAAGTTGACATTAACTAAATGGTAATTAGTTTTATTAGCGCCAACTTCAAAGTTTCGGCGACCCCTTAAAGAGTCGTCTAGATAAACTTTTATGTCACTAGGCAAATTCAAAAAGCCGGCATAGCCTACTTCGGCTCCAGTAGTCTTTTTGACAATTTCAGGGTTAGCTAGTTTCAGTGGTGATCCGCCGACGATATGCTGAAGTTTAGTTAAGTTAACGTCGTAAATGCCATTAATAGCGGCAGCTACGACCTGGTTCTCTTCATTTTCAAAAAGGATGGTTTTGGTTGTTTTTTCAACAGGGATATTTAAGAAATTGGCTAGTTTTTCAACATCAACAATTCCTTCGCCTAAAATCTCTTCTTTAGGTTTTAACTCTTCATCGCTATCTTTTTTAAACTTAACAAATTTAGCCACATCTTCATGGGCGGCATACTTACCATCAGCAGTGGTAAAATAGCGGCTTTCACCAATTTCACTCTCAACAATAAATTCATGGCAATATTCACCGCCAATATATCCATTGTCGGCTTCCACCATGGTTGTTTCCAGTCCCAGCTCTATAAAGAGGGCGGTGTAAGCTTCGGCCATTTCCTTGTATGTTTGTTTAAACTGCTCTTCATTGCCAAAGCTGTAAGCATCCTTCATGACAAATTCACGAAGCCTAAGTAAGCCGCCTCGAGCCCTCATTTCATCTCTGAACTTCATCGAGAACTGGTAAAGAGTAAAAGGCAGGTCTCTATAGCTAACATTAAACTTACGAACTAGATCTACGGCCATTTCTTCAGCCGTACCGCCAAGGGCAAACTCTGCTCCGCGGCGATCTTTAATTCTTAGTAGCTCAAAACCGACTGTGTCAGTCCTATTTGTTTCTTGCCATAGTTCGATCGGGTGAAGAACGGGCATCATTAACTCTTGACCGCCAGCTTTGTTCATATACTTCCTAATAACGTCCGAAATATTCTCATGAACTCGCCAGCCTAGGGGGAGAATATAATATCTGCCAGCGGTAGATTCCCTAATAAAGCCGGCTTGAACTAATAACTTGTGAGAAGTGATAGATAGATCAGTTCCCGCTGTTTTAGATGGTCTGCCAAAAGCCTTAGATAATCGCATATGCCTCCAAATTAAAAACTCGTCCATCGCCAAACCACATAGACTGGTTTAGCAAGAACGAGACGTCTCGTGGTACCATCTTGCTTTCGCTTTAAGTATCACTACTATAAGCCTTATTGGGTCTAACGATCCTTCTCATGTAACGGTGAGATAACCGAACCGTTTATTCACGGCCAGCTCCAGGGCGGGGAACCCCTTCATCGCTATTACCTTAAGTATAACCGTGTGTAATATGGATGGCAAGGTTGGTGAGCTTTTAGTAAACTCTCAAACATTTGATTATATAGGGTAAAATAGAAGGAGGTTATAAATTAGTTGAAAATTGTAATCTACTAACTGGATAAAGTATTGATAAAGTGATATATTAATCCATTATCTAAAACGCAGGTTAACCAAAAGAGGAGGACCTGATGAAGAAATTGTACCGATTGACCCAAGAAGGGGTCGAAGAGTTAAAAACCGAACAAGCTGCTCTAATCGCTAAACGCGGTGACATTGCTGAAGCTATTAAAACTGCCCGGGAACTTGGTGATCTTGCTGAAAATGCTGAGTATCAGGCAGCTCGTGAAGAGCAGGACAGGAATGAAATTAGGATTAGTGAAATTGAAGCAATATTGCAGAATGTTGAGATTATTAAGAAACCTCGCGGTGATAGCAAGGTTCAGTTGGGTTCTAAGGTTAAACTAAAGAACGGTACAGCTCGAGAATACCAAGTCGTAGGTACGGTTGAAGCCGATCCTCTAAGTGGCAAGATATCTGATGAATCGCCAATCGGTTCAGCTCTACTCGGTAAAAAAGTCGGTGATTTTGTAGAGATCAAGACGCCTAACGATTTATCTAGATATAAAATTATAGATATTTCTTAAAGTCTGTCTTCTTAAGCTATACTAAAAGCTAATGGCAACACTCAAAGAACTAAGGGACGAACGTCTTAGAAAACTCGAAGAACTTAAAAAACAAGGCATTGATCCTTATCCTTCAAAAGCTAATAGGACAGTTGATTTAATAGATGTAACCAAAGACTTTGACAAACTCAAAGGTCAAGAGGTCAGCGTTGCCGGTCGGATTGAAAATATCCGAAAGTTTGGCTCGATTGCTTTTATGGTGATTAGAGATCAAAGTGGCCGTTTGCAACTATTTTTAGAGGCCAATAAAGTTGAGGCTATAGATGTTGCTTCTGACACCAGCCGTTTGGGCTTTGAAGAACTTAGTTTACTCGATAGCGGTGATTTTATCGAGGCTCACGGTGAAGTCATTAAAACGAAAACGGATGAGATTTCGGTTGATGTTAAGACGCTTAGGATTCTTTCTAAGTCTTTAAGGCCGCTGCCAACTAAGCAGGACGGATTTGTAAATAAAGAAGAAAGATTAAGACGTCGTTACGTTGACATGAACGTTAATCTCGATGTCCGTGATCGTTTTATTAGGCGAAGTATGTTCTGGCAGGCAACCAGGGACTATATGAATGAACATGGCTTTATTGAAATTAATACTTCAGTTTTGGAGCATACGACAGGCGGGGCAGATGCCAGCCCATTTGTGACTCATATGGATTCTTTAGACCAAGATTTTTATCTAAGAATTAGTCATGAACTGCCACTAAAAAGGTTAATCGGTGCTGGCTTTGAAAAAGTCTATGACATAGGGCCAAGATTCAGAAATGAAAACTATTCGGATGAACATTTACCGGAGCACGTTGCCTTTGAAAGTTACACTGCTTATCAAGACTATGAAGACGGCATGAAATTCTACGAAGACATGATGAAGCAAGTTGCTTCTCGAACCTGGGGGACATTGAAGTTTAAAATTGGTAATTTTGATATTAATCTTGATCAACCCTGGCCAATTGTAAAGTACGCCGACATTATGCGGGAACAGCTTAATGTTGATGTATTTAATCCTGACCTTGATCAGCTTAAAAAAATACTAGCTGACAATAAGGTGGAACTTGACGGTGAGGTAGGTGTAATCAGGGCCATGGATAGCGTCTGGAAGATAATAAGACAAAAATCGGCTGGACCTTTTTGGCTGATTCATGAACCGGTTATCATATCTCCCTTAGCTAAAAAAGATCCTGGCGATCCAAGAGTTTCGCAGCGATTCCATCCAATTATTGGCGGTACTGAGATGGGTAATGGCTATTCCGAGCTCAATGATCCGATTGACCAGCTAAACAGATTCCTAGAACAGCAGAAGCTTAGAGATGAAGGCGATAGTACGGCCCAGATGTTAGATATCGACTTTGTTGAAATGCTTGAATATGGCATGCCGCCTACCTGTGGCTGGGGTTATAGCGAGAGATTCTTCTGGATCTTTGAAGGCGTTACCGCTCGGGAAGGAGTACCTTTCCCGCAGCTAAGAGAAGGAATTGATGAGGTTACTAAAAGCATTTATCCTGAAATATTTAAGAAAAATGTTTAGCGTAAGTAATGAACAATTTCATGAGTACATTAATGAGGCTCTGGCCAAGTTACCCAAAGAACATGTTGAAAATTTGAAGAATGTAGCCCTCATTGTTGAAGACTTTCCGACGCCTAGTCAAAGGCAAAAACTTAATCTTCAAGAGAGACAAACACTTCTAGGACTGTATGAGGGGGTCCCCTTAAGCCAGAGGCAAGGTGCTCAAAAAACACTGCCGGATAAAATTACTTTATACAAACTGCCAATTGAGTCTCATTCGAACAGCCTCGATGAATTAAAAGAACAAATAAGACACACATTGTGGCATGAGATGGCTCATTACTACGGGCTTAATCATCCGGCAATAAAAGCTTTGGAGCAAAATTGAAGTATATTATTTTTGATTTCGACGGCACTATTGCCGACACATTCAAACTATCGATTGATATAGCCCATAAACTAACCGGCCATCCGTCTTTGCTTGATCCTCTTATTTCAGAAGAACTTAAGCACGAGAGCTTAATTGATGCCATGATAAAACATGGTCCGGCTAAACACAGGTGGCCTATCTTATTAATACGCGGCCGAAGGCAAATGGCTAAAAGATTAAATGAAATTAAACCTTTTGGTGGTATTGATGAAGTTTTAAATAGCTTACATAAACAAGGATTTAAGATGTGCATAATAAGCACCAATAGCACGTCAAATATTAATAGTTTTCTAGCCAAATCTGGTTTTAGCAGCTATTTTCAATCTGTTTACGGTAGCATAGGGCTGCTTAATAAGGCAGCGGCTCTAAAAAAGGTCTTGAAAAAGAATAGCTTAAAATCTGAGGATGTTATCTATGTTGGCGACGAAGTTAGGGACATTGAAGCTGCCAAGGAGATTAATGTACCAATTGTATCAGTAGCTTGGGGCTTTAATGAATCGGATAGGTTAGTTAAAGAGGGCCCAATGGTCGTTGTCCGGACAAGGCCCGAGCTCTTAAAGGTTTTAGAGTCGTGGGAAGTTATTTAATTTACGGTAACTATTTTTAAAGAAAGAACCTAAGCCCAAGCACGTAACCGCTCCAGCATAAGAAGCTAACCTGCTACAATATGATTAAATGTCAGACTATAACAAAAGCTCGAGCGCATATATCCCCGGGCAAAAAAGCCAATTTAAAATTAGCCGTACTAAAATAGAGCTGTTTACACAATGTCCGCGCTGTTTTTGGCTGGACGCCAGGCTTAAAATTAAGCGACCAAACGGACCGCCCTTTAGTTTGAATAAAGCAGTCGATGAACTCTTAAAGAAGGAATTTGATTCTTATCGGAAGATAGCTAAACCCCACCCCTGGATGCTAGATAACCAAATAAAAGCTGTTCCTTTTATGCACGAAGATCTAGATAAATGGCGGGAGAATTTTGTTGGCGTAGGTACCTTGCATAAACCAACTAATTTATATATTTATGGAGCTATAGACGATGTTTGGCAAAAAGAAGACGGTAAATTAATTGTTGTTGACTACAAAGCCACGGCTAAGAGTAGTGAAGTTTCACTAGACGCTGAATGGCAGCAAAGTTACAAAAGACAAGTTGAAGTTTACCAATGGCTGCTCCGCCAAAATGGTTTTAAGGTTGATGATATGGCTGTTTTTGTCTATACCAATGGCCGGTTAGAACTTGACGGCTTTAATGATCGCTTGGAGTTTAGCACCAAGCTAATTCAATATGAGGGTGATGCTTCCTGGGTTGAGCCAACTATAAAGGAAATGAAGAAGTGCTTGGAAGGGGATATGCCAGAAGTTGGCGTAGCTGCCATGGGCGGTGTTTGTGACTATTGCGATTATGCTAAAAAACGGACAGAGCTAACACTTAAGGCACTAAAGCCTAAATAATATATAATTCAAGCTATGATAGACATACAGTTAATTAGAGATAATCCAGAACAAGTTGCCCTAAAAGCCAAAGAAAAAGGCTATGAAGTAGATATTGAATCTATCCTTGGCTTTGATAAAGAAAGAAAGGAACTGCTGACTGAAGTTGAAGAAATTAGGCAACAAAGAAATAAACTAGCAGCTGAATCTAAAGGTCAAAAACCTTCAAAAGATGTCCTAGACCGAGGCAGACAAATAAAGGACAAATTACTTGACAAGGAACACCAGTTAACCGCCATAGAGCTTGGTCTTGAGAAGTACTTAAGAGAAGTTCCCAATATGCCGACAGATGATGTACCTGTTGGTGCCAGTGAAGACGAAAACCAGGTTGTTAAGGAAGTTGGTCAAAAGCCAGTCTTTAACTTTAAACCGAAAAATCACGCCCAAATTGCTGAAAGTAGAGGCTGGCTGGACAGTGCTAGAGCAGCAAAGGTTGCTGCCAGCCGATTTGTTTATCTTAAGGGTGATCTGGTAAACCTGCAGTTTGCCATAGTCCGGTTTGTTGTGGACACCTTAGGCGACCAAGATGTTATTAAGAAAATACTGGCAGATAATAATTTAGATTTAAAGCCTAAAACATTTGTGCCCGTCATACCGCCGGCTCTGATTAAGACAGATGTTTATGAGGCATCAGCTAGATTAAATGCTGAAGAAGTTACATATAAGATAGAACATGATGATCTATGGCTTAACGCATCGGCTGAACATAGTTTATGTACGATGTACGCTAATGAAATTATCCCTGAAAGCGAGCTGCCTATTAGATATATCGGCTATAGTACTTCATTTCGAAGGGAAGCTGGCAGCTACGGCAAAGACATGGAGGGGATGTTTAGAAGCCATCAGTTCGACAAACTGGAGATGGAAGTCTTTTCAACGCCAGAAACCTCATATAACGAGCATCTTTTCCTTATTGCTATTCAAGAATACTTAATGAACCAACTGGAGCTTCCATATCAAGTGCTGCTGAAATGCACGGCAGATATTGGTTTCCCTAATGCTCGTGGTGTGGATATTAACAGCTGGCTTCCGGGCCAAAATAAATATCGTGAAACTCATTCAGCAGATTATATAACCGATTTCCAAACCAGGAGACTCAAAACTAGACTTAGACGAGCTGACGGCAAGATTGAACTGGTCCATACCAACGATGCCACGGCATTCGCCCTAAGCCGCACGCCCATTGCTATAATAGAGAACAATCAGACAGAAGATGGCCACGTCAATATACCGAAAGTATTGCAAAAATACATGAATGGTTTGGCAGTCATTTAAAAAATAGGAGTAGTAAAGTCGTGATTAAAAAACTAGATATTGAAGGTATTCACATGGTTGTCGACGAGAATATCCGCCGCTACATTGTGAAGAAACTTGGCAAAGTAGATAAACACTTGCCTAAAAGAGCCCGTGAATCAGCTCGTATGGAAATTATCATCAAGGATAATCAATCTGAAAATTATCATTTTACTTGCGAAGTTAGGCTGCATTTGCCTAAAAAAACTATTAATATTGAAGAATCAACCGTTAATATATTTGCCGCCATAGATATTGTCGAAGTTAAATTAAAGAACCAGATCGAGAAGTATAAAGAAAAACATGATGGCGCTAAATTAATAAGCCACTTAAGCGCTAGATTTAGTAGAAAAACTGCTTAAAATTAATATAAGCTGGTATAATATTTAGCTATAGAACATCGGGAGACTTAAACTGCTAATATAGGAAATTTGTAACTCTTATGAATATTGTCGTTAAAAAAATTCTTGGTGATCCCCAGGCTAAAGCCTTAAAACGCCTTAGAAAGAAGGTGGTAGCTATTAATGCTCTAGCTTCAAAGTATCAGAAACTAGAAGATAGCCAGCTTAAAGCTCAGACAGGCATATTAAAGGAAAGACTAAAAAAAGAATCACTAGACAGTATTTTGCCTGATACCTTTGCAGTTGTTAGGGAAGTGGCCACCAGAGTGCTGGGCCAAAGACATTTCGATGTCCAGCTTATTGGCGGTATTGTTCTTCATGAAGGCAATGTTGCCGAGATGAAGACTGGTGAAGGTAAGACGTTGGTTGCGACATTATCTGTTTATCTTAATGCTCTTAGCGAAAAAGGCGTGCATATTGTTACTGTTAACGATTATCTGGCCCAAAGAGATGCCGGCTGGATGGGCCAGATCTATAACTTTCTAGGCCTTACCACCGCTGTAATAATTGCTGACAAAAGCTTTATTTATGATCCAAGCTTCACCAACAAAGAGCATGATGATGAAAGATTCAGGCACTTAAAGCCGGCTACCAGGCAGGAAGCATATAACGCTGATATAACTTACGGTACAAATAACGAATTTGGTTTTGATTACTTAAGAGACAACATGGTTAGGGAAGTTGATCAATTAAGACAGCGAGATCTTAACTTTGCTATTGTTGACGAGGTCGATTCAATCTTAATAGATGAAGCCAGAACACCTCTTATTATTAGTGCCCCAAGTGCCACTAGCGGCTCTGCCTACAGCCAGTTTGCCAAGGTAGTTAGACAGCTTAAAAAAGATGAAGACTATGAGACTGATGAAAAGCGAAAAACAGTTATCCTAACGGATAAGGGCATAGAAAAGGTTCAAAGGATATTGGGTATTGAAAATCTATATGACTCAGAAAACATTAGGACAATTTACCACTTGCAGCAGGCCCTAAAAGCGCATGCCCTATTTCACCTTGACAAGGACTATGTAGTAACGAAAGACGGCGAAGTAGTTATTGTCGATGAGTTTACTGGAAGGTTGCTGCCGGGAAGAAGATATAACGAAGGTCTTCACCAAGCAATTGAAGCTAAAGAAGATGTTGAAGTTCAGCAAGAAAGCATGACGCTGGCTACTATTTCATTTCAAAACTATTTCCGCTTGTATGACAAATTAGCCGGTATGACTGGTACGGCTTCGACTGAGGCTGAAGAATTCCATCAGATATATAAGCTAGAGGTCATTGAAATTCCACCCAACAAGCCAATTATTAGAACCGATCGTTCAGATAGAATCTACCGCTCAGAAAGAGGTAAATTCAACGCCATAATAAAGGAAGTTAATAAACTGCATACAAAAGGCCAGCCGGTACTGCTCGGAACGGTATCAATTGAAAAAAACGAACTCTTAGGCAACCTGCTGACAAAAGCAGGTATCTCCCACCAAGTTCTAAATGCCAAAAATAACGAAAGGGAAGCAGCCACAATTGCTAATGCCGGCCAAATAGGCGCGGTCACGCTAGCGACAAACATTGCCGGACGTGGTACGGATATCGTTTTAGACGAAAAAGTTAGAACAGAACTAGGCGGACTGTTTGTTTTAGGCAGCGAAAGACATGAATCAAGGCGAATAGACAATCAGCTGAGAGGTAGAACAGGCCGTCAGGGAGATCCGGGTGTTACCCAGTTCTTTGTTAGTACAGAAGACGAACTAATGAGAGTTTTCGGTGGAGATAGAATTGCCTCCGTTATGGAAAGAATGAAAGTCGACGATGAAACCCCTATTGAAAACCGAATCATCTCAAAATCTCTAGAAGGTGCTCAGAAAAAGGTTGAAGGTTTCCACTTTGACCAGCGTAAAAACGTCGTTCAATACGATGATGTTATGAATCGTCACCGTCGAGCAACATATGCTATGCGCCGTGAGATTCTAAGAGCCGAGGATATATCTAAAAGAATTAAAATATTTATTGACGAACAAGTTAGCCTGCTGGCAAAATCTCCGGAAGCAACGAGCGATCAATTCGAAGACATCATAACTGAAATATTCCCTTTTGATGAATCTTCCTTAGATCGTCTATTTGACAGCGAAGCATCAAAGTTCATCGAGGTCTTTGAAGCTGAAGCTAAAGAGCTTTATTCTGCCCGTGAGCAATCTTTTACTCCCGAAATAATGCGTAAGGTGGAAAGGGAAGTCTATCTTCAGGTATTAGACAATCTTTGGATGCAGCACCTGGAAAACATGGACCACTTAAGAGAAGGAATTCACTGGATGGGCGTCGGACAGCAGGATCCGTTAGTTGAGTACAGGCGAAGAGGCCAGTTGTTATTTGAAACTATGCAAAACAGCTTAAGGCATGATGTCCTTAGATCTTTGTTCCATGCCGAGCCGTTAACCCAGGAACAGATAGACAGAGCAATGGAAACAGATCTAACAATTGCTGCTAGAAGCTCAGTCGAAAATGCCGGCCAGATCGTTGAGGGTCAAAGTGAATTTGAAGAGAAGGACTTTGCTAAAACCGCCCAAAAACCAAGGAAGAAACAATTGCAAAACATTAAAAAGGCTCGTAAAAGTGAACGCCAAAGAAAGACAGCTGCTAAAAAAAGGCGACATAAATAGATGAAGCACAACGTCAAAGAAGTCAAGCTCAAAAATGGGGCTAAGGGTTTAATTGTTCATATTCCTGACGCTCTGGTTATGACTTATGACATTAACTTTCGAGCCGGTGAGTATTTAGTCAAGGATAATAAATGGGAAGTGCCTCATCTTATGGAGCATGTACTGCTGGGAGCCGATGAACTTATCCCAAAAGCCCGGGACTTTCATGCTGAACTAGAAAAGAACGGGGCATATTCAAATGCCTCAACCGGAGTTTATGACATTATCTATGAAGCTGAATGTGCCGAGTTTGAATGGTTGAGAGTCTTAAACCTTATTCTAATAGCAATTACTAAACCCTTATTCTTAGACGATGAATTTAAAGCTGAATTTGGTAATGTTCAGGAAGAAATGACATCGCGGGCCAACAATCACTTTAGAAGACTATCACTTGAGATGAGACGGGCAATTGGTTTTATTGCTAAGACTGACGCTGAAAGACTCAAACTCATGAAAAACGTAACCATTGAAGACGTTAGGGAGCACTACCGTAAAACCCATCTTACAACAAATATGCGCTTTGTTATGGCCGGTAACTTTACGCCAGCAAAGACACAAGCCCTAGTATCATGTCTTGAAAGTATAGAACTGCCTAAGGGCGAAAAACGATTTCCTCTACCTACAGAAAAACCCAAACTACTTACGGAGCCCTTATATATTCATAACCATAGCGTCGAAAACCTGTATTTCTACATCGATACCTTTAAACTCAGCCGTCTTAAAGATTCAGAAGCTGATGCGCTTAATCTGCTAAACACCTATTTAACAGAGACACTTTATTCCAAAGTCTTAGGTACGGCTAGAGAACGAGGGCTGGTATATGACATGAATTCTGGTTTATCTCAAACAAAAGATGTCTCAAACTGGTGGTTTGGAGCCCAGGTATCGGAAAAGAACTCCAAAGCTTTAGCCGATATCCTTATAAGTGAGCTCTCTAAAGTTTGCCGGGCTGATTTAAATCAAGACGACATTGATGCCACCAAGCAGTATTCTTTAGGCCGCTTCCAAAGATCTGCTCAAACTGTTGGCGCGACTGCCAATGGTTACAGTAACCGGTACTTTTTTGATGGCGTCATAGAAGACTATTACCGCATTCCTGAAAGAATAAAGTCTGTTACCAAAGAAGACATGGTAAAGGTAGCTAACATGATGTTTGATGAAAAAGTCTGGAGCTTGGGTGTATTAAGTAACTGCGGCAGGGCTATAGTAGATGATCTATATAAACAACTCTCTGTCCTCTGGTAGGATAAGACCATGACAGCCAACAAATTAGATGAGCTAGCAAAAGAATACCAAGCGTTATCTGAAAAACTTAAACTTGAAGAAGCTATGAAAGAGTTTGATAGCTTAGTTAAGAAGTCTGAAGAACCAGACTTTTGGACAGATAATCGAAAAGCCCAAAATACCATGAGGCAGATTGCTAAATTGAAAAGTCGGCTGGAACCATGGCAAGAATTCAAAAAATCCCTCGATGAACTTAACGAACTATCAAGACTGGAAGACAAAGAGATGGGAAAAGAGATTTCTAGCCAGTTGGATGATTTAGATAAGAAATTAACTGATTTAAGAGAAGAATTAAAACTGTCCGGTATTTATGATGATCATGATGCAATCCTAAGCATCTACGCCGGGGCAGGTGGTACAGATGCTATGGACTGGGCTCAGATGCTTCTTAGGATGTATAACCGCTGGGCCGAAAAGAATGGTTATGAAGTTTCTTTATTAGACCAGACAGATGGTGAAGAAGCCGGTATTAAGAGCGTATCGCTAGATGTTTCCGGACCGTTTGCCTATGGAAAATTAAGAGGTGAAAGCGGTGTTCATAGATTAGTTAGATTAAGTCCGTTTAATGCCGATAACTTAAGGCAAACGAGCTTTGCTAAAGTTGAAGTTTATCCTAAGATTGACCAGCCGGATGACGTTTCAATAGATCCCAAGGATCTTAAAGTAGATGTATATAGAAGCGGCGGTCACGGTGGCCAAAGTGTTAATACAACCGATTCAGCTGTCCGTATTACGCACCTGCCAACCAATATATCCGTAGCTATTCAAAATGAACGTTCGCAGCTCCAGAATAAGGAACTGGCGATGACTATCCTTCGTTCAAGACTTGCCAGTATGCAGCTCGAACAGAATGCCGAAAAACTGTCTTTACTTAAGGGGCCTAATATTTCTGCCGAGTGGGGTAACCAGATTAGATCATATGTCCTTCATCCATATAAGCAGGTTAAGGATTTAAGAACGGGCTTTGAATCTACCGAACCAGATAAGATTTTAGACGGCGAACTTAACGAGGTTATTAATTCCTACTTAAATTATGCCGCTGATTTAGGCAACTAATCATCGGGTTATAAACTACCCTAAAAGTCGGGTATAATATATCTAGATGATACTTCTCGACAGGGTAACAAAAACCTATTCTAAAGCTATGGGACCGGCTCTTAACAGAGTTAGTTTGCATATTGAGCCTAAGGAATTTGTTATCGTCGTCGGCCAAAGCGGTGCCGGAAAGACTACTCTTCTTAGGCTTTTAACAAGAGAAGAAATACCATCCTCGGGCAAGATAATTGTTGGTGGCATGGACTATGACAAGCTTAAGGACAGGGATATCCCATTGCTTAGGCGTAAGATTGGTGTGGTTTTTCAAGATTTTAAGCTGTTGCCCAATAAAAATGTTTATGAAAACGTGGCCTTTGCTCTAGAGATAGTGGGAGCATCTAGTCATGAGATTAAAAACATGGTTCCTAGAGTGCTGGAGATAGTTAATCTGGACAGTAAAGCTAAAAATATGCCAATAGAGCTAAGTGGCGGCGAAAAACAAAGAGTAGCCATAGCCAGGGCAATTGTTCGTCAGCCGAGAATACTGATTGCCGACGAGCCAACTGGTAACCTAGACCCTAAACATGCCTGGGATATTATTAAGATCCTTGAGAAAATTAACCGCTTTGGTACTACTGTTCTTTTAACCACCCATAACGTGGCTGTTGTTAATAAACTAAAAAGGCGCGTGGTAACGCTTGATCATGGGAAACTGGTTTCCGATAAGGCACATGCGAGCTATAAGCTATGATGAGGATTTTGAATAAATAATTTACTCAACAACATGAATATCAGACGACAATTAACAACATTTTGGAGAATCTTAGTAACAGGGGCGATTAACTTTATCCGCAATTTAAGTATTTCTATTGCTGCTGTCGCTATAATGGTAGTCACCTTAACAGTCTTACTGCTGTCCTTAATTATTAATACGACATTCTCCAATACCATAACTCAGATAACCAACAAAATAGATATATCCGTCTACCTAAAAGACGGCGATACAGTAGCTCAAACCGACACTTTAATAAAGCAAATTAAAACCCTGCCAAATGTAGCATCAGTACAGTATCTAAATAAAGCCCAAGTCCTAAAACAGTACGAGGCACAAAATGCTGGAAACCAGCAATTGGCCCTCGCTATTAGTGAGACATCTAATCCATTGCCGGCAACAATCCACATCAGACCAAAGAATTTAAACGAAATAGCCAAAATAAAAACATTTTTAGTTCAACCAAGCATTATGTCCCTGCAGTCAAATCCGCCTTCATACTCTGGAAGCTTGGAGCAGGCAATTAATAACATAACGCATGCCACGAACATACTGCGGAAACTAGGTATTATTGCCGTCATTATCTTTGCTGTAATCTGCGTCTTGATTATCTTTAATACACTTCAAATGGCTATTTTTAACCGCCGTGACGAGATTGGCATCATGAGACTCCTAGGAGCTAACACAACCTATATTAGGGGGCCATTTATTGTTGAGAGTGCGATTTATGGTCTACTGTCTGCTGTTATTTCAATAGTCATAATTAACTCCCTATTTATTACCGCTAGCTCGACACTTCAGGCCACCACCTTAGGTTTATTGGACATCGGTTATGCCACGACCTATTTTGATAATCATTTCTGGCTATTTTTAACTTTCCAGATCCTAATTGGCATAATAATTGGAGCCGTATCAGCGACCATAGCGACCAGACGGTATCTAAAATTCAAGCTTAAAAAGTAGATTCTATTCCAGAGGTGAGGGTATTAACACTTGTGAGGAGTGACTATTATTTTCCTAACAAATTTAAATAGAGGGGTAAGACATGTCATTTAAGAGGTTTACATACTCTTCGATAAGGGGTATATTAATTATTGTCAGATCAAAAAATAAAAGCATGACAATAAAAACACCTCACACTCAATATTTTCTTGATCGTTTGAGATCAACTCCAATACTAGTTATCTCTAGTATCATGGTTATTTGTGCTGCGTTTATTATTACTCCACATTTAGTTAGAGCAGATTCTTACCAAGCGCAAATCAATGCCCTTAATCAGCAAAATGCCGCTACCCAGGGATCGATTAATAGTCTAGAGGGAATAGCATCGAATTATCAGCAGGAAATTAATGATCTTCAGAGCCAAATTTATGGTATCCAGTCAGCTATTTGGGCCAATCAAGCTAAACAAGCCAGTCTAAACACCCAAATTGCCAACAACCAAGCCGAATTAGTCCAGCAAAAAGCCATTCTAGCTGACGACATCAAAACCATGTATGTCAGTGGCCAATTAACACCCGTAGAAATGCTGGCAACTAGTGATAATCTAAGTGATTTTATTGACCAGCAGGTAGCGTATAATGCCATCCAGCAGAAAATCCAAAGTACCGTTGATCAAATAAATGCTCTGCAGCAAAGCTTAAAAGACCAACAAACCCAAGTCGCTGCCTTGCTGCAAACAGAACAAACCCAGAACCAGACTCTACTTAGCGATCAGAACCAAGAGAATTCATTACTTTCATATAACCAACAGCAACAGGATTCGTATAACCAGCAAATCAAGAGTAATAACTCTGAGATAGCTACCTTAGAAGCTGAACAGGCCGCTGCTAATGCTTCGATTGCCAAGTCTGTCCATGTGACTTCTGCTGAACCTAGCGGTGGTTCTGGTGGTCTTTGTGATATTGGCTACGGTAACGGCGGCTATCCAATGCCTTGGTGTAACAATTACCAAGATGCCGTCACTGATTCATATGACTTCCCTAACCGTGAGTGCACCTCGTTTGCTAACTGGTATTTTATTAATGAAGAAGGCCAAAGAGGCTTTTCAGTTAGCGGCAATGCTGGTTGGTGGTACTTAACCAGTAACTATCCGGCTAATACCTGGAGTGGCGGAGTTCAGCCGGGTGCTTTAGGTGTTGAGCCGTCAAGCTCACTTAACGCCCCAGTACCAAGTCTTCACGGTGGGTATTATGGCCACGTTATGATAGTCCTGGCTTTGCCGGATACGACATATAATGGCAGTTTCCCGATGACATCTAACGTTGCCGGTACGCAAGTTCCCGACGGTTATGTTTTAGTCATGAGTATGAATGAAGACGAAGAAGGTCATTTCCTATATAACTTCTGGCCAATTAACTATTTGATGTACATAAACCCTCAATAATCTAGTACAATATAAACCTATGATGGGAGGGGATAACAAAAAGCGTGTGAGTAGATTTGCTCAACGTAAAGTTATAAAGTGGCCGTTGATATCCGTGGCAGCAGTAATTGTTGCTTTTGGTCTCATTGTTCTCGGTATAAATATTGGTAACGCCAACATTTCTTTCGGCAGATCTAATCTGACTGGCCTACCAAGCCAATTAAACTACACAAGCGTTAATCAGGTATACCAATCACTTAGGGAAAACTACGACGGCAAGTTAACTGAATCCCAGATACTAAACGGCATTAAGGAAGGCTTGGCGGCTTCCGCTAATGATCCCTATACCGAGTATTTCACCCCCGCTGAAGCTTCATCTTTTAGTGAAGAGCTTAATAACTCTTTCAGTGGCATAGGTGCCGAACTTAGTCAAAATAGCCAGGGAATTATTGAGATAATAGCGCCCATAGCTGGTACACCAGCCGCTAAAGCAGGTCTTCAGCCGGATGATCTAATAGTTTCAATCAATAGTCAGTCAACAAGCGGTATGATAACTGACCAAGCCGTTAATTTAATTCGCGGTAAGGCAGGGACCAAGGTAACCCTAGGGATTATAAGAGGCAGCCAGCAGTTAAGCGTGACCATAACCAGGGAGAATATTACTGTTCCAAGTGTTAATGAAAAGATATTAAGCGGCAACATTGGCTACGTGCAAATAACAACCTTTGCCAATGACACTTCAGCATTAGCTGAGCAGGATGCCCAAAAGTTTGCCAATGAGCACGTTAAGGGCATAGTTTTAGATCTTCGAAATAACCCGGGTGGTTTAGTCACGGCGGCTGTTAATGTTTCTAGTCTATGGCTGCCTAACGGCCAAACCGTATTTTCTGAAAGAAGAGGAAGCACCATCATACAGGCCTATTATTCAAATGGCGACGACATTTTAAATGGCATTCCAACGGTTGTATTAATAAATGGCGGTAGCGCCTCGGCAAGCGAGATAACAACCGGCGCCCTTCATGATAATGGTGACGCGTATGTAATCGGCACTCAGAGCTTTGGTAAAGGAGTGGTCCAGCAATTGATTAACTTCGCCGATGGCTCAGAACTCAAGGTAACTATCGCTAGCTGGTATCGACCAGATGGCCAGAATATCGAGAAAAAAGGTATTAAGCCTGACGAAGTAATTAATCTGCCTTCAAGTAGTTCAAACACAACCGATACCCAGCTAAATGCTGCTTTGACATATCTGGCAGCACACTAAAGATTAATATCTTGATGTTGATCTAAATAAGTTGTAGCATGTTATCAATAAGACAAAGAGGAGAAGGTGGCAAAACAGCCAACCAAGTTTATTTTTGTGACTGGCGGGGTGATATCCGGACTCGGCAAAGGAATCACCGCAGCCTCGATCGCTAACCTCTTAAAAGCCCGAGGTTTTAAAGTAAATCTCCAAAAATGTGACCCCTACTTAAACGTTGATGCCGGGACACTAAACCCTCGCGAACATGGTGAAGTTTATGTAACTCATGACGGTGCTGAAACAGATTTAGATCTTGGACACTACGAAAGATTCTTAGATGAAGAGCTAACCCAAACTAGCTCATTAATGTCCGGTCGGGTACTGCTTAAAGTTATCCAGGATGAAAGAGCAGGCAAGTATGAGGGTGATGATGTCCAAATCATTCCTCATCTGACAGCTGCAATCCAGAAATATATTACCGAAGCTGCAAGTGACTTTGATGTTCACATAATTGAAATAGGCGGTACGGTAGGTGATTACGAACAATTAAGCTTCATTGAATCAATTAGGGAACTAGGCCTAAGAGTCGGACTAAATAACTGTCTATATGTCCATCTTGTCTACCTGCCATTCTTAGTTGCCTCGCAGGAAACGAAAACAAAACCTGCCCAAAATTCAGTCAGGGAGCTTAGAGGGCTTGGCATAAAGCCGGATGTACTAGTTGCTAGAAGCGAAAAAAAGGCCAATAGCGCAGTCATTAAAAAACTTAGCTTATTTAGTGGTGTTGGCGAAGATGCGATTGTTTTACTGCCAAATGCCAAATCAATTTATGAAATACCGCTAACAGTAGAAAACACAGGTATAGTTGATGTTATTACCAATCACTTAGGTTTAGGGACCAAAAAAGCAAATCTTAAGCAATGGAGAGAGGTAGCAAAATTAGCAACAACAGATTTTAACCGCCATGTTAACGTTGCAGTCATTGCCAAGTATATGGATAACACAGATACATATTTATCTGTCTTTGAGGCCCTAAAGGCTGCTGCTTGGTGGAATAAGACCAACATTCAAATAACCTGGATAAAAGCAGAAGATTACGATAACCCCCAGGCTAATATAGAAAAGATACTGAAAGACTATGACGGCATCCTAGTGCCTGGCGGCTTTGGCCAAAGAGGTCTTGAAGGCAAGATTAAAGCAGCATCGTATGCCCTGAAAAGTAAGACACCTTACCTGGGATTATGTCTAGGCCTACAGATGGGTGTTATTGCGGCTGCTCGTGATGCTGGTATTAAAGACGCCACAACTTTTGAACTAAACCCCGACTCTCCTAATCTGGTAATTAACACTATGGCTGATCAAAAAGGCAAGGAGATGACGGGCGGAACAATGCGTCTAGGAGACTTCAGTTGTCACTTAGAAACCGGCTCACTAGCAGCAAAGGTTTATGGTACTTCAGACATTGTTGAAAGACACAGACACCGTGGAGAATGTAACAGCACCTACCTGAATCAATATGCCAAGTGGGGCATTAAAGCCTCGGGTATTAATCCCGACAATCAGCTAGTTGAAATTATTGAAGGTATAGATCATCCGTTTTTCTTAGCCAGCCAATTCCATCCTGAATTTAAAAGCCGTCCAATAAGGGCCCATCCGATGTTTGACGGCTTTATTAAAGCCGTACTGAACAATAAGTAGCTGTTAATGATCATTGTCTATATGGGCTATTGCCATTTAATTAATAAGAAGTTAACATAATTGTAATGGAACCAAATCAACAACAAGGCACACCATCACCAGCAACTGGAACACCCCCCAAACGGATTCTCTTAGTTGAAGATGACGATTCACTAGCTAACGTTTATATGACCCGTCTGCTGGCCGAAGGTATGGACGTTAGACGTGTTGCTAACGGTGAAGATGCCTTAGCGGCTGCTTTAAGCTATCAACCGAATCTGGTATTGCTAGACGTTATGATGCCCAAGGTAAGTGGTTTTGATGTCCTAGATATTCTTAGGAATACTCCTGAAACTGCCGATCTTAAGATAATTATTCTAACTGCCCTTAGCCAGGATAGTGACAAAGAACGGGCAGATGCACTTGGTGTTGATGAATACCTAGTTAAGTCTCAAGTAGTTATTGCCGACGTCATTGACCGGATAAAGCATCACTTAAATATTACTTAAGGAAATTAGTTAACCGAAACTTCGCTACGGCGGACACTTCTGCCGCTGAAAGTTTTAACTTTACGCATTTTAAACTCAACAACGCCGTCACGATCAGCGTGAATGGTGTAGTTGCGACTCATTTTTGTACCACTGCCAGGTCTTTTAGTCATACCGACTTGACGGACAATTACTTGGCCTGTTTTAACTGGCTGACCGCCAAATATCTTAACACCTAGTCTCTGACCAGGAGAGTCGTGGGTATTTCTGGCTGTACCGCCGGCTTTAACGTGTGACATAAATTAATTCCTTGTTAGTACTAAAAGCTGACGCGCTACCAACTGCTGTGGTCGGTAATATATCAACTGATTACTCACATTTTTAAAATCTATAGCATTATATCCTAGATCTGTTAAATGGTCAATTGATGGCAGAGATTTAAATCGGTCCTTAGAAATCTGCCAGGCTGGTACTGCTAGACAAAGCCTAAAACCAGGTTTTGTTTGGCCGGCAATATTTGTAAGGAAGTTTTTTAAGAAATCATCACTTTCTTTAACCATTTTATCTAATTCATTAGGCCCAGGTATTGAGCTTAACGGCTTGCCGAGGTTCATTTCGCTGGCTATAAAATCGAACTTTGGCCAAGTGGTCGCAACTGCATTACCAACAGTGATGTCTTTAGCGTCAATGGGGTGATCATAACGTTCAGACAGCCATTCTAGATTATTTTTAGTGTATTCAACCATTTTAGGGTTAATATCGCTGCCTATTAGCTTGTAACCCATCAGAGAGGCCTCCTGAAGGATAACACCGCTGCCGCAGAAAGGATCTAAAACCGTTTTATCTAAGTCGGGGAGATAGTTTTTGTCTTCTGGCATATCGCAGATTGATTTCAGTTCATTTTCTGGCAATGGTCCACTGGCCAGGTTCAGTATTATCTGGGCTAGTTTAGGTGGCAACATACCAATTCGGGCATCTCTAAATGGTCTTTGCTGATCACGTTTTGCATATGCTTCAATATCTTGAACCATAACGGTTTGGGCAATATATGTTTGGTGGTCGGATTTAACAATTAGAAGTTCCCAAGAACGTTCCCTGGTTAGTTTGTTATGAATAACCTGGGCGGTATTAAGCTCCGGGCTTTTATTAGGTACTAAACGGACACTGCGGCCTGTCTGTGTAATAGCCCTTTTTATCTTTAACGCGCTCTTAGATATTTGTCTAACGTCTAGGTTAAAGCCATATAGGCTTAGACCTAGGGTCATCTTGCCTGGTGGCATATTTTTTACATGTTCTGGTGAAGATTCAGCTAAGAATTTTTCGATATCTTGCCACTGGAACGAGTCTAAAACTATGAGGAGTTTACCAAATTTAAGACTGCCACCTAATCTTTTGAAAGTCAGTAAACAAGGGTCAATATCTACTAAAACAGCCCTGTTATCTAGGTTAGATATTCTATTGGCGCCGTAGAGACTTTCCAGTTCGCTAAGGCCTAGTTCAGGTTGACGTCCAAGAATTAGAAGACTTTGCATATTATCCTTGTATAATAATTGAATATGTCCGAGAAATCGATTCTGCGTAGACACTGGAAACTAATATTAAACATTGTTACCATCGCTGCTCTAATCATATTGATTTATACCATTAGGCACCAGCTGGGATCGACTATTAAGAATATTACCCATGTAAATGGTTGGGCCCTATTTTTAATTATCCCAATCGAGATTATAGACTACCACGCCCAAGCCAAAATGTACCAACATTTGTTTGCAATTGTTGGCAATAAGTTAAGTTACGGTTATCTTTATGCCCGGTCACTGGAACTTAATTTGATAAACCACCTATTTCCTAGTGGTGGTGTAACTGGTATCTCTTATTTTGGTGTCAGAATAAGCGGCCAGCACGGCATTACCGGGGCTAAAGCAACCCTTATCCAGCTAATGAAGCTGGTTTTGACCCTTGTCTCTTTTGAAGTCCTTTTAATATTAGCTGTTTTTGATCTGGCAATAGTTGGTAGGGTGAATGAGCTTACCATTCTTGTTGCCGGTGCTCTTTCAACTTTATTTATTGTATTAACTTTCTTATTTGGCTATATAATCGGCAGCCGACAAAGAATTAACACTTTCTTTGGTGGCCTAACCAAAGCTATTAATTATGTCATCCATAAGATCTTCAAAAAGAATCCCGAGACTATTAGCATGACTGGCGCTCAAAAAGTATTTGATGACTTTAATGACAATTATCACCTACTCCTATCTAGCCGCAAGGAACTAAAGGCGCCATTTTTTAATGCTTTACTAGCTAATGTTGCCGAAATAATGGCTATTTATGTGGTCTTCTTGGCCTTTGATAGGGTGGTTAATCCTGGCGCAGTCATCTTGGCTTACGGCGTGGCAAACTTTGCCGGCCTAATATCTGTGCTGCCTGGTGGAATTGGTATATATGAGGCCTTAATGATTGGTGTTTTAACAATTTCTGGAGTACCAGCCAGTGTAAGTTTGCCGGTAATAATTATGTATCGAGTAGTCAACACCATTATCCAGCTGCCGCCAGGTTACTATTTCTACCACAAGTCCATAAACAGTGGTGAGATAAGTAGACCCAGGAATAAGCAGTATGTTTGATGAGCAAGGGGTAACTGTCAGTGAATTTGTTGCCGCCCTTAACCAGGCATTTGAGACCGTGTTTCCAATTGTCAATATTATCGGTGAGCTAGCTAATTTCAGGGTTAGTAAAAACAAGTGGGTATATTTTGATCTTAAGGATGAATATAGTTCGCTGAAGTTTTTTGGCAGCGTCTTTCAGCTAAAAGGACCGTTAGAAGACGGTATGATGCTAAAAGTCACTTCATCACCGCACCTGCACAGTAACTATGGCTTTAGTATGCAGATCCATAATATTGAATTAGTTGGCGAGGGCACACTAAGAAGGGCAGCCGAACTGCTGCAGATTAAATTAACCAAAGAAGGCATTTTCGATATGGACAGAAAAAGAGAGCTGCCATATCCACCGTCAAAAATAGCCCTTATTACTTCAGGTCAGTCAGCCGCCTATCACGACTTTGTGAAAATAATTAACAACCGCTGGCGGGGACTTGAGATATCTTTTATTGACGTTCAAGTACAGGGTGAAATTGCTCCCAGTCAAATAATTCAAGCTTTAAGCTATTTTAATGTTCACTCAGACAATATTGATGTCCTGGTATTAACTAGAGGCGGTGGTAGTCCTGAAGATTTAGCAGCCTTTAATACCGAGGAAGTAACTAGGGCAGTAGCAGCCAGTAAAATACCAACCCTTGTCGCTATTGGTCACGAAATAGACGTAAGCCTGGCTGAACTAGCAGCCGACAAAAGGGCTTCAACGCCTAGCCATGCAGCCGAAGTATTGGTGCCGGATATTAGGGTGGTTGAAACTAACATTAAAAACAGCCGTAATTATCTAAATATCAGAGCAAAAGAGTCCATAAGCTTAGTAGCTCAGGAACTAAAGCAGCAGGCCAAAGATCTATATGACTTAACAAATGATTTATTAGTTGATTTTACTAACTCAATAACTCACCGCATAGACATACTCAGGGCATATAATCCGGAAGCAATTTTAAATAAAGGCTATTCAGTAGTTCGTAAAAACGGAAAGGTTGTCCGTTCTTCGGCCATTCTCAGGATAAATGATATATTAGATATATCCTTGGCGAAAGGAAGTGTAAACAGTCAAGTTAAAGGTATTAAACCATGAGTGATTCTAAGAGTTACCGAGTTCTAAACAATGAATTAGAGGAAGTTATTCAGAAGCTGCAGTCTGAGGGTCTTGATGTTGATGATGTTATTTTGGAATACCAAAAAGGGATAAAATTAGTCGAGACAATGGAAAAGTACTTAAAGTCAGCAAGAAATAAAATAACTAAAATTAGGCCCACTAAGACAGTTTAAATGCTATTTATCTGGCTAGTCATTGTCCTTGTCTTTTTGCTTAGTCTAGCTGGCTTTTTTCTAGGTGCCCCCTATGTGCCAACACTTAAAAAGCAGGTTAATGCTATCTTTTCCCTCGCTGAAATGAAAGAAGACCAGACATTAATTGAACTAGGCTGTGGTGATGGCCGGGTACTGGTTGAGGCAGCCAAACGGGGAATAAACTGCGTGGGCTATGAGATAAACCCGATACTGTTTCTAATAGCGCTGCTAAGATCGAAAAAATATAAGGACAGAATAAAGGTTATTTATGGCAATTATTGGCAAAAAGAATGGCCCGAGGCTGACGTTATATTCGTCTTTTTAATCGGCAGATATATGAAAAAGCTCGATAAGCACATAAATATGTATCCGCATAAACCCGTAAAACTTGTTAGCTTTGCATTCAAATTGCCATATAAGAAGATCTCAAAACAACAAGAAAACCTGTATCTATATGATTACCTCGGTTGACAAAATTATATATTAGGATATGATTTATAAATATAGACTGAGAGGATAAAATGGCTGGAGCAGAAGGACTTTCTTATCGAGTAGTTAGATCACGTGATTTATCCGAATCCGATATTGCAAAGATAGGTGAATTAACAGCTGTGTCGGTGCGTCTTGATTATCCAGATTTATCTAATGAAGAAGTTGGTGAATTACGTTCTGAGACGGAAAGGGGTGTCAAGAACCCTAACAAACTTGTTCCTAAATTGGGTCTTAAAAATGGCCGTCGCTTAAATCCTCACCAGGTTTTTACTCGGTCGGTCAGTGTTTTTGCTGAGACCCAACATGATATGCCAGTAGCACATATTAATTTTGCTGATAATGCTTCCTCCTCAACTTTAGCTGGACCTGTGGAGAGATGGGCTAAATTATACCGGAAAGAGTTTCTTGGAAAAAGAACAATTGAGCATAGATATTTTCGCATCGGTCATGCTGTCATGACCGGAGCGCTGCATGAGAAAATGGCAGAAGATCCTTCTAGAGTCAATCCATTTGATGTAATGATTGGCCTTGTTGCGGCTGAAAGGGATCTTATGCAACCAGCTCGAACTTATATATGGCAAGAAGAGACTGTTTGGCAAAAAGAACTGGAGAAACTCGGGGCTTTACCATTGGAGGATCATGATGATAAAACCGGAAAGTTGGTTCCAGTCATAAAAGATTCACAGCCATTCGGCATTAATGGCAGAACTGTTAAGCAGCAAACATTGATAATTCCGGATCTATTAATCATGATGACGCATATATGGGATATACCTGGTGCTTCTGAGCTAATAAATGTTGCTCGCGAGCAGGCAATATCACAATAGATTGAAATTTATTCATTTCTCAGATACGATTATTGCATGAAGCTTAACCAGAATGGCATAGTGAATACCACTGCCGTTAGCGTAGTGCTTGGTATTCTTCTAATTGTCAGCCTAATATTTGGCTTTTGGGCCTTTTCCGGCCGGCAAAAATACAAGGATAATAGCTCTCAGCTAGTTAGCCAGGCTGTTAGCGGTGCTGAAGCCCAGCAGAAGGCTACGGATAATAAAACTTTTAGTAATGCTGAACAGCATCCCCTACTTGAATACGTTGGCCCCGAGGAATATGGCACAATAGAGTTATATTATCCTAAGACGTGGAGTTCGTACGTAGATCTTTCTGGATCAGGCGGCAACCCGATAGATAGCTATTTTTATCCCGGTACATTACCTTCAGTAAATGATAATGGCACCTATAACTTTGCATTAAGACTGCAGGTTAACGGCAACGGTTATGCTAGCCAGGTGCAAAACTACCAAGGGAATAATAAGGTGACCGTAACAGCTTATTCTCTGCCTAAAGTGCCAAGTGTAGTTGGAGTTATGATAACCGGCCAATTAAGCAATGGAGCCAGCGGCACATTAGTTATCTTGCCACTCAGAACCGAAGCACTTGAATTATGGACCGAAGGAACGGCTTACCAAACCGAATTTACAAATGATATTTTAACTAATTTAAGCTTCTCGCCTTAGTTATTTATTACCGAACGCTACCTCAATTAGTGGTATAATTTAGTTGAAATAGAAAAAAGAGGGCAGCAAATGGATAGTACTGAGGCTAATCAAAAAACAGCTATATCCTATCTATTGATGATTAATTTAGCCGAACAACTTAAGCTTCCTTTCATGCAAATACAGCGCCAGGCAGAGCTAATCCGTTTAACTGGCAAACAAGATATTTCCTCAATAGAAACTTCAGCAGACTACGCTTTAAAACTCATAGACAATTACCTGTTAGGTTTAAAGCTTAATAATGAAAAATTGGCCCTAGAACAAGAGCCTGTTTCCGTTGCCGCAGTTCTTTACGACAGCGGCCAGCTGCTAGATGGCCTGGCCAAGAAGTACGGCGTAAAGCTGGAGCTTAATATTAGCGGCAAGTATGAGCCGGTCATGGCTCATAGGCAGGGACTAGAGTCTGCTTTGGTAAGTTTAGGCACATCGTTAATTGAGGCTGCTGGTGTTCAAAACAATCCTAAGTGCTCACTGCAGCTGGCCACCCATAGGTGCCGCTACGGCATTGTTGCTGGTGTCTATTCAAATAATCCAGGATTATCTACCGAACTTCTTCGCCAGGGAAGAAAATTAATAGGCAGTGCCCGCCAGCCGCTGGTTAACCTAACCTATTCGGCAGGTGCTGGCATATTTGTAGCCGATAGTATCCTAAGAGCAATGAGCCTTAGTCTAAAAGCCTCGAGGCATCATCGTCTTTATGGCATTGGTGCTGTTATGAGAGGTAACAAACAGCTTCAGTTAGTTTAAAATGAGTCAGATTCTTCTTATTGAACCAGACAGGCTATTAGCTGAAACATATAAGGAGGCTCTTAGTACGGCCGGGCACAAGGTATCAGTTGCCTCGGGGAGCCAAGAAGCAATTGACCTGGCCGATAATACCTCGCCAGATTTAATAATTCTTGAGATCCAGCTAGTTAGCCATTCCGGCGTAGAGTTCTTATATGAATTCAGGTCATATCCGGAGTGGCAAAATATCCCAGTCATTATTCATACCAGTGTTCCATTTGCGGAACTGGCTGATAGTTGGCCTATACTATCAAAACATCTAAACACCTCAGAGTATAAATATAAGCCAGATACGACCTTAGAGGCTTTAATATCCAGCGTAAGTGATTTAGCCTTAACTACGTGAATAAGCAAACCACAAAGGCCATAGTTCTAAGGAGAGTGGATTATGGTGATAGCGACCGGATCATTACCATTTTAACGCCCGAGCAGGGCAAACTTAGTTTAATGGCCAAGGGAGTAAGAAAGATTAACTCTAAGCTAGCAGGCGGAATAGAGCTATTTGCTGTATTTGATGCCGGCTTTGTGATGGGCAGGGGAGAGATGGGCCGATTAACATCATCCAGGCTAATAAAGTTTCACAGTAATATCATAAATGATATTGATAGGGTCCAACTAGGCTATGAAATTCTCAAATCCTTTAACCGTAATATCGAAGATTACGCTGAAAGCGGATATTTTTACTTACTCCGCCAACTATTAGGCTTGCTTGATGAGCCGCTGGTCCCAATTACAAGACTATCTATCTACTATAAGGCCAAACTACTGTCTTTGGCTGGCCACAGCCCTAATCTAAGAACAAACGAGAAAGGCAAGCCCCTTAAAGAAGACGAGACATACAATTTTAATGTCCAGTCAATGGGTTTTTACCAAGAGGAACACGGCAAGTATAAAGCACCACATATTAAACTCATGCGAATGCTGTTTGATTCAGATGACGAAAGTCAAATATTTAAAGTAAATCTTAAAAATAAAGAGGATGAAGATCTTAAACCTCTTATAGATGCTATGTTTAAGACTCATCTTTCGGTATAATTGGCCTCATCATGAGTAATTTCTCACTCGAAGACATAGTCAGTTTGTGTAAACGGCGCGGTTTTATCTTCCCCGGATCAGAGATATATGGCGGACTAAGCGGTACCTGGGACTATGGTCCACTAGGAGTAAGTCTAAAAAGAAATATCTCTAACCTCTGGTGGCAAACGTTTGTCGAATCCAGAGAAAATATGTACGGCATTGATAGTGCTATCTTAATGAATTCTAACGTTTGGAAAGCTAGCGGGCACATTAGCAACTTTAATGACCCACTGATTGAAGACGTAAAAACTAAGAAGAGATACCGCATTGATCATCTATTGGAAGAAAAGGGTATCAACTCTGAAGGCATGACTATAGGGCAAATGGCTGATCGGATTGAAAAGGAAAAGATCCTTAGCCCAGAAGGTAATGAATTAGGATCAGCCGCCCAGTTTAATATGATGTTCAAGACTAATATTGGGTCAGTTGAAGATGATAGCTCGGTTGTCTACCTACGACCCGAAACAGCCCAAGGCATGTTTATTAATTTCCGAAACATTGTTGATACATTTTATCCTGATCTGCCGTTTGGAATTGCTCAAATAGGCAAGAGTTTTAGGAATGAAATAGCCGCCCGAGACTTTATATATAGATTACGTGAGCTAGAAATTATGGAGTTTGAGTATTTTATCCGAGCGGAAGATTGGAAAGCGGAGTTTAATAAACTCCTTGATGATCAAAGACATTGGTACATTGATGTATTGGGGTTAAATAAAGATCACCTTAAAGAAAGGGAGCTGGAAGAGCAGGAACGAGCTCATTACAGCCAGAGAACCATCGACTTTGAGTACGACTATCCAATTGGCTTTAAGGAAATTGGCGGGTTTGCCTACAGGACAGACTTTGATCTTGTCAACCATCAAAAGGTATCTGGTAAATCGATGGAGTATATTCCTAAGGGAACTAATGAGCATATTATCCCTCATGTTCTGGAACCAACATTTGGTCTTGATAGGCATGTTCTAGCCGTTTTATGCGAAGCTTACTGCCAGGACGAGGTCGGTGGTGAGAAAAGGACCGTCTTAAAGCTAAAGCCTGACATGGCGCCCTATAGGGTGGCTGTCAGCCCGCTGCTTAAAAATAAGACGGACTTAGTCCAAAAAGCTAAGGAAGTATTTAATGAAATTAAGAAATTCTGTCCCAATATTACTTGGGATGATAACGGCAATATTGGAAAGCGCTACCGCCGACAGGATGAAATAGGTACTCCTTACTGCGTTACTATAGACTTTACCTCTCTTGAAGATGACACAGTGACCGTTCGTGATCGTGATACAACCAAGCAGCAAAGAGTAGCCATCAAAAACCTCTCAGATATTTTGAATCATTCTTAAATTATTAAATCGATTTTAAATAGATTTGGCTAGTTGCTTTATTAACTGATAGCATACTAGCCAAAATGACCCAGCAGCAAGCCCTAAAGGTCCTACTTTCAGGCCACAATGTCTTTTTAACCGGACAGCCGGGATCTGGTAAGACTTATCTTCTTAATGAATATATTAATTTAGCCAAAAAGCTTAAAAGAAAAGTAGCGGTTACAGCTACTACGGGTATAGCAGCGACGCATTTAAACGGTATAACCGTTCATTCCTGGGCAGGTATCGGCATAAAAGATAGATTAAGCAGTGAAGATATTCTTCGTTTAAGTAATAACAAGAAACTAATTGACAGATATAAATATGTTGATGTACTGGTAATCGATGAAGTATCGATGCTTGACCCAAACCGTCTGGGCTTAATAAACATTTTAGCAAAACAGATTAGAAAGAATGAAAAACCGATGGGCGGCTTACAGCTAATATTAGTCGGCGACCTATTCCAGTTACCGCCAGTTAGCCGGATTAAAAATCCCGGCTTGTTTGACTCTGGAATATGGCGTAATCTTAATCTTAAAATCTGCTATCTGACAGAACAACATAGGCAACAGCTAGGTGATGAGCTGCATACTATTTTAGAGGCAGTTAGAGCTAATAGGGTGGGTGAGGTGGAGTTAGGTGTCCTTAAATCTAAAGTTAACCCTTCTCACCCCAGTAAAAAGAACATTTTAAAACTCTATTCCCATAACTTTGATGCTGACCAGGTAAATATTGAGCGTTTAGATGCTCTTAAAACCAGGCAAAAGGTATATAAAATGTTTGCCGCTGGCTCAACTGAAGCTATTAGAACACTTAAAAACAATGTCTTAAGTCCTGAGATATTAAAATTAAAAATTGGCTGCGAAGTAATCTTTACGGCCAATAACTATGTCTCAGGCTACGTTAACGGTGACAGGGGTAGGGTTGTAGATTTTAGTTCTTCCCTGCCGGTGATTCGCCTAAAAAGAAACTCATATATAGTTGTTGGGCTATATAACTGGCGGGTAGAGATGAACGGCCAAATACTCGGAGAAGTATGGCAACTGCCGCTACAATTAGCCTGGGCAATAACAATACACAAAAGCCAGGGAATGACCTTAGATGAGGCAGAAATTGATTTAAGCCGCGTATTTAGCCCTGGTATGGGTTATGTGGCCTTATCTAGGCTTAGAAATATAGATGGTTTATATCTGTTAGGACTGAATAAAATGGCGCTTTATGTCGACAGTAATGTATTAAAAGCAGATAAATTACTGCGTGCCGAGTCAGACAAACTAATGTTAAGATAGAGGAGGTTAAATAAATGATAAAGGAATATTTTGAGATCAAGATTTAGAAGACCCAGAGAGGTCTATGCCTTCATAGATAGCCAGAACTTAAATTTAGGAACCCAGCGTATGGGCTGGAAGATGGATTGGCGCAAATTCAGGAAGTGGCTGAGAAATGAATACTCAGTTACCAAAGCATATATGTTTATAGGCTATATGTCTGAAAATGAGTCGCTTTATGAGTACATGCATAACCTAGGATACCTAGTAGTCCTAAAGCCAACATTAGAGATTCACCATAACCAATCAGATTCTAAGGATTCTGACTCCAATAATGACCCGGAAAAGAGCACTATTAAGGGCAATGTCGATACGGAAATAGTATTAACAGCCCTTAAAGAGATGCCAAATTACTCTAAGGCCATAATTGTATCCGGTGACGGTGATTTCTATAGCTTAATAGAGTATTTGCAGCAAAAGCAACGTTTAGCATACGTCATGACACCCAATTGGCAGTACTCGACGCTGTTAAAACCGTTTGAGAAGTCAATTATAAACCTGGATAAGTATCGCTCAACCTTATCTTATTACACTTCAAAGAATAAAAAGGCTCATTCGAATTCCCAGAACAATGACAAATAGACCAAAATAGTAATTGTTGGTGGCAAGACAGGAGCAGGCAGTCTTACGGTTCTAAGCAGTTTAAGAATATCTGGACTGTGAGCTAACTGCTTTAGGCATGATAGCGGGGCAGTATAATATGCAATAGAGGATATTTTGACTAAAAACACATAATATTGACCTTAACTTACTCGTCGTTAGAGTAAATGATAAAAAAAGTGTTCAAAATCTAGTGTCTAATGTTTATCCCCTAAAATCTGTGGATAAAATTCCTACCCAAGTAATATTCACATCTGTTAGTTCCGTATCTGTTAAATAGATAAGCATAAATGCTAATCTTTTCAAATAATTGACCTATCTGTGGATAAGTGGTGTCATTAGCACTACTTTTTTCTCATTTAAAGCTTGTAGTGGGGAGCTGTGGGTAGTATGCTCGTTTTAGTGGGTCAACGTGGGTAGACCAAAATAGTCTCTCACTAAAAATAAAAACCACTAATTTTAATGGGATGGCGAACATAGATTATTTCGAACGAAAGCTGGACAGCAAAAGGCGGTTATCTATACCGACTGAGCTTAGGCATGAGTTCGCAAGTGGAGTTGTCGTCACCCGCGGCTTTAAAAAATACCTACATCTGTATCCCAAAACAGTGTGGGACCAAGAAGTCGAGCCCCATCTCGTCGGTAAGATACTAGACGAGGCTACAGCTGATTTAAATGTTCAATTTCGAACAGGTAAGTCAGAAGGCCAGATTGACCTGAAACAGGGAAGATTTAGTCTTGAGCAACACCTTTTGGATTACGCCGGCATAAAACATGACGTTATAGCTATCAGGGCTGGTAAATACTGGCGTCTGATTGCTAAGTAAAGCTCTTTAACAATTTAATCGATTAGTAAACGCTCCCTCGAGGTTAGCTAATCGGCAGTCAACAAGTGGAACAGGATAGGTACCCACTTTAAAATAACCTTGCTCTTTCTTTAAAACACCTCCCAAAACTCCACCTCACACATAAGTCTCTCAAAAGACATCTAGCTAATAAGAAGTTCTAAGATTTTTTAAATCTAATATAACCTTCTTTACATACAAGCTATTTGTCATCTAAAACAAAAATTTTAAAAAAACAAAAAGTTGGCTGCTGGTTAGGTGACCTTGGAAAAACAAAAACAAGTAAAAAGGATACACCAAAATAAAAACCAAAACAAAAAACAAACAGCACGAGCCAGTTCTGTTTAAAGAGGTCTTAGCCGTTCTTAAACCCAAGAAAGGTGAAAGCTATCTTGATTTAACGGCTGGTTATGGTGGCCATGCTTCGATGGTAATAGATGAAACTGGTAGCCCAAACCTAGCAGTCTTAGTCGACCGGGACAAGCAGGCAACAGATGAGCTAATGAAGTTATTCGGTCCTAACGGACCAAATATAGTGCATCAGGATTTTTACTCCGCAAGTAAAGATCTAGTCTCAGAAAACAGGCAGTTTGATTTAATCTTGGCGGATTTAGGAGTATCGTCACCGCACTTTAACGAGGGTAGACGTGGATTTTCGTTTCAGCATGATGGACCTTTGGACATGCGAATGGACCAAGGACAGGCATTTACTGCTGATACGATAGTTAACAATTTCTCAAAAGAGAAAATTAGCGAAATCCTTAAGACTTACGGCGAAGAGCCAAAGGCCGGTCTAATAGCTGATGCTATTGTCAAAAACCGGGCAATTAGGTCAACTAACGAGCTGGCAGCCTTAGTAGCGGCTGTTTATGGCGGTCACAGCCGTCATCATCCGGCAACTAAAACATTCCAAGCTCTCAGGATTTACGTTAATGATGAGATAAAACAATTGACAGAAAGCCTACCATTATGGCTAAAGTTATTAGCGCCAGACGGCAGAATGGCAGTTGTAACATTTCATAGTCTTGAAGACAGGATTGTTAAGCAGTTTTTCGCTGAATATGGCGGTAATCGCTATGACAGCATCTTAAAACACCTCACTAAACATCCTATCCACGCCGGCCCACATGAATTAGTCCATAATCCGCGAGCTAGAAGCGCTAAACTTCGGGCCGTAGTGAAAATAAAAAGAAAGGGAGTTGTCTCTAATGCCAATACAGGTAAAGGACAGATCCCGTACGTACAAAGTAAAGGTCAGAGTCATCTAACCTAGCTAGTACTACTGCCTAGCTTAAGTTTTCTTGAGCTAGGCGCCAAAAACAAACATAAAAACTAAAAAGTAGAAAGAAAATGACATATTCTTCAAGTTTGGCTATGAATAGATCAAGGTATGCTAGACGTAACCAGAATTCGGTAAGCTTTGCCATTCCAAAAGGAAAGATTGGTCCAGTTAGTAACACTATTATCTTAGTAGTCCTGGCTTGCTTGCTTGGTTTAATATATTTAACCCAAGTAACCAAAACGAATACCTATGGCTACCAGATTGAAGGTTTGCAGTCTCAGCAGCAGGCATTAGAGAATCAGAAGCAGAATCTAGAAGTTTCCCAGGCGCAACTACAGTCTCTTAGTCGTGTTCAAAACAGCACAGTTGCTAAGTCAATGGTTGCCGTTACTCCTAGCGCCACCGTAACGCAGTAGCCATATCTGTTAGAAAGACCCTTGAGGGCGTATAATGGTAGGGCATGTTTTCTCAAAACACAAACAAAAAATTCAGTGCTGTTAAACGTATCGGGCTATGGTATGGGATTTTAGTATTAATTATCGCTATTTTCACAGTCAGGCTGTTTTATGTCCAAGTTATCAAATACGATAAATATAAAGAAGCAGCCTTAAGTGACCAGCTAAAAGAATATCAAATACCGGCAACAAGAGGTTTAATAGAAGCCACTGATGGTAGCCAGATCGTACCAATTGTACTTAATAAAACACTCTATACCCTTTATGCTGATCCTGCATATATAAAGAATGCTCCATCAATTGGTAGTAAAATTGCCGGCGTTATTGGCGGCAACAGCGCAACCTATACCAACAAAATGGTTGAACCTAATAAGCAATACGTCATCCTAGCTAAGAAACTTACCCAAAACCAAAGTAATAAGATCTTGTCCTACAAGATCCCAGGTATCGGTACTCAAGCTCAGGATTATAGAACATATCCTGAGGGTAGCTTGGCTTCACAGGTCCTTGGATTTGTTAATGATAATGGCCTAGGAGAGTATGGTATTGAACAGGCTTTAAATCCGGAACTTGCCGGTACGCCAGGGCAGGTTAAAGCAATTACAGATGCTAGCGGCATACCTTTGTCTTCTACAAAAAATAATATAGAGATAGCGCCTGTAAATGGCAGTAATGTTGTTTTAACGCTGAATCTTGGCATGCAGGAACAGTTGGAACAAATACTAAATACTGAATATACTGCTACCAAGTCTCAGGGTCTAAGCGCCTTAATCATGAATCCCCACACCGGCCAGATACTAGCTATGGCCAACTATCCAACATACAACCCTGCTGATTATGAAGACGTGACTAATCCCGAGCTGTTCCAGAATGCAACCGTAACTAATGCTATCGAGCCCGGATCATCCATGAAGACACTTACAACCCCAGCCGCCCTAAACCTGGGTGTCATACAGCCAAATACTTCATTTTATGATCCAGCGCACTGGGTAGTAGATGGTTTCAATATTACCGATATAGAGCAAGATGGTGGCCCTAGGATGCAAAATATTCAAAGTATCCTATCCTTATCTCTTAATACAGGAGCAGTTTGGATGCTCATGCAGATGGGTGGCGGCCAAATTGACCAAAAAGGCATAGATAACTGGCATAACTACATGATTAATCATTACCGTCTAGGCCAGCCTACGGGCATTGAGCAGGGTTATGAGTCGGCTGGTTATGTACCACCAGCTAATTTCTCTGATCCTAGCATTGATTTAACTTATGCCAACACCGCCTTTGGACAAGGGGTACAACTAACAGCGCTACAATTAGCAGCTGCCGACTCGAGCATTATTAATGGAGGTACGTACTATAAGCCAACGCTGGTCAGTGAGGTTGTTAATCCCAGCGGCAAGGTAACGGTTAATGAACCCAAAATTGAAGAAAGAGACGTTGTAAGCAGCAAGGTTGGTGCTGAAATAATACCGCTTGAAGAGAACGTCGTTACCGCCTATTTTAACGAAGGTTTCTCCTTCATGAACTTCCCATCACAATATATGGTTGGCGGTAAAACTGGCACCGCCCAGATAGCCCAGCCCGGTGGTGGTTATTATGCCAATTTATACAATGGTACATATACTGGATTTGTTGGCGGTAATAAGCCACAATATGTAATTACGGTCTTTAATATTAAACCTAATGTTCCCGGATACGCTGGTTCTTATGGCGGCCAGCCGGTTTTCGCTGCCATAGCTCATATGTTAATTAACGAAGGCTACGTAGCGCCAAAAACAAACTAACAAATGGTATAATCTTTAAAAATATTATGAACTATATATTGCACTTCTCAATCTCTAACCATGTATTACTGCACATAGCCGCCTTAGGTTTTATTAGTTTCGTTTTAAGTATGTTATTAACACCGTTATTTACGACCTTAGCCTACAAATATGAATGGTGGAAGAGACCCAGGACCGATGCTTGGTCGGGCGGCCAGGCGACAGTATACGCCAAACTGCATGCCGACAAACATAAACGCAACATACCAACAATGGCCGGACTTATTTTTATTAGTAGTATTGCTTTAGTTACCCTCGTAGCTAATCTACATCGAGCTCAAACTTGGCTACCGCTAGCTGGAATGTTAGGTGCCGGATTGATTGGTCTAATTGACGATATCATGAACATTCGGGGGAATAGCTTAATAGCTGGCATGAAAGCAAAAGTTAAATTCTTCTTATACAGCCTAGTTGCCTTGATTGGTGGATGGTGGTTTTATGCAAAGCTAGGCAAAACATCGATTTATTTGCCAGTTGTCCATAATTGGCACCTCGGTATCTTTATTATCCCAGTATTTTGGCTTGTAGTTATGGCTACAGCTAACTCAGTCAATATAACGGATGGACTAGATGGCTTAGCCGGAGGTCTGTTAACTTCATCGTTTATGGCTTACGCCGTTATTGCGTTTATACTGGGCAGATATGATCTTGCGGCCTTTTGTATAACCGTAACCGGAGCCCTATTAAGCTACACCTGGTTTAATATCTATCCGGCACGGTTCTTTATGGGAGATGTTGGTGCTTTTGCCTTAGGGACATCGCTTGGAATTATTAGCATGATGACTAACACTGTTTATGTGCTGCCCATAATAGGTATTGTTTATGTTATGGAAACCGGCTCGGTCATAGTGAATAGAACTTCAAAGCTGTTAAGACATGGTAGGAAGGTCTTCCTGTCTTCACCCATACATCACCATTTTGAAGCAATAGGCTGGCCAGAAACAAAAGTAACAATGAGATTTTGGACACTTGGTCAAGCTGCAGCCTTCTTAGGTTTAATCGTATTCTTAGTCAGCAGGGCACATTAATGGACAAACTTGTCAGACGGCCCAAGTTTTTATCCCAAACTAATGACCTTAACCTTGGCCGGCGGCACCGACCAGACTATTGGTTGGTTATTATCTGCGCCATATTGTTAGTTATCGGGGTGATTGTAGTTTATGCAATTGGGCCTGCTCTAGCAGTTACAACTCATTCAAGTGCCAGTTATTATACTAGTCATCAGATTATAGCCATACTACTAGCTGTAGTCGTTTTTTTTATTGCCTCATCTATTCCTATAGCTACTTGGAAGAAAATATATAAGCCGATTGCATATTTAGCTCTTGGTGCAACATTGCTAGCTGTTATTCTACCAGTTAACCCTTCTTATCCGGCCCACCGTTGGGTAAGACTTGGCGGTTTATCTTTTCAGTCTGTTGAACTTGTGAAGTTTGCCGTTATTATCTGGTTAGCAGTGTTTCTGGCTAACGCGATTAGGAATAACACAATCAAAAATATGCGTAAGACGCTTTGGCCAATATTGATTGTTGTAGCTGTTTTAGGAGTGATTATAACGGGTGCTCAGGGAGATTTAGGTTCTATGGGCGTAATTGTGGCTATTATGGCGATAATGGCCTATGTGGCCGGTCTGCCGCTTAAAAAGATAGCCATTATCGGCTGTATTATTGTCGCTGGACTGGTATTGGCTATATCTGTCTTCCCTTATAGAAGGGAAAGACTTGAATCTTATCTACATCCGTCATCTAATTGTCAGACTGCCAGTGGTTACCAGGCCTGTCAGGCTCTTATTGGTGTTGGTTCGGGTGGTTTATTTGGTTTAGGCTTAGGCCATAGTATCCAGGCATATGGTTATGAGCCGGAGGCAGACAATGACTCGATCTTCGCTATCTATGCCGAGACATTTGGTTTCTTTGGCTGTTTGGTACTTCTAGCACTGTTTAGCGGTCTATTTAGTCATCTAAAGAATATTGCCGAAAGGGTGGATGATGACTTCAGCCGGTTAATTGTCGTTGGCGTGCTCACTTGGCTAAGTGTTCAAACTATTATTAATATTGGCGCCATGATTGGGCTACTGCCGTTAAAGGGAATTACTTTACCGTTTATTAGTTACGGCGGCACGTCGATAGTCTTTTTCGCCGCCGCAATTGGTATAGTTTTTCAGATTTCTAGATATACATCACGCAGTCCTCGAGATAATATTGATTACGTAACTAGGGAAGGTAGGAGGCAGTTTAATGACAATCGTCTTAACAGGCGGCGGGTCAGGGGGGCATATCACCCCGCTCCTGGTAGTCGCGGCTGAACTAAAGAAACAGAATCCAGCCGTTAAATTAATTTATGTTGGCCAAAAGGGTGATGCGATGGTAGATATTCCTGCCAAAGACCCTAATATTGATCAGGTGTACAAAGTCCGGGCAGGGAAGTTCCGAAGATATAACGGCGAGGGCATTAAACAATTAGCCGATGTTTCAACGATATATAAAAACATTAGAGACGTTCCCTTTGTAATTATTGGTTTATTCCAAAGTATTTATTTGATCAGGAAATTAAAACCTAATCTGGTGTTTTCCAGGGGTGGTTATGTAAGCGTGCCCGTCTGTTTAGGCGCTAAAATTAACGGTGTTAAATATATAACCCATGACTCTGATCCGTTGCCCAGTTTAACTAATAAGATAATAGGCAAGTGGGCTACACTTCATTTTGTAGCAGTAGATAAATCTGTCTATAAATATCCGCCTGATAAAACTATTATGACCGGTATACCTTTGAGCAGCTCATTTAAGCCCCTGACTAAAGAAATCAGGGAAGGGTATAGACAAAAAACGAACATTGGACCTAAGGATAAGTTAGTCTTTGTTATCGGGGGAGGGCTGGGTGCAAAGTCTATAAATGATGCAGTTATAGAGATAATGCCAAACATTTTAACTGAATTTAAAGACTTGAGATTTGTGCATGTCGTTGGCCAGATTAACCTAGATAAGGTAAATGAAGCGTATAAAGAAATACTAGACGAAGATCAACGGTCTCGTGTAGTAGTTATTGGCTTTACTGACCGAGTTTATGAATTCAGCGGGGCTGCCGATGTAGTCATTACTCGGGCAGGAGCTACTAATCTAGCAGAATTTGAACTTCAAGGTGTGCCAACGATTATTATTCCTAGCACATTTTTAGTTGCCGGTCATCAATTAATGAATGCTGAGCTATTGAGTAAGAGTAATGCCGCCATCGTTATTAAAGATACGGATTTAGCCACGAACCCTCATATATTAGCTAAAGAGCTGAGTCGGCTCTTAAAAGATCCAGAAAAGAGACAGAGCTTAGCTGCGGAGTTATCTAAGTTTGGCCATTCGGATGCTCGTAAGAAAATAGCCGAAATAATTCTAAAGACCGCTGAGGAAAAATAGACATGGTTCTAGGGAAGAAGAAAGGAGATCCACTAAGAAGATTAGATATGTCTCCGAAAACTTCTATGCCTACATATTCATACCATAGCGTAAGGTCTAATGAGGACCGTGGGGTAGCAAATCGTGATCTTAAAAAAGTTAATACTAAACGTCTTAAGATAGTCAGGAATATATGGGTCGAAAAATTTGGCCTCATTATTCTTGCCGCAGTTATTATCATCTGTCTTTTTAGTATTTTATATCTTTCAAACACGCCTAACGTCATTATGCTAAGCGGTAGTAATAACCCTTTATTTACTAGTTCTAAAGTTGCCGTCGGCCAAGAAGCTAAAAGGTTGCTGTCTAGCTCAATACTAAATAAAAACAAGATAACGGTTAACACTCAAAAAATAACCGATACCCTAGAACAAAACTTTCCAATGTATAGCGATATATCTATTGGCCTACCGCTTATTGATCATCACCCGGTTATAAACTTAACACCTGCGCAGCCAGAGGTTAGCCTAACTAACACCAGCGGCCAGTATATCCTTAATTCCAACGGCCAGATTATGTTAAGAAACATGAATCTCAAGTATTTTAACGACCTAAATCTGCCAACCGTAACCTACCAAGTATCAGGTTATCTGCCTGTCGGTGAGCGGATACTGACAAGTAGCGAGGTAAGTTTTATTAAAACAGTAATCTATGAATTAAATAACAGAGGTGTCATGGTGTTAAAGATGACCTTACTCCAAACAACATCCGAGCTTGACATGTATCTTGTTAACGAACCTTACTATATTAAGTTTAACCTAGGTAATAATGACCCAAGGCAACAGGCAGGGAGCTTCCTGGCAACCCAGCACTATCTTCAAATGCAAAATATTACGCCCTCTAAATATATCGATGTCAGGATAGACGGCAGGGTATATTACCAGTAGTAACTAGTTGATGCAGGTTGCAGTTTCATTTTGCCGTGTCCGACGTACATTTTCAGCAATAACAAAACTCTATCACCCGTTGCCCTACTAGTTCACAAAATGTTCAGTTAGCAATAAATACGTATTTTTGACAGAAATATATATAAGCATATCGTAATCACCATATGTCAAATTATTACAAATAGAGCAGGATAGGGTGGGGATGGAAAATATATAGACATTTATGGGAAAAGATTGATTTCACGATATAACTGTGGATAAGTCAAATAGTGTTTTTTATCACACTCCAGACCATAGAGGGGTTTAAGGGCTATAAGAGCGAGCACGAGGCTTGTATAGACAAGAACATTCAGTGCATTAAACATTTAAGCAGCCAATTATAGTTTGAACCACAATTAGTCCCCTACAGCAGTGGTACTTACAAGTCATCTTTTATACTAATATGAGAGTCGTAAAAGATATATTGTACGACATCGTTTCTATAACTCTGACTTAGCTTTCCCTATCATCCCTAACACACTGAAAATTATAATTTGCTTTTAGTTTGATTGTGTTTTTTGTTTCTACCCTGCTTTATTTATGTGCCCTGCATAATATATGGCCATTTAACGTACCCTGCTAACTACCACTACAATTAACTAGTTCGTAAAATGTTTATTTCTAGATTAAGTTATGCTGCTGATTTAAAGTTTTCTAAAAGCGTGTCACCCATCGCCCTGAAAACCTTATCATGCCTATTTAGGTCTTCTGTAGTACGAGATACCTCTGCTATGCTGCCTGCCTGAATAGCATAGCCTACCGCAAGTCGCAATGTACTAAACTCTATACCTGGTAATGATTCTCCACCTTTTGGTATATATGGCCCTATACCCAACTCTCTCCTAGGCTTTACAACTATGCCCGGTGATGGTTGGGGTACGTATTCAAGTATTTTACCCGCATCATTGAATTGTGTTTCCCAGTATTTTAGCCAATCAGGTGACCTTGAATCCACTAAATTTTTAAATAAGGATGTAACTAATCCGGGCCCGTAAGTAGGGTATGTTCTTTGAAAGTCCTCGAATCCTTCCTTGAGTATGTAATCGTTTGGTAATTTAATGTCCGCAAACGATTGGTGTATACCAAGATTATCGTCAATCCCTATACTTGGTAAGCTAATACAACCAATACCAATAACTTTTAGATGAAAAATAATCCCTTCTAGAATCTCAGGATGATCTTTTAGCCCAAATACTACTACTCGTGGCTCTAAATCATTCTCTCCATCAACAGACATGCTGTTTACTCTTTACTCAGAGAGTTCGTAAGTAGCCTTGGCGACTCGTTTGAATTGAGGTTTGCCTTGAAGATTAAGTAAAATAGTAGTTTCTTTTACAAAACGGCTCTTTAAGACTCTTTTAACAATCTCATCACGATGTAACGGCTGTTTAGCTTCTCTTAGTACGTCGGCTATAATGTCAGCAACTGTACCTTTTTTGTAACCCCATTCTTTGAGGGCATAAATACCGCGGCCGATTAAGACAAATCTCTTATCTTTAATAAGTTCATTGTGGATAGCTTGAGTGGTAACATCTTTCCTCTTGAAATCACCCTCTTTTATAGCGGTAGCGATCTCATTAAAGTGCATGTGTTTGCCATTTTCCTTTAGAATAACGTAAATCTTGTCCCTTATGTTCTTGGGGTTAACTTCTGGCCACTTAACTAAACCCCACTGGCTGTTAAACGAAGCCAATTGCTTAGAGACACTAGCTAAGGCTCGGGTTTGCTGAACATCTTTTGTCCCTGCACCCTTAGCTATAGAAGCAATGTCTTTTGGTTCATTAAATTTAGAAATAGCGCCGATTATCTTTTCAGTACTAGCCTTTAGAACGCCATCGCCAAAGACTGATTTATTAGCAATTGCCGGATAGAAGTTATCATCTTCAGGTACAACTGTTAAATTAGGGCTAAGTTCAGACAAGAAAATTATACGAGACTGCTCTTCCCTGTCTTGACTGTTAACTAGCAATTCGGCAAGATTTACAGTTTTGGTAATTTCTCCAACAGATGATAATTTATCAAGTACAGCTTTCTCAAAAGACGAAATCTGGTTTAGTTTACCATGCTCAGCGTTCTGTTTTAGATGGCTAACAACAGACTTCTCAAGCTGTCTTACTCTTTCTCTTGTTATGCCCAGAGACTCACCAATCTGTTCTAGGGTTTCTTTTCGGTCAAATAAACCAAAACGCTTTGAAACTATTTCTCGCTCTCTTTCACGTTCAATAGTCGCTAAAACGTCATTGACTAGTTTTTTGGTTGACAGATTGTTTTTAACTGATGGCATATAATTCCTAGATTAAGTTAATAACTATACAACTTTTACTTTATTAAGTCAACTCCCATATTGGACAATATTATTGTAGCACAATAATGACGTCCATGCATACTTTTGTTGTAAAAATGTTAGCATAGCACTGCCTTTACTGGTTGGCAAAATATCCGTTAAATATATTACCTTTTGTTACGGATATATTTTGTCTGTTTTTTAGCTAATAACTCTTTAGCCTGGGTTTCTGTCAAATCTTTTGGATCAATGTTTTTTGGTAACCTAACATTCTTTTTTCCGTTCGTAAGATAAGGGCCATATGGACCGTTTAGGATTTTAAGCCGACTAGAGAATACTTTTATTTCTCTTGTGGCTGATTTACTTAAATATTCTTCATATTTTTGATTAGCCTCTTCTTCGGTGACGGTTAAGGGGTCAAACTGCTTGATGGAGATGAAACTCTTTTCTACTCGGATATATGGTCCAAAACGACCTATATTGGCTGTCATCACCTTGCCATCCTTTGTCTTGCCAACCTCTCTAGGCAAAGATAGCATTAACAGGGCCTGCTCAAGGGTCACACTATCTAAGGTGGTGTTTGCTGGCAGGGCTGCGAAAGCTGGCTTCTTAGCCTTATCTTCGCCGTCACCCCTTTGAATTACCGGGCCAAATCTACCCAAACGGGCATAAATTGGTTCTTTAGTTTTAGGATCATTGCCAATAAGTCTAGCTTTGGATACTTCTTTTCTTGAGACTTCGGCAGATTTTTCAACCAATTCATGGAAATATCCGTAAAAGCCTTTAAGCATATTGGTCCATTCTTCCTTGCCTTTGGCTATGTCGTCGAATTCTTCTTCAACCTTAGCTGTAAATTTGTAGTCAACAATTCTCGGGAAGTGTTCAACAAGAAAGTCAGTCGTTAACTCTGCTATCGGTGTCGGAACTAGTTTATTCTTATCTGTTCCCGTTACATTAATCTCATTTCGCTCTTTAATTTTGTTGCCTTCAAGTTCAATGACTTTAATTTGACGCTCTGTGCCGGTAAGATCCTTCTTCTCTATATATCCCCTACTCTGGATAGTAGATATGGTTGGCGCATAAGTACTAGGGCGGCCAATACCGAGCTCTTCAAGTTTTCGGACCAATGAGGCTTCACTGTATCTGGCTGGACTTCTGGAAAGAGTCTCGTTAGCAGTAAGCGTAAGACAGTTAAGATTTTGATTATTCTTAAGACTTGGCAGTAGGCTATCCTGGCTGGATGTACCGTATACTTTAATAAAACCATCAAAAACTAAAACTTCACCTTTAGCGACAAACATATCTTTAGAGTTGGCTTTAGAAATTGCTATATCTACTTCTGTTTGTTCAAATTTTGCCGGCGTCATCTGAGATGATAGTGTGCGCTGCCAGATAAGTTTATATAGGCTATTTAGCTGCTTATCTCCGGATACAGACTGCCGATTGAAGTCCGTTGGTCTAATAGCTTCATGAGCTTCCTGAGCACTTGCCTGCTTTGTTTTATATTGTCTAGAGCGAGAATATTCATGGCCCATAGTTCTAACTATGTAGTCTCTAGCTGAATCAATCGCAAAGTTAGACAATATCATACTGTCAGTCCTCATATAGGTAATGTCACCATTCTCATATAGCCTTTGAGCAAGCGTCATTGTCTGTCTGACCGAAAAACCTAGTCTCCTTGAAGCTTCCTGTTGCAAACTGCTGGTAATAAACGGTGCGCTAGGGTTTCTAAGAGACGGCTTATTACGTATGCCAGTGACGGTATATTCAGAGCCAATTATGTTCTCAAGCCATTTTTTAGCTTCATCGTAATCTGTTAATGATCTATTAAGTTCAGCTGTAAATTCCTGGCTATTTTCTTTAAAAGTAGCAATAATCTTGAAAGTTGAAGCAGCTTTAAAATTCCTTATTTCCCTCTCACGGTCAACAATTAGACGGACTGCAACAGATTGTACTCTGCCAGCGCTTAGTCCACTTTGAATTTTCTTCCAAAGCACTGGACTTAATTCATAACCAACCAAACGGTCTAAAATTCGCCTTGCCTGCTGGGCATCAACTAGCTTTTCATCTATAGTTCTAGGGTTTTTTATGGCTTCATCTATCGCTGGTTTAGTTATTTCATGAAAGACTATTCTTTTAGCTGTGGATGGGTTCAGACCTAGAGCTTTAGTTAAATGCCAAGCAATAGCTTCCCCTTCCCGGTCTTCATCGCTTGCTAGCCAGACTTCCTTATCTTTAGCGGCTCTCTTAAGCTCGTTAACGACTCTTTTTTTATCCTTGCTTATTTCATACTTAGGTTCGAAGTTATGCTCGATATCTATATTGAGACCCTTCTTAGGTAAGTCTCTGATATGGCCAAAACTGCTCTGGATTACATAATCCTTGCCCAGGAACTTGGCAATGGTTCGGGCTTTAGCCGGGCTTTCAACGATAACTAAATTCTTAGCCATAGTATTACACTTAATCTCATTTAACTGGATAATGCAAATAACTTATTCCTAACTGATGAAAAATAAAGATTGCGGCCGGATTACTTATTAACACTGCAGATAAGCTTAAGAAGTAAAGTATATTAAAATACTAATTTGCTAAAATAACTATATTTGTGTATAGTATTGACATTAGATAATCTTTTTGATAAAATGGCAATTCGTGAGTCATTTTTTAGACTCAAGTACCTTTACCCTATCTAACAAATGTTAGATTGTTTTAGAGCGAAAAGTAAGTTGTTACCCTCCACTTATCTTTAATAAATACGCTCTAAAACAAACTAATCCCTTTAAACTCCCGCTTTCAAGTGAGCCTAAATGGTGACCGCAAGGTCGACGAAGGTAATTAATATATTTATAACCTTTATGTTTCACCGGGATGGGTTGAAGGGTGCGGAGATAATCTTGTGTTATCTCCATTAAGAGACTTCGGCGGTGCCCACCCCCTCCGAAGTCTCTTTTTTGTTTTAAAGCAGAAATGATCTTGTTTCGCTTTTCAATTCGTTCGAACTGTAGACGTATTCGGTTAAGATAGCGATTATTTCACGGGATAGATTAGGCAGTTCTTTTTGTTCTTCTTTAGAAAAGTCTTGAAGGACAAAGTCTTTGGAATCTATTTGGGCTGGTTTTTTAGGACCAATGCCTATTTTAACCCGGCCGTAGGTTTCCTCACCCAAAGCCTCGGTTATTGACTTTATACCGTTATGCCCGGCATCTGTACCGCCTAGGCGTGTCCTTATTTGCCCGAAGCTAATATCCAGATCGTCGTGAACAATTAAGATACTTTGGGTATCGATCTTATAGAAATTAGTTACTAAAGATAGGGCTTGACCGCTGTCGTTCATGAATGTCAAAGGTTTTATAACAATTACCCTTTTATCTCCTAATTGAGCAGTATTTAACTGGCATTTTAGGTCGCTTTTAACTACCCAGCCACCAAACTCTTCGGTAGCCTTAGTAAACTCTTCAACTGACCGGTAGCCAATATTGTGTCTTGTTAAAACATATTCATTGCCAGGGTTGCCTAACCCGGCAATAAGGATTGTTTTGTTAAGTCCGACAGTATAAAAAAGGGATGGATTACTAACTTGCGGGCGTTTTTGTAGCCAAGACATACTTAAGAGTATCTAGAACTTAGTAGCATCTAGTCAAGAGTTTCTTGTTTATCTTCTTTAGTCGGCGAGTGACCGTGACGGTGGGCGACGTGCTTTTCAATAAACCAAAATTCAATTGGCGTGCCGGTGAAATCGTAGTGTCTTCTAAAGTGGTTTTCTAGATAACGCCGGTAGCTAAAATGGATAAATTTAGTATTTGAGCCGAATACCTTAAATGATGGTACTTCATTGTCCGATTCCTGAGTCATATAGTTAAGCTTAGGATTACGATTTTTAAAGCCTGTCGGCGGTAGATTGGCCGTTGCTTCCGCTAACCATTTGTTAAGTTCACTGGTGGACATTTTCTTGCTTCGGTTTTTTTGAATTTGAAGGGCTAGATCAAATATCTTAGTAACGTTTTGGCCGGTTATGGAACTAACAAATATTAGTGGAGCCCAGGGCACAAAATCAAAGTTGTTGGCTAAAGATTGGGCTAGTTCGTCTCTGGTATAGGGCGTTTTGTCTTCAACTATATCCCATTTAGTGACGACTAGTATCAAACCTTTGCCGGCGTCTTTAATAAGGCCGGCAAGTTTAAAATCTACACCAACATTTAATTCCTGACTGTCCATTACAAGTAAGCAAACATCGGCTTGTTCAACAGCGGCAATAGCTCTTAGAACACTGAAATGTTCGACACCTGTGCCTATCTTGCCCGGCCTTCTAATACCGGCTGTGTCCATTAGCTGTATTTCTTTAGAGTGATAATTAATGCTTGTCCGGTTTACATCCCTGGTTGTTCCGGCACGATCATGTACCAGGGCTTGCTGTTTCTTAGCTAGAGAGTTAAAAAGAAGAGACTTGCCAACATTAGGACGGCCAACTATGGCTATGCTTAAGGAGTTTGTTTTTGGTTTTGCTTTTGGTAAGTGCGGTATAAAGACCGTTATCTTATCCAGTAGTTCATCAATGCCTTTATTTTGGGTAACAGATATAGCTACGAAGGTATTAATCCCTACCTTGTTAATATGATCAACATCTTTATCTTTTACTTTATCTATCTTATTAATGACAAGTATGACCGATTTTTTGCTCTTTAAGGCAATATCTACAAGCTTCCTGTCATCATCATTAATTGGCACATCGGCTTCAACTACGACCAATATTATGTCAGCACTCTCAACGGCCATAAATATTTGTTCCTGGATGGTGAACTCAAATTCATCCTCCGGGTCTTTAAGTCCGGCTGTGTCAACAAGCCAGAACTCCTGGTTTTGCCAGTAAGCCTTAGACATTAAGCTATCTCTGGTAGTACCAGGTTCACGGGCTACAATTGCCTCGCGGCGATTAAGTATTGAGTTGTATAGCGAAGACTTGCCGACGTTTGTTCGGCCAACTATTGCAACTATGGGAGTATGGGCTGTCATTCATTAATTCTATCAGATGATTGAGAAATAGTAATTTCTTGGTACTCGCCAGGTTTTAGATTACCAAGGGCAAACTCACCGAAGTTTGTTCGATGTAGTTTGGTAACTAAATAACCAAAAGTTTTAAATGTTCGGCGGATTTGTCGATTCCTGCCCCCTGTCATTGAAACTATTATTTTATTCCCAGACAATTTTTGGATACTTAATTTACTAATGTAATCCTCTACCCTAACGCCACTACCCAGTTGCTCGATATCGGATTCTTTAAGTGGCTTATCTAAAGAAACCTCATATATCTTTTTCTTATTGAAACTGGGGTGCGATAGTTCAAACACCAGCTGGCCATCATTACTCAGTATTAATAAACCTGATGAATCTTTGTCTAAACGTCCAACGGGGTTAAGATTCGAATATTCTTTAGGCAAAAGTGTATAGATGGTTTGTGAACCCTGCCCTTTACGGCTAACCACGTAGCCAACAGGTTTATTTAAGATTATCGTCGTCTTGTTGTCTGGCAGAGTTAATAGTTCACCGCTTAGTGTTACCTTATCGCTGTCTAAGACTTGATAGTTTAAAGCAGTTGCTAAATTGTTAACTTTAACTAAACCGTCAACGATTAGTTTATCTGCCTGACGGCGACCAATGCCCTTAGCGAGGGCAACATATCTATTAATTCGCATTTATATATTACAAGGCAATGTCGTTGGCGTCGAAAGTATTAGTGGTCGGATCTGTCGGTTTTTGGGAGGTAGGCTCTTGAGTCATTGGCTTAGCACTGGCGGTTACGCTGGGTTCAGCAGTCGGCTTATTTTCCGGCGAGGCAATACTTTCCACAACCTTTTCTCTGGCTAAAAGATCATTAATATCTGGTTGATCATCTTCGACGGACAGCGGTTCAATTACTTTTTTACCAACAGGCTGCGGTGAATATTCGGCTGGTTTGCCTTCTTCTTCATCTTCCTTTTTCTCTTCTTCAGGCAATAATGCCTGATCCTTTGGTGGAGTAATTGACGGTGTGCTTGGTTCTGTAGGAGATTGAGGAGCTGTGGTATCTGTAGGAGGCTGAGGAACTGTGGTGGTAGCTGCTTGTGTTGAATCAGTATTATTCATAAAGTTTTCTATTTGTGAGCTAACATTTTTCTCTTCCTGGTTAGCGGGTTCGGCTAATTCCACATCAAGAGATTTATTCGCAGGAATAGCTGATGATTCTAGGGTTGACTCGACGGATATATCCGTTACGGGTGCGACTGATGGTTCTGGGGCTGCGTTTAGAGTCGGTACGGTAGTGGCAGGAGAAGCGGCTGGTACAGCGGGCGGTGTGCTAGGCATGCTTACATCAGCTTGAGTTCCAGGACTCAATAGTTCGTTAGCAACATTAACAATGTCTTCCAATGTAACTTGTGATTTAACTAGGTACTTATCCGCACCAAGTTTGTCTGCTCTTTGCTGATCATCACTTTGGCCAAGTGCGGTTAACATAATAACCTTGACGTTCTTTAGGGTGTCAGTATTTCTAAGAATGTCTAACATTTCAAAACCGCTAATCTTGGGCATCATAACATCAGAAATAACAAGATCAGGCTTCTCGGCTTTAGCAACAACCAGAGCTTCTTCGCCGTCATGGGCAGAAACTATCTCATATCCCTCGGCTTGGAAGCGGGCTTCGTATATCTCCCTTAAGTTGTTGTCATCTTCTACTAGTAAGATTTTGGCCATATATTAATTATACTTATGTTTAAAGATATTGTATCACGTTGTACTGATTGTTGGCGCAATAGTATTACTTTTATTTTCAAGGAGGTCAGTAGCCTTCTGGCTGGATAGCCTCGGCAAGTTTATATAGAAGGTGCTGCCTTTTCCTTCTTCACTTTCAACCCAGATACGGCCGCCATATAGTTCAACTATCTTACGACAGATAAAAAGTCCCAATCCATTACCACCAATTGTTCTGGTCGTTGAGTTATCTACTCGGTAAAATTTCTGGAATAGATGAGGGATATCCTCACTAGGTATGCCTATGCCGGTATCTCTTACGTAAAACTGGACTACTTGGTCATCACCGGTAATGCCAATAACAATCTTGCCAGATCTCGTGAATTTAACGGCATTATCAAAAAGATTAGTCACTACTTCCCTTAGCCTGTCTGGGTCAACGTAGACGTAGTATAGCGGTGCAACCTGGCGCTCGGCTTGTGGTAAGGCTGTTTTAACAGCTGTAGCAGTTCCAATAATAAAATCATTACCCAGGCCATGTTTATCTGATGCAAACCTAAGATCCTCAGCCAATCTCCTTAAGAATCCACCCAGTTCAACTACTTGTGGATGATTTACCAGACGACCATCTTCAGCTCTAGCGCTGGTTAATAGATCTTGGAACAAAGTACCTAGGTGTTTAGTGGCGGCTTCTGCTTTCTCAATATAATCTCTAGCTCGGTCATCTATAGTGGCCACCTTATTATTTAGAGTTAGGGCTAAATATCCTTCTATGGCGGCGACCGGAGTCCTCATTTCGTGAGAGGCGGTGCTGATAAAGTCCGCCAGTCTACTTTCTTGTTCCTTTTCATCAGTTATATTTCTAATCAGGGCAACTGCACCGGTAACCATACCGGCATCATCCTTAAGCGGCGTTATGTTTAGGCCGACAGCTATCTTTTTGTCTATCCGGTTTATTAAGTCCATTGAGTTATCTTTCATTGACTGGCCTTTTTCAAGAACCTTGTTAAATGGATAGTCACGGCCTGAACATATGTTGCCCTGCGGATCAGACAACTTAACAACTACTTCAATATTGATGCCGATGGCATCTTCGACATTCCAGCCGGTCATTATCCCGGCAGATGTGTTACATAGGACAATAGTGCCCTTAGAGTCAATTAATATTAGACCATCGTCGATCGAACCAAAAATGGTTGACAGTTGGGCAGTATTTCCTCCCAAGGTCTTTGTTTTTGAGCTGGCGGGGGTCTTTTTCTTTTTATGTCTGGCTACGTAAATCATGGCGGAAAGCCCCGCCCCGACAAGCACTACAAAAATTACTATATATATTAAATAGCGCATATGCTTATTAAGTTATATTATCCCTGTTTATCTATCCATATGCAATCTGGTCGATAAGAGATAATTAATGTATTATGTTGTCACAAAGGATATGGCCCCTTCGTCTAGCGGTCCAGGACATCTGGTTCTCATCCAGAAAATCGCGGGTTCGAATCCCACAGGGGTCACCAAAATTATTTTTTATACACATCTTTTCGATGTTGAACACGTAACAACCTGATTTCCTTACCAGTTACATCAAACACTACTCTATAGTTCCCAACACGCCACCGGTAATCACCTCCCGAAGAGTCAACGAGCTTTTTTGCGAATTGTAATGGGTTAGGTTGTTCGATAAAATACTTTAATTTTTTAGCAATATGCTTTTGGACGATAAGATCGAGAGACTGCAAATCTTTTCTAGCCCGACTCTCAATTATTAAATGGTACTTCATTATTAATCAGTCCAAAGATCACCAAAAACTTCCTCAGGCGTATACCACTCTTTGCTGGCGCGTGCTTCAGCAATAGTTTTTACGTACTCTGGATCTTGGACTGCCAATAAATCTTCAAGCATATCTATATCTATTAATGCCGACTCCACATGGCCACGTCTTTTTACAAGAAGAATGCTTTTAAAGTCGCGAACATTATCAAGTGCTTCTGATAGATTTTTGCGCATCATCGAGGCGTCTATGGTTTGTGTGCTCATTGTGATTTCCTAACGTAATGTTTATAAGTACAAATCAATCGTACTCTCTCAAATATACCTTTGTCAATAGTTCTGTCAGTATTTAAGGAAGGACGATTACCTCAGCTGGAGTTCAACCAAGGTTATGCTTCGCCTCTTAGTAGATCTATGTCTTTATGCTATCTAAAAACTCAACTAACTCGTTTGGTGTTAATTCTGCCTTAACTACGTAAGCATCAGCTTGTTTTTCAATGTCTGTTCTTACGTCTTCTCTTTGCTCCAGGTTGGTAGTAATAATTATCTTGGCCTTTAAATGAGGAGTTAGCTTAGGATCTTTCAATATTCTAAGAATTTCTATGCCAGTTATGTTAGGGATCATGAGATCTAGTAAGATGATGTCGTAGTTATCGGTCTGAGCTTCTTTTAAGGCTTCAACGCCGTCGGCAATGACCTTGATATCATAGCCTCCCCTTGTTAGGGCTCGGGTGTATAACTCGCCTATGAAGTGTTCATCTTCAATACATAAAACTTTACGTCTCTTTTTAACTTCAATTATTTGCTGGTCGTTATCCATAATCTTACTTTAGCAGACTATCTCCTGTAATAGGAGTGGTTCTTAATCCAACCGTGGGCACTTCTAACCACCTCCTGATTATCTTTCGATTTTACTTCTTTGGATAAACGATCATAAGGCAGCAAGGTAAAACCAAAGATACTGCCCTTGCCTTCAGTGCTTCTAACCCATAGATTACCGCCATGTGCGGTCACAATAGCTTTAGAAAGATAAAGACCTAAGCCGGTACCGCCTATTTGGGCTCTGTTTCTATAGTCTCTGTAAAACTTGGTAAATAGATTAGGCATAATGCTTGGAGGTATGCCTACGCCGAAATCTTCAACTGTCGTTTCAACTAAGCCTTCACCGTTTAGTTTTGATGATATTTTAATAACTTTAGAATCGGCGCTATATTTAATGGCATTATCTATTAGGTTGTTAATAACTTCTTGAATACTTAGCCTGTCAGCACCAACCTTAGGCAGATTAGGATCAATATTAAGCTCTAGGGATATGCCTCTGATTTTAGCTTGAAGCTCAATATTCTGAACAGCTTTTGTCAGCACTGTTGGCCAGTCTTCTTGGCTCAATCTTAGTTCCAGCTGATCATTATCTACCCGGGCAACGTTTAAAATGTTATTAACAAAAGCTGTTAACTGCTCACTTGAAGCATGCATCTTTTCTATGAAGCCTTGAAGCTCAGGAGATACTTTGCCGTTTAATTCCTGCTCAAATACCTCAACATAACCGCGCAGGAGCGTTAATGGCGTTCTAAGTTCATGAACGCTGAGCGCTACGAAACCAATTGCCTGGTCATCCTGAGAATACTGCTTGGTGTGGTCAAAAAGAACCAGCATAGTACTATTACCATCAATGTTACCCCGGTTATAATAGGCGGCCAGATCAAACAGTAAAGTTGGGTGGCTGTCTCTGACATTAAGTCTGACTCTTTCCCACGACTTTGAGGCGGTGACCAGTTTTTGCTTGACAATTTTTAACCAGCTATCGAAAGTTTCTTCCGATGGAAAAGACATATCCAATATCATGTAGATGTTCTTGCCCACTAGATCATTAGCGCTTAAGCCAATGTATTCACTGGCTACTTTGTTAGCAAATTTGATCTCTTCCTGGTCATTTAAGATAAAGAGAGGCAGTGGCAAAGAGTTGGCAATAAAGTTCTGACTTAGCGATGATAATGTCCCATCCTGCATGGCGCTTTTATGGCCTATTTTGGCTATTTCATATAACTGGCCGACTAAGTTAGTTATTAATTCCCTTCCTAAGGCCAGGCTGTTAATATCCGGTGCCTTGACAGCTTCAGAACAGCAGGGGCTTAAATGAAGAATAGCTTGCCTTAGAGCGGCAAGTGGCTGGGTAATGAATTTACTCAGAAAGACAGAAATTACGGTAATAAAGATTAAAGCTACGGCTGCTGATATGGCAAAGTCTAAATAAAGGGTCAGATTCGAGTAGCTAATAGTAACGTAAAGACAAAGTCCAAAAATAGCATTCTCTAAAAAGACCGTTAACCAGATGTGGTTAAGAAAGATTTTTCTGGTTGCTTCAAGTTCATCCATCTTATTGATATGTTACAGCCGAATCTGAGGTAACTGCCGTGATCCAGACTTCGCCCGGATCAAGCGGCAATGGCTGGTTAGTAGAATTAGTAAACATGATTTGGGAATTATTAGAGCTTTTAGTCCATTGGCCGATTGATACGCCACCGTCTTGGAATATGTAGGCTGTACCGCTGCCAACTGTCTGGTACTCTGAATAATATGCGCCAACACCATCTAAAGGTCCATTACTTTCATTAATAACCATTGCCACCACAACCGGCACGCTAATTTGCTGGTTGGTGTCGGCATCGATGTCTGGTGATCCGCCGTTATCCCTTTCATACGTATTTGTTTTAGGATTATATGTGTAACTAGGGTTATAGTCTGAGCTGGCCATAGTCAGGCTAATAGTTGTGGCTGTTGGCTTTTTGAGAGGACTGGTAACTTTTCTGGACCAGCTAGTGAAGGTTGAGGTTATATAACCCTTAGATTGTTCAAGTTGGTAAAGTTCGGCTGGCGTGGTGTAGACATTATGTGGAGATTCACGGCTTGATACTCTTTGGTAGTAATTGCCGTTAGAGAACTCGTCTAGGTCCTTTACTCCCCAGCTAGCGATGTCGGCTAAAGCTTCCGGACTGCCGCCAACGTGGGCATAGTCAGCATCAAAGCCTAGTATCCAGGAAACATAGTAAGGCCTAGCGCTTCGGACTGGACCGATGCTGGTCGAAGCGTCAGATTGATAAAGAGCCACATACCTGGTAATACCGCCTTCGGCTAAAGCCTCAAAGACTACGCCTGCTTCACCAAGACCAGACTGTGGTCTGGCGTCAGGGCTATTCTCAACCATGACAGCAGTAATCGGTAGTTTATTAGTTGCCGGACTTACTTGAAGACCGGTTAGACTTGAAGCGACAGTCGTTGGAATCTCTACTTTAGGCTTAACTAAAGCTATAGCTACCTTAGGTTTTATTTTATGAAGAACCGTATAGCCACCGTAACCAACGCCAGCTAAAAGAATAAGTAAGATTGCCAAACAAATATATGTCCATTTATTAGGCGGCCAAAGTTTCGGCAGTTTCCTTTTTTTCACTTTCTTTTCTTTATTCTCCATAACCTCATGCTGGCTAATAATAGGTGTGTCCGTTTTTTCTTCGTCTTGCGCCGCAACTTGTTCGGGTGTTTTAAACTCCTGGTCTTTTAAGTTGTGAGTGGGGCGTACTCTCCTAAACTGGTTGTCCATTCACCTTATTTTAACAGTGCTTAAGTTTAAAAACCACCAGACTAGATAATAAACCGCTTACTTTTGGTGAATTCGATAGTCAAATAATCGGTGCCTTAGGTGGGTAAAGTGGCTTGAGTCTGTGGTTTAACCTCTGGTTCGGCCTTAATGACATCGATTAGCTTATGTAATCGTTCTAACATATCAACGGGTATATTTTCCGACTTCTTATATTTTTTACGCAATCCAATTATAAGCACATCCAGGTCATCCTTGAGTGTATCTTGAATCGCTTTATATCCCTGCTCATCGGTATATGCCGAAAACTTTCTTAATATAACGTTTATATTATTTCTGAGCCATTCTTCATCATCTATAATTGTGTCTGACCTAGGACGCAAATGTTCATGTAGTTCAGCCTGGTCATCACTCGTTAAAAAGTCAAACGCTTCTAGTGGATCTGCCTTGACCCTTTCCTTTCGCCCCGCCCAAATACTAGCATAGTCAATGGTTGGTGTGGCCTTGCCGCCATTTTTCAGGTATGCCATAAAAGGATTGCCATCTGATGAAAAATCAGGATCTAATTTATATTCAGCCGAACTCGGTTTTCTCCTTTCACCCCTGCTGGAAGTTTTATCAATAGGTTGAGCTTCTAAAAAACTACTGGGACCTACAGGCTCAACGTCTTCTGGCTTGCTAGACTCCGTAAATAAAAAGGGATCTCCTTCTAAGCCAGTGTCGGTTTCCATATGGACATATTGTGGTTGTGATGGACTAGAATCTTCTGGTCGTGGCGGCTGTGCTGTAAGGCCTAAAAAACTCGTTATCGTTCATAATTGTTTTTCCTTTGCTTCACTTTACCTGGCTTTCAATATATCAATCAGATCAAACCACGTCTAATTGTTTGTTAAGCCTATTTAAAACTTTTTCTTTACCCAGGACTTCAATAGTTTCAAAAAGACCAGGACTTGATGGGCATTCAGTAATAGCTATTCTGATTAAACTGAATAGAACAGCCGGTTTCTGATTAGTTTTTTTAAGCAAATTATTAAGCCTGTTGGTAATATCTTCTTTAGTGAATTCAGATTGGTCTAAGCTATCCCTAGTTTTAATGAGAAGGTCTTTTATCTCTTTTTTAGGCAAATCTTTGAGTACTTTATTGTCTCGAATAAGAGACTCATCTATTTCTGGTTCAATAAAGAAGAATATTGTTAAGGATTTAATTTCCGAGAGGTATTTCAACCTGTCTTTAATGGTTGAAAGAACCTTCTTTAAGTATTCTTCATCAAAGCTCTTGGCTTCTTCCGGCCAGTAGCCCTTAGACCTAATAAATAGCTCATCTAAGCCCATATTTCTGATGTGGGCCCCATTCATCCAAATCAGTCTTTGATCATCAAAACGGGCACCAGAGCGCTGGACATGATCTAAATTAAACTTGCTGACCAATTCCTGCAGGCTAAATATTTCTTGGGTTGAACCGTCATTCCAGCCTAGGCTGGCCATAAAGTTAATAAGGGCTTCAGGTAAATAGCCTTCGTCGGTGTATTCCAGGATATCTTTGGCGCCGTCTCTTTTAGATAGTTTTCTTTTTCCGTCCGGAGCTAGAACGGCTGGAACAGTAGCAAGTAGCGGTCTTGGAATATCTAAAGCTTCATACAGATTCAAATATTTGGGAACGCTGGCTAAGAATTCCTGACCGCGGATAACATGGCTTATTTCCATGAGGTAATCATCAATTATATGGGCGAAGTTGTATGTCGGGTAACCATCACTCTTTATTAATATGTAGTCATCGACGGCATCAGCTTTAGCGCTTAAATCTCCCATAATTTCATCATGCCAAGAGTAATCTTTGGGATCGGATAAAAATCTAAGCGGACGGCTATGATCCCATTCTAAATCTGTCTGCGGTCTATAGTCCCTAAACAGAAAAGGTTTTTTAGTCGCTTTGGCCTTCTCTCTAAATTTCTCGACTTCTTCTAATGAATAAGGATCAACATATGCTCTTTTAGATTTGAGTAGTTTTTCAGCCCACTCTTTATATATATCTAATCTTTCGCTTTGACGGTAAGGACCAAATGACCCGCCCTTTTCCGGACCCTCATCGAAGTCTAAGCCCAAGATCTTTAAGGTTTGAATAATGTGCTGTTCGGAGCCTTCAACCAGACGATCCTTATCCGTATCCTCAATACGTAAGATAAAGGTGCCGTCATTCTTTCTAGCTACTAACCAGGCAAATAAGGCTGTTCGTACACCACCGACGTGCATATATCCGGTTGGACTAGGCGCAAAGCGGGTTCTTGTTTTCACTAGTCTCAATTATATAGGAGGTTGGCTAGTTAATGCTACATACTGTCAGCAATGTCAATGATCTGGTGGTTGCTGAGAGAATTATTGTCCGAAACAATGTACCAAATACCATTGTTCACCCAGGTGGCATCTTGACTGCCGTAAACATAGATGATTTTGCCATCAGTTTGAATGGTCTGGTAGTTCTGGCCCGCCTTTTGAAGAACGTAGCCAGTTAAAAGCTGGCCACTGGATATTGATGATTTACTTTCACTGATTGAGTAAGTTCGGCTATCTGAATTACTCTTAAAACTGGCCTGTAACGCACCACTGCCGGTACTGATGCTGCTTAGGTCATAACCCGATGGCTTAATGCTAGGTAAGGTAGCATTAAAGCCAGCCTTATTAGAAGCCAGATATAGCTCTAGTTTCTCAAAGTTACTGTTAATATATATGCCGCTACCGACTAATCCAATTAAGACTACGGCTAGTACTGTCCAGCCGGATAATCTTTTGGCCGTATGCCATCTGCTAACTGGCCTAGATCTTTCGGAACTGCTTAAATCAATCGGCATGTTGTTGGCAAATATGTTACTTATAGTTGGTCGGTCCATAACTAGCTCTACTGGTTGTGATGCCTGTATTTCCTGTTCGTTAGATTGTTCAGGTTCAGCTGCAACATTCAAATCAGCTGGAGCATCCATACTCGGATACTGCTGCTCGGGTTCAATAGCCATGTTAGTATTAGCCGAAAAGCGGCTAATCAGCAGGCTTTTATCTGTTATGCTGGCTGCATCAGAGTGATCTGTCTTAAAAGTACTGACCCCTTCAGCTAGCTGATTATCTAACGGGGTAGTATTGACCGCGAAGTTGTTGGCAGCAGGCTGAACCGGCTGAGGTTTTTTAACAGCTGTTCTCATTAATGTTTCCGAGCGAGCTAGTGCTTTTGGCAAAGGATTTTTTACTCTACTCGGAGCAATAATGTCCATAAAGGTATTGGGCTGGCGCCACGGTTCAGTCTGTATTGTATCGTCCATTTTTAAACTTTTATTTTATCCTCTTGATTTATACCCTCTCACGAATATAGTTATCTTTATTCTAATGCCACTTGAGATATATGGCAATAGAGATAATAATAAGTAGTAGTATCCTTCTACAAAAGACCAAAAATTAAATTCAGTTTGTTTCTAAGGCATAGGTATTTTATATGGATTTTTTAGACCCCAAAAAGCAACATCGGCATAAGATGATGCTTGTTACGGGCTATTTTTTAATAGCCTGCTTGATTATTGGAGCAACGACAATTTTACTTTACGGGGCTTATGGTTTTGGTCTTGGTAAGGGCGGTAATATTATTCAAAATGGTCTTATTTATTTATCTTCACAGCCAAATCCGGCAACTGTTTATCTTAATAACTCTAAATCAAAGAGTACTAATACTGCCCTGACCTTGCCAGAAGGGATATATAACGTTAAGTTAACAAAACCTGGATACAGGACATGGGCCAGACAGATTGAGGTAGATGGCGGTATGATCGAGGACTATACTTACCCGCTCTTAATTCCAAATGTTCTTCAAACCAGCAGTGTAAAGTCTTACTCGTCTCAGCCGCAAATAGCCACTCAAAGCTTAGATCGGAAATGGTTGGTAGTCCTCCAGCCAGGCTCGGATACTAATTTTGATCTTTATAACCTATCCAATCCATCGCTTGCGCCAACCCAAATAGCCATGCCTGCAGGCGTTGTTACCTCGCCGACAACTAGTGAAAGCTGGGTAGTGGTAGCCTGGGCGAAAGATAACCAGCATGTACTTTTAAACCATCTATATGATGGTAAAAATGAATACATAATATTGGATATTGCTAATCCTAGCCAGTCGTTTAATCTTTCCAAAGACTTAACGGACGTTTCCTATACGTCGATTACCTTAGACAATCAAAACTACAGCCAATACTATCTTTATGATCAATCGACCGATACATTGTACCAAGACTCTCTTAGTTCACCGACTACGCCGACAACTGTTCTGACGGGAGTGTTAGCATATGATACTTATGGAACTAACACCATCTTATATGCTACGGACGATAAGGCCCCTAGCGGCAAAGTATATATTGATGAGCTAAATGGTACGAGCGTGTACCACATAAAACTGCTTGACGAGGGCATGACCTATTTACTAGACATGGCTAGCTATAGCGGCTCGCTCTATGTCGTCGCCGGGGCAGCCAGTGAAAACAAAATATATATTTTTGATAACCCAACAGGACAACTACAGGCCGACCCAGACCAGGCTCCAGTGCCCCTCCAGGTACTATTTGTTAATAACCCCGACTATATTAACTTCTCTACTAATGGCCAGTTTGTCATGGCTGAAAGCTCCCAAAACTTCGCTGTCTATAACCTGGAGAATTCATCGGGCTATAACTATAACGTCAACCTGCCGCTTGATAGCCCGCAAACAAACGCTACCTGGATGGACGGCTATAGGTTAACTTATGTTTCAGGCGGTAAGCTTTTGATGTTTGAGTATGATCATAATTATGAGCAGACCTTAATGCCAGCTAATGCTAACTTTGCACCCTTCTTTACGCCTACTTACAATTATGTCTACAGCCTGACAACCGGATCCAACCAGACATACTCGCTAACAAGGACCTCGCTCTATACGTCATCAGACCAGCCGCAAAAACTTTAGAATGGTTCTCTTTTAGAAACTCGCCTAAAGACAAGAACTATGGCTACGGCAACTATGGCGATGATCGTTAGTTTACCGGCATCACTGGATATAAACCGGGACCACAACGTGGGGCCGTTACCAGGCAAAGAATTAACTGACTGTGCAGGATTAATAACAACGGTACCCTGAGTATCGGCGGAAATAGACGGACTAATCTGCTGGCCAATAACAATTAAGCGGTTAATGCTGGTGCCCGGCGGATCACAGGTAATAAGGGTGGCAGTTGCCTGCTGATCTGGCACGGTACCAAGCACGGCGGTATCGCTAGGACTGACCACAAAATGGGATATTACCTTATATACATAAACTGTATGGTTGTATGTCAGGTAAAAAGTATCGCCATCAACTAAGGTATGCAGGAGCACAAAGGCAAACTTGTATTGGCCAGAATTAAATATATTGTTTGATGAGTGGCCAAAGAAAGCGGCATTACCAAGCTGACCAGGATCAACAGTTGTCGGAAAATGAATAACACCTTCCTCAAGGTCGTTCTCAATAACATTTTCATTGGTCGTATCAACATTATAGTCAACGGGTATTTCAACGTTTATTTTAGGAATAATAACCTCCGGCGATGAAGTTGGCGCGACGGCATTCTCGCCAACAATAACCGGTACGCTAACGTCCCTACTCGGCTGGATAAACGGTGCTATGATTACCTCGTTAAAGAAACCGAAGAGGAAGATAAATACAGCCAGTAGGCCAATACCAAGGCCAAAAAGAATTGACTGGACATGGTGCTTAGCCTGCAATTTAACCTTAGGCTTAGGCTGCTCTGGTTGATCAGAATGCTTTCCCCGTGTTGTTAGTTTTCTTGGCCGGTAATGGGTTGAGGCTAAGACCTGGTTTTTGACTTCGCCCATTTCTTTTGGCTGGTCTGGAGTAAGGACTTTAGCTTTCTGAGTGTTCTTGTTACTTTTGTAAAACTCATCCCAGACTTCTAGCTTCTCTCTGTCTGTTAAGGATAAGTAATATTTATGCCACTCAGTTTGAATAGTGACGACATCTTTGCCGGAATTAACCAGTCCCTGCATAAATTTTTGATGTTTTGATGGAGTATTTGTACTCTCAGCTTCGATGGCTTCTGACTCCGCATCAGGCTCTTCATTATATATATTGGCGACTTTTTGCCTAATTAGGTCAATAGCCTCCTCGCTATAAGGTTTTTTATTTGAGCCGTCTAGTTGTCTGTGCCCGTCTGCCATGATAGAAGATTATTATATAGACCTCTGTTTATATGGTTTCTAGCCCTGATTCTTTAAGTATAGTACAATGACCAACTGTAACCTACCTGTCGGGCGAGTGGCGGAACTGGTATACGCGCACGACTCAAAATCGTGTTCCTAACGGGTTGAGGGTTCGATTCCCTCCTCGCCCACCATTCAACTGCTTATAGATTCATAAATACCGGTGGCAGCAGCCTTAAAAGGTTCTTGTTTATTTTGCATCCACCAAACAGATAAATACGAAGCAATAACTGATGTCCAATCTTTCGAAACAGTCTTTACCTCCGTAGTTACTATCTGCCCTTTATATGCTAAGACGTAAAATTTGTCATGGGCTATAACTAGTCCAATCGAGTATCTATCTGTTAACTCCCTCATAAACTCAACTGTTTGGGTCAGGTTCATTGTAGATAAAATAGCTTTATTTAGTCTTAGTTTAGATAAAAGCTTTTGCAGTTTAGAAACCTCAAGGATTATAAATGTGCTTTGTCTTTCAAATATAGCAGATGGTATGGAGAAAAAGTGATCTATCGAGTCATTTGCTAAGCATATCTCTCCCTTAAAGTCAGCTAGGAATGATTCAAGGACAATAGCCGTTTCCGAATTATGGCCGAAATCTCCAGCGAGCAGTGTTAGATCTGCCCAATTTGCCTGGTCTATGAATTCTGCCAGGCTAGAACGGCTAAAACTGCCCGATGCGTTTGACGGCGCAAAGACGGCATCTTCAAGGTGTGTGCCGACACTAGCCTTTAGACTATCTGGTAGTAGGACATTTATTCTGCCGGCACCAGCCTTATTGGTTAAGGTATAAGCTAGAGCCGGGTCACTAAAACCATGTGAACTGCCACCGGCAATCAATAACTTACCTGCCCTAGATTTATGTTCTGGCCTGCTCCAAAGTAGATCTTCAAATAAAGGTCGCTCATAGGATTGTCTAAGCCAAAATGAATCACTCATTTATACCTGGATATCTATACTAATTGGACAATGGTCAGAGCCCATATATTCGCCATGTATATCAGCTTCCATTAGCTTATCTTTAAGCACACCCGAAACCATCAAGTAATCTATCCGCCAGCCAACGTTTCTAACTCTGGCGTTAGCAAAATGCGACCACCAAGTATAGTGGCCATTACCTTTGGTAAACTGTCTGAAGCTGTCAATAAAACCGACGTCAATAAGAGCTTGAATACCTTCACGCTCTTCGTAGGTAAAGCCTTTTTTGCCGATATTGGGTTTAGGGTTAGCTAGATCATCTTCAGTGTGGGCGACATTTAAATCGCCGCAGAAGATTACCGGTTTCTTTTTATTAAGATCACATACATATTTTAAGAAAGCTGGATCCCAGTGTTTATGTCTTAGTTCTAGCCTACTTAAATCATCCTTGGCGTTTGGTGTGTAGACGGTAACTAAATACAAGTTATCGTACTCAGCTGTGAGTACCCTTCCCTCGAGATTTGGATCACCGTATTGATCGCCAGATAAATTAAAGTCTTTAACTATGTCTTTAGGCATGCCTTCAATCACGTTAAGAGGCTTAGGTTTAGTTAATATACCCGTTCCTGAATAGCCGGCCTTATCTGCCGGGAACCAAAAAGATTGGTAACCGTCTAAATCCAGATCAAACTGTTCGGGACGAGCTTTAATTTCCTGCAAACACAAAATATCTGGCTTTTCCTTATTTAGGAACGCGCTTAAAGCACCTTTACTTATTACCGCCCTGATACCGTTGACATTCCAGGAATAAATGCGCATTTATTTTTTTAGTATAGCCTTAGAACTACTCATTTGCTAGACTGTGAACTTAGATGATTAGGCCGTACAAAAGACTTTTGCTTAAAGTATCTGGAGAACAACTGGCAGGACAATTCGATGTTGGTATTGATCCGGACATAGCTAATTATCTAGCTAAAGAAGTTAAAAAAGTCCATAACAAGGGCTGCCAAGTGGTTGTAGTTGTCGGCGGCGGCAATATGGTTAGGGGTGCAAAAGTTGCTGGCCGCGGCATTAGACGGGTTACCGCTGATCAAATGGGCATGTTGAGCGGCCTTATTAACTCAATGTTCTTAACGGACATATTTGAGAATAATAACATCGAGACTAGATGCTTGAGCAATGTTTTTGCCGAGCAAGTTACTGAGTCATATTCTTACCGCCGGGCGATGAAACATTTAGAAAAGAATAGAGTATTAATTATTGCCGGCGGTACTGCCAGGCCTTATTTCACTCATGATACAGCAGCCGTTAGCTTCGCCCTTGAACTTGATTGCCAAGCAGTCTTAAAAGCAACTAAGTGTGGCGGTGTTTTTGATAAAGACCCGACCATGTTTTCTGATGCCAAGAAAATTAAGGCCATGACGTTTGAAGAGGCACTAAATAACCAAGCAATAAAGGTTTTGGATAAGGCGGCTGTTGGATTAGCTTTAGAGCACAACATGCCAATTGTTGTTTTTGACCCGATGACGGCAGATAACTTTCTTAAACTTAGCCTCGGTGAACAAGTCGGCACTTTAATTACTAAGTAATTTCGATTTAATAAGAATATCCAACGATTTAAATTAGTTTGACGGTACCTCAGCCATGGCCCACAATGCCGGCAAATTGCGGCTGTATTCATCATTGGTCGGACTTTCAAGCTCGACTTCAAGAGCCGGCAGGTTTAATTTATCGTTTAGCCAGTCTTCGTAAGCGCCGGTTGTAGTGTAGTCAAAAAAGTTACCTATCTCGTAGGTAGGGATTGCTTCGTAATGGGCTAATTTGGCATATTCTGCACCTAAAGTAATGGAATCGCCGGCATCGTTAGCTTCGACAATTCCGCCGTGAGAATGCATTGTTAAAGTTAAAGTCGGCTGATTGTTCTCAGTATAAGCAGCAATAGCCTGTGACTCTGGTTCTGAAAGTGGATATGGGCCGCCATCGTTAGTCCATGTACCTGGAGCTGTTGGCTCAGTAACCTGCTCTGACCAGTTATTGGCTGGGAAATTACGGTTTAAATCAACCCCGTCAGCATTAAGCCTGGTATCAGCAGCATAACCATCAGGGTTAATCTGCGGGATGATAACTAAGGTGCGGTAAGATGGTATTTTGTCCGGGTTAGCGTCAATGTCCGGAAGCCATTGCTGCAGCAGATTAGCTGAGTTTTGTTCGTTGCCCTCCATAGCGGCAATGAACAAAACCATACTCGGTCCATTACCGAACTGATAGGCGGTTATTGGGCGCCCGTCAACTGAAGTGCCTATACTAAAAATTGTATAACAATGAGACCGAGTGCTATAACTCCAAGCAGAATTACCGGAAATGCCGTAATTACTTTCAATCCCTGATGATATTTGCACTTTTACCGTCGCGCATACCGGGTAGGAGTTTGTTGGCATTATGGTAATCTGCTGGCCACTAGCGGTAATGGTGGCTGGCTGTTCAGTTCCGTTTACTAGTAGACTTACGAACTGGCTTGGGTTTTGGCCTGACATGAGAGGCTGGTCAAAATCTACAGTCATGACCTGACCTGAGGCTAAACCGAACGACGGTATATTACTATCTGTTACAGCTGGACCGCCAGAGGTAGTAAATGTCAGACTGTAGGCCTGTTCTAGCTGGCTTTGATCACTAGCAGTCATATTAGTTATGTGTAGGTTGAACTGAGTCTGTCTAGGCAAAGGGTTAGTAAAAGAAATAGTAATATTCTTGCCACTATGTTTAACAGTTATCGGAACATTTATAGTCTTGTTGTTGGCAGAATAACTGAGCGTGGCGTCATCTATATTAATCAGTGTCTTATTAGTCTGCAAACTAATATCTGTCGGAATACTATAGACGGTTGAGTCAGGCGAAATGGATGACTGGATTATGGCGGTTGCAGTTATGGTCTGAACTGGATTTTGATAAGCAGTAGCAATAAATTGTTTATTAAATTCCCTATTAACCGCAAGTTTATATGCCGAGTCGTAAGATAAAGAAAGAGGTGTTAAGCTGCAGTCTAGCGTTAAATTCTCTTCAGAGCATGGACTGGTTTTTCCATTCCCAGCCAAAACGTAATTAAATGTCTTATCCTGCGTCGACAGTTTAAATACTAGCGGATGTATTATCGACAGATTCCTAGCACTAGATACGGTTAAGGTGACAGCATCCACTTTAGGGTAAGACTTTGTGTCTACGGACACTGTCTTATTAATAGCCAGATCTACTAGACGAACAGACTGTCGGCCCCTGTAGCCGCTAAAAGACATTGGTCCCTTAGTCGGCACCGCACAAAGATGATCTGAAAAAATAGCTACACCCGATATAGACCATGAAGGAGGCCGGCTTAACCTAAAGTTGTTATCAGTATAATGAAAGAAATCCGGGAATAAACTGGGGCTCAGGATGCAGCTTTCAGACTTCGAGAAATCATAGTTTATTGTCTGAGGTATTACTATGAGATCTAAACTCCCTATTATTAATATTAGTAAAACCGCTATAGCTATAGCCAGTGACAACTTTGGGTAACTAGTTATGATGTATTTTATAGCTCTTGATATATGTTTATAGATAAACCTTGATAAAACTATTACTTTGCCTACAAATATGATCAACAGAAGCTCTGGTTCTGGAGCGGCTTTGTCTAATCTATCGGCAAGAATCTGTCTAAAAACAGGCTCTTCCGAATCTAGACGAGCCATCTGCAGCTCTACCTGTTCTTTATATGCTTGATTCAGCTGATCAATGCTGTCAGTACTGGATGATTTATATTCGTCTGACGATTTATCTGGTTCTGATGAAACTTTCGTTGTCATATAAGTCTGTTTATTTTTCTCTTACATTAATAATAACACTCTGTAAGTAATAAGGATTTATATAACTTAATTGTTGATATAACGGCGAGGTCTAGAGATCTCACATCGGAAAAATCGCGTAAATTGGTCTGCCGGGTAGTCGTTTTCGTAAGCCGGCCTTAGCTCCAGAATTTATATCTGGCCAGTTAATCCAGGAATCCATCCAGCCACCTTTAACCCTGATAAGATAATGCCCCACAAGATAATTATCATTACGAGCTATGAAAACAATAACTCCAGGGTTATAGATTTTGGGGCGTAACCATAATTTTAAGTATTGAAACTCCGCGTTCACGCCCGCAGACTTTAATGCCGCAACTACATCACGGCAATAAAATCCATCAAACATAACTCTCTGTGGCTTCTCGAAATAATCAAGTGCCTGTTTGTATGACACATTTAAATATTCTGCTACACATGCCACAGCGCACCCAGAAAAATGTTCTTGAACGACCATAGGTGAAGTGTAGAATTTATTGTTTATATTTCAACCATAAATCAATAAATAAGCTCTTTGGATACTAAGTATTTGGCGGAACATTCGGGTCTGGAAATTCCACTCAAATTTTGTCTCTTACTTCATATTAAAAGATCGGGTTATAGAAAAGTTTCAGCAATATACTTAATCAATTCTGATCTAACTTCTAAGAGTTCGGCAAACTCTGAATAATCTTTTCTAAATCGATCTGTCTTTGCGTTAGCATGATACAAGAACTCCTTCTTTGTCCAGTGGTTTCTTAGGCATGCGCCTTTATCGTTATAGTGCATTAATATTGGCATAATTTTATCTAGAAGCCTTACAAATCTCGCTTCGGGAATTTTTTGCTCCTCATAGTCTCTTAATAATTTGGTGTATTCTGGGATATGCTTAAAGTCCTTGAGTAATTGCCCTAAAGCTTCCTTTTCAGCCCTTTGTTTGTTTTCGAAAAGGGTTTTAATGTATTGGTGTGTTGGCGTATCCCCTACATAGGCTTCCATGTCATCGTGTATCGTGGCGTAAAGTGAAGTTAGTCCTGGATTAAGATTAGGATAAATAAACATGGCGATAAATGGCGCTGTCCGGCTGAGCATGTGGGCATGTTCCGCATCATTTTCTGGCCTTTTGGAGGCATGGTCGACTAGAAACCTATCTTCATTTGCTAGAGCTTCAGATAAAGCGCCGAGTTCAAGAAGAACCTTCCCTAGATCACTGATTGAGTTGTCAACTTTAGGTATCTTGAATTTATATTTCATTTACGTCTATTACTATGAGTTTATGGCGGAGAGGGTGGGATTCGAACCCACGGTACGAAAAAATCGTACAACTGTTTTCGAGACAATCCAGTTCAACCACTCCTGCACCTCTCCAACGTATTGTAATTATATCCCTTGATTAATCTTTTGGTATCTCTAAATCTGAAGCATCGAGCCGTACATGATCGCCGGGTAATATTTGTTTTTGCAGTATATGCTGAGCAATATTATCTTCAACCGCTCTTTGCAGTACGCGTCTCATAGGTCTGGCTCCAAGTCGGGGATCATAGCCAGCTTTGACAATTTCATTTACAGCAGACTCCGTCAACTCAACGGATATGTTTTGATTGCGTAATGTCTGATTAATTTGGTTTATCATTAAACCAACAATCTGGGACAATTCATTAGGCAGCAGTGGCTTGAAGAGAACTATCTCGTCAAATCTGTTTAATAGCTCGGGTTTGAACTGACCGCTGTTTATTATCTGGTCGATAAAGGTCTCTTCAAAGCTCTCTAAGCTTTCGCCCTTTTGTATCCGTTCGCGTATTTCCTGAGCGCCGGCATTTGACGTAGTAATAATTATGCAGTCTTTAAAACTAGTAGCTCGACCTCTGTCATCTGTTAGCTGGCCCTCGTCTAACATCTGGAGTAATAGATTGAGTACGTTAGAATGAGCTTTTTCAATTTCATCCAGCAGAACTATGCTAAATGGCTGCCGCCGCACTGACATTATTAGACTGGATGTTCCATTTTTCCCGTTATCAAGTAAACGCTTAACATCTTCTGCCTGCTGATATTCGCTCATGTCCAGTCTGACCAAGCTATCTTCGCTGCCAAAGTATTCGGCGGCCAAAGATTTAGCAAGCTCGGTTTTGCCAACGCCCGTAGGGCCCAAGAACAAGAAACTGCCGATTGGTCGATGCGGATCCGATACACCGGCTCTTGAACGTCTAAGGGCTGATGATACAACGTTTACTGCGTGGTTCTGATCAACCATCCTTTGATGAATCCGTTCCTCCAGATGTAATAAGTTATCTGCTTCAACCGGCGCGGCTGATCCAACTTTAACGCCAATGGTTTGTTCTATAGTTTTCTGGACAGAGTCAGCTGTGACAATATTGTCTAAAACATTAGATAGGGATTGCTCCAAGAGTTTAATAGCTTTACCTGGGTAAGCTCCGTCTTGGCTGTATCTGCCGCTTAGTCTGTAAGATTCTGTTAGCGCTTCATAAGCAATTAACACTTTGTTTCGACTCTCAAAGCTAATCGCAGTGTCTTCCAGTACGCGCATAACATCAGTTTCTGACTGTTCGGCTAGTATCACCGGTGTAACCAGGCTGGCTAGGTTAGGAGAGTTTGTTTTAAGCCGCTGATAATCTTCGGGCGTAAAGGTTAATATTATGCGTACACGTTGGCTCTGAAAAATTGGCAGAAGAACGTTGGTGGCGTTAAAGGAGCCAATGCCTTCAGTAAAGAATAATTGAGAATTATCCAAAAATAGAATTATATGACCAGCCTTGGCTGCTTCGCTTGCCAAAACGTTAATCAGGTACTCTATATCGTTAGGTTCTCTGCTGTTGGTTGAGAGATCAGCTGCATCTAGACTGACTATCTGGTTATATGCCAGCGAATGTTTGGTCCTTCCCTCTATTAGTTTCTGAGCCAATGCATAAACATGACTAGTTTTACCTATGCCGGTAGGACCAATAAGGGCTACTACTCCGGCGTTATTATCAAATGCGGCTTCAATAGTCCGAACTCCGCCAGAATTTGTAAGATGGCCAAAATTAGACCCGTATTTAGCTATAGACAGGCTGATATTATCTCCGAAACGATTAAGCATTGGGGTAAAACCAAAGGCCCAGTCTCTGCCGATGCCGCCGAAAAACTGTTCCCTCTTTTTCATGTTTTCTGAAAGTCGGCCCAACCAGCTTGCAACTTCAGATATATCTGAGGGCTGGAGTTTAGATTTTATTAATAATTCCTTAATCGACGGCGAAGTAGATAGCAGACCGGCCGCTATAAAACCAGGTTCAATAATTCGGCTGTTATTTTGTTTGGCTAATTCAGAAGCGAAAGATAAAGCCGGATTAAGATCTTGTTCATTGTTACTTAATTGACTCTCAATAATATTAGGCGGTAAAAGTAAATGATTAGTAAGGAAAATAATCTGCCAATGGCCTGAGATACCCTGCCATAAGGTTTTAGGTGTCATTACTTGACCCGGCCTTAATCTTGACAGTACATCAACAGATATATTGTCCCCTAGATCATCTCCTTCAGGCGGTAATATGGACAAATCACGTTGCCACCAAACCGCCATCATGTAGCAGATGATAATTGCGGCAATAAATAAATATATGAAATGATCTCGCTTAGATAAAACCAACCAGACAATACAAACCAAACAGATAAATATAATAATTAGTAGTAGGTTATAGCCAACGTGCCCGACATATCTGCTAAGGCGAGCTTTCTTTGCCCTAAGGCTATGTAAATCTATGACTAATTTCATAATTTTGCTACCCCAATTACTAGGAAAAATACAAAAGCTGGGGGCAAAAAGGGCCAGACAATCATTTCAATAGAGCTGAACAGAGTGACCAAAACAAGGGTGATAATAGCCACAAAGAGTATAATTACGCGCACAGAAAACCCGATAACCCGGCTAATTGAATTATCTATAGCCGCATAAAAATGAGCTTTTATGCTTTGACCAGGAAAGCTAATGATCCTTCGCCAGGGTGAGAATAAGGTACGCAGTAATGTTGCAACTGAGAAATAGGCCAGTGTATGACTGGTTCTCTTTTTAAAACTATTTAAAACTGTGGCCCATCCTTTTTCATACCACCATCTAAACATGCTTATGGCTAACATATCATAATTCTATCACCTAGCGTTAAAAGGGACGATATTTCAAGCTCTCGCTGACAAAAATATTCGGACCTGGAACTTTACTCGTGAGTCTAGGTTTTACATAAAGTTGTTCCAAGTGAAAAATATAATATGATCTCGTTTGGACAACTGATTGGTTTGACTGATTCAATGATTTTTACACCATGAGACTCTAACTTTTGATAACTCAAATAAGAGTAGCCATCATAAACTAAGTAAGTTTGTTTAGAGTTGGCAAGCGTGTTTAGCTGACTCGTTATATCTTTAAAAGAGGAGTATTGATCCGTGTAGGATATGCTGGCATCCAAAAACACATTAGTTAGCAACAGGCCAACTATAACCAGTCCAATAAATTTGCGCACTTTTGACTTACCGGCAGTAATTAAGAGCACGGCTGCTATGGTAATGGGAATCAAGAACAGCTGACTAATATATCTGGAATAATTCGGGACCGGACTAATTAAGCATGAGCCTATAACTACTAACACTAAGGCTGATAGATATAAAATTATCTTTCGGTTTTTTGATCTTATGTCTTTAACTAACAGCCAAACAAAGGCGCATAAAGATACTGATAAAATGCCACTGAAAAGAACCCCGTAGCCGCCGACCGTTTTTGACATTACCGAGCTTTCGGTTACTAAGTCATCGAAGGTAAGGCTAAAAGGTATTTTAAGATGAGCATAACTCTCAGAATTAATCTTATTTGTCGAGCTGCCAAGCGATGCCTGCGAAAAGATACCGTAAAAGAATAGTTCGAATCGGTTGTCTTTATTTATGTTAACAGGTACGCCTTGAGATCTTAGGGAGCTGGCAAGAGTCGGTGAGTTAAGAGGATAATCAATAGCGTGGTGCTCATAGATATTGGTTATATACGGGTTAAATAATAATAGGATCGCAATGACAGAAGCGGCCGCGGCTAGCTGTTTAAAATGACTGAGTTTATATAATTTCTGGCTGAGAATTACATATACCAATAAAACTGCCAGCAGGCTAAATATGAATAAATTGCTGTCCTTAATTGAAGCGATTAGGACTAGCGTAGTAAAAAGAGTAGCTAAACAAATGGTGCTGCGTCGATGTTTGCAGAGCATTACCAGTGAGGATAAACCAATGATCAATAACTCGTAACTCAGCGCGTCTTCTCTGAAAGTAAAAGTTTGTTCAATAAATACAGTAGTAAATATTGTTGCTAATGCTAATAAGAAACTCGCTACAGGCGTAAGGCCAAGCTCGCTAAAAGCTACAAACGCGAATGATAGGGCTATAAGACCAATTATTAAATTTATAGCGGTAGCAGAGTCTATATTATGAGTTAGTTTATATATGCTGGCGTCTACGGACCAGATAGTTTTACCATAACCCTCATCAACGGGCTTATCGTTCGGGTTGCTCGGATTTATAGGTGGAGCATTTTGATAAAGCGGGTCCCACTTATTCGATAACGCAATGACTGCTGACTGATGGTAATCTTGGCCATCATAACTAATGTCATAAGTATGGCCGAAGACATTGGTCAGAAATATAAACATTAATAGGGATAAACCAAGATAAACAGATAGCCTTTTGAGTTTGTCTTTATGCCTTAAGGTTAGATATAAACAAATAGCCAGGTTATAGCTTATGAACGCTAATATGAGCGTCCAGCTATTTATATATATGTGAAAAAGAAAACCAACGTAGATAAAAACAATTAAATAAGCTATGAAGAATAGTAAATAAGTTGAACACCCCAAACAGTAGCCTGATACTTTTTTGATCATCTGTTGCGATTTTGGCGGAGAGAGAGGGATTCGAACCCTCGCGGGAGCTCTCGCCCCCCTAACGATTTAGCAAACCGTCCCCTTCAGCCACTTGGGTACCTCTCCTAGGACTGACATTATTATATAGGTTGATTTGTTTCTTAGAAACTTTAAATAGATTTTAAGTATGCAACTATATAAAAAGATGTGTGTTTAATGAGAATTTAAATACTGGCGGAACACATAGGTCTGGAACTTTCCTATTTTTGAACTACTGCGAGGATTTCATCGATTTTATGCTCGAGTATATCAGTGGCTTTGTTCACGTCAACTTTCTTGGATATATGAAGAAATGCAAACGGTATATCTTTAGTGATTGCATTGGTAAGTAAAACATAGATTGAATAGTTACAAACATACCTGCCGGCATTATATGAAACCCACGAGTTGATATCGGGCTGAAGTTTAAGTGTAACAGCAGCTTTTGCTGGGCCGTTTTTTTTAATGCTGGTTTGTAAATGACCCTTGGATTTCTGTTGATTCTTGGCTAACCTTTCTATACGAATTTTTTTACCTCTAGGATACTGGCCTAATCCCAATATAATGTTTGGCTTTATATTCTCTATAGCCTTGATAACAAAGGTGCTATTAAACTTAACGGGTAAGATTATTTTCTTAACATTCTTCCGCCCGCGAAGTTGTTTAAGCACTTGTTGGCTGATGTTTTTCGTGTTTTGACCGAATGGTTCAAAAGCATAGACCAATAATTTCATTTGATACTTTCTGGCGGAGGGAGAGGGATTCGAACCCTCGAGGGTTATACACCCTACACGCTTTCCAAGCGTGCGCCATAGGCCACTAGGCGACCCCTCCAAGCTAGTCTATGCAAGCTTAATATTAGCAATGCTGGGCATATATTGAAAGCAGCCTTAACAGATAATTGACACGTCTCCTAATATTACTAGAAAATACCCTTGCTCTATTAACAAATAAGGGTTTAAATTAATATGACATGGCTCTAATTAAACTGGAAGACGTCAGTAAACTGTACGGCTTCGGCGATGCCACAACGGTGGCACTAGACGAAGTCAATTTAGTTGTTGATAAGGGTGAGTTTATTGCCGTCATGGGTCCAAGCGGTTCTGGTAAAAGTACTCTCATGAATATGATTGGCCTTTTGGATCGACCAAGCAACGGCCGGTATATGCTTGAAGGACGTTCAGTTGCCAGATTAAGGCCTAACCAATCAGCCAAGCTTAGGCGTGATTCAATCGGTTTTATTTTCCAGTCTTTCAATCTGATTAATCGTTTGACGGTACTAGAGAACGTTGCTCTCCCCCTGGCGTATAAAGCTATGCCGGTGTCTAAAAGGAATAAGCAAGCCAGTGCCATTTTAGAGAGAGTGGGTATTCAATCCAGAGAATACTTTTATCCTTATCAGCTTAGCGGCGGACAGGCTCAATGCGCGGCTATTGCCAGAGCGCTGGTTAATAGCCCGAAGATTATTATTGCCGATGAACCAACCGGGAACTTGGATAGCGCTGGTTCTAGACTTGTTATGGAACTATTAAGTGAAATCCATCGTGAAGCTAATACCACCATCCTTTTTGTTACCCATAACCCGGAGCTAACCAGGTACGCTACGCGCGTTGTTTACATGCATGACGGTACGATTATTCATGATGAAAGAACGGCTTATGGCAGCGTTGCTCCAAGAGCCCGCCAAGTTCTCTATACTCTGCCGGTAAAAACAGTTGAGGATGATCTAGCTGGTGTTTCAGCTCTTATGAAAGCTATCCCAACTGGACATATCAGGAGAAGGCCAAAGAAGCATAAGACTAAAAAGATGGCAGTTAGCAAAGGGCGTAACCTAAGATGAAATCTTTAACTAAGGGCCAAATTAAAGCCGGCATCGATGCCGTCAGACAGACCAAACTTAGAAACTTTTGGACAATGCTAGGTGTAATTATTGGTGTCGCTTCAGTAATCTCCGTCATTGCCATATCAGAAGGTGTTAAACAGCAAATATCCGGGCATATTAACCAGACTGGCAATGATGTTATTACCGTTGAGCCAAGCACCATTAAAGTTAGCGGCTCCAGTTTCAATACGCTTGATTTACTGACTGGTTTGAGTGTCTCCGGGTCACTGTCTAGCTCTGATATATCCAGAGTAGCTAATACCAAAGGTGTTTCAGAGGTCGCGCCTTTAAGCGCCCTATCGGCAACCGTTAGGGGCAATCAATCATCCTATCCTAACGGCTTGATTATTGGTACCTACCCTGACTTCCCAAGCGTCATTAATAATAGTACTCAGTACGGCAGTTTCTTAACTAATTTCGATACTCAAAGTAATGGTGTTGTTCTTGGCAGCCAAGCTTCCCAGGATCTATATAACGAGGATGTGCCGCTTGGATTGCCTCTTCTGATAAACGGTCAGACGTATACCGTAAGGGGTATATTAAATTCTTTCCCGGCTACGCCCCTGAGCAGCTCCTCGGCATTTAATAAGGCTGTCTTTATATCTTATGCGAATTCCGAAAACCTAACCAATAACTCTATTACTACTTATGAAATTTTAGCCAAGCCAACTGACTCAAAACAAACTGCGGCGATAACCCATCAGATATATAACAACTTGTTGGCTAGCCATAACGGCCAAGCAGACTTTAGTGTTTTGGATCAGGCCCAGAATATTGCCAACAGCAATGCCGTTCTTAATTTGGTAACCAGGCTAATTATTATTGTCGCTGGTATTTCCCTATTGGTAGGCGGTATTGGCATTATGAACGTGATGCTTGTTTCGGTTACAGAGCGAATGCATGAAATTGGTATTAGAAAAGCAGTCGGCGCGACTAATCGTCAGATCTTAAACCAATTCATGCTTGAATCTATCATGCTATCCAGCGTCGGTGGTTTGATCGGCGTTGCTTTAGCCGGCTTAATAGACATTGCTCTTCGCTTGACCACTAACCTCCAGCCAATCATCAGCTTTGGTATTATTTTAATAACTTTGTTTATATCGATTCTTATCGGCCTGGTTTTTGGTTCTATCCCGGCGCTTAAAGCTGCCAGAAAAGATCCTATTGAAGCCTTAAGAGCCGAATAATATTACTGAGCGCAGCCGCCGGTACTTCTAATAATGTTTTGCGATTCGGCGTGAGTTATGGCCGATACTACTTGGTTCGAGGTTAGGGCGTAACCAACGTCCGTGTAGGTGGTTGACTCGGCAAAAACTATACCGTCAACCTGGCCGTTTTGGAGTATTAAAGGACCGCCGGAATTACCGGGAATGACACGAGCTTTGAGTTCGTAAACGCTTCGGCTAGTATTGCCTGTGCCGTAGATATTCCGTCCAATCGCGTCAAATTCGTTTAATACGGCAGCGGTAGTAGCGCTAAACGAACCGCCGCCAGGATAGCCTAACACCGCCCCGCCCATACCGTTATCCACTAATCGGGAATCAATTGTTAATGGTTTACCGGCTAAGTGGGTAGTCTTTAGGACGGCAAAATCTAAGTCAGGGTCAAACCAAATGACCGTAGCTGAGTGTTGGCCGTTTGAGTCATATACATATGGGTGGACGGTACCGGCAACAACATGAGCGTTGGTGGCGACTATTCCAGGCGCCACTACAAAACCCGAGCCCTCGACTATTCCGCCGCAGCCTAAACTTTCAATCTTGACTACCGAAGCATCATCGGCATCAACAGCCGACTGCATAGCTGTGGCCGTGGGCAATGAATAGTTTGAATTAGGGGCCGGTTCACCGCCAACAAAAACTTCCGGGAAGCCGTTCGGGTCTATCAACGAGCCAATCTCGGAAATTACCGAAGGAGCGCTTGGCAGATGACGATTTAAAAATTTGACGACCGATGAACCGTTCACGTCTGCCTGGATAGTCGGGACAGCCAGTGAGCTTACCATGGCGGCGCAAAGCCAGACGCTAAACAAGACAGTTGCCAGAGACAAAACCGAACCTAGGATACTGTCAATTGCATTCAGCGGTCTAATGTGTATTTTTGCCTTTAACTTATTGCCGATTATCTCGCCGACTGTTAATAGGCAAAAAGCTATGCCTAAAGTAATAGTTAGAGTTAAGACGGTTCGGGACAAGACCGTATGAGTAAAGTTGACTATTGACGGCTGGATAGCGGCGCCGATAAACAAACCGCCGAAAAAACCAGCTGTTGAAAAGAATTGCCTAATCCAGCCAATTTGCCAGCCTCTGGCTATAGAAATAACAATGAATACAAAAATAACAAGATTAATAACGTCCCCAGCTGACATTTAGAAGTGTCCTCTACCTAGACCTACCGATAAGATTAGAATGCCGATAGTAATACAGTAGATGCCAAATGGTCGAAGCGTTGATTTTTTAAAGTATCTATCTAAGAATTTAACAGCGAAATAGGCAGCTACTGCCGCACAAACAGCACCAAGAAGCATCTGCCCGTGCATACCGGCTGACTTATGACTAAGAGCTGACGGCAGTTTATATAGACCGGCGGCTAAGATTATTGGTGTAGCCAGCAGGAACGAAAACTCAGCCGCTTCATCTCTAGATAGGCCGCTAAAAACACCACCTACCATAGTTATACCTGTTCTTGATATACCGGCTATTAAAGCTCCGACTTGAGCAATGCCAATAGTGATTGCCTGTTTGAAAGATAAGGTGTGGGATATGGCGTGTTCCCTTTCCATATCTTTTACTTCAGCACTGGCTTTATGGTTTCTAATATATTGATCGCCAATAAGTAAGATAATACCGTTAATAATAATAAAGACAACAGCTGATAACGGTTTGGCAAACTGATCCTGAAGCTTAGTTTGGAGAGCCAGGGCTATAAGACCGGCCGGGATGGTGGCGGCAATGAGTAGCCAAACCAGTTTTGCTTCTCTTTGCTCTAAGGATCTTGTTGCTATCGATTTGAACCAGGCTTTAATTAATCTCCACCATGTTTTCCGGTAAAAGAAAAGCAAAGCCAGCGCAGTAGCAACGTGGATGACGACTAGAAATAATAGGAAGTTTGAAGCTTTATTTACGGTACCGTTTAGAATATTGGTCCAGTTAAAAAGATAAGCAATTAAGACCGAGTGGCCTAAGCTGGATACCGGGAACAGCTCGGTAATACCCTGGAAAATACCTAGAATTAATGCTTGGAAATAGGTAATCATAATGTCTAGTTTATCATCTTAAGAGAGATCCGGGCCATCACTCCCTGTGGCATATATTTTTATTCCGCCAGAGTCTCTTTCAAGACTTTCAATTATTGGCTCAAGTATTTCCCAGCTTCTAATAACTTCCTGGCTGGAGGCAAAAAGAGATTGGTCACCGCGAATCGCATCAACAATTACCCGCTCATAGGCGTCAGGATGGGCCGACACGCCAAATGTCTGTTGATAGCTAAAGTCCATAGCTGCTTCATCAATCTTGTTTTCAATACCTGGTCTTTTAACAAAGAGTTTAATGTTGATTCCTTCATTTGGCTGGATACGTATAGTGAGCTGGTTCTGGTTTTTATCATTAGGTTCTGAGAAATCTATCGATATATCGGTCACCTTAGTTTTTAATGCCTTGCCTGTTTCAAGCACTATCTTTACGTCCCGCCAAGTATCATTGTCTATTTGAAGATTCAGCTTAATGTATGTTTCGGTGTCTGAATTATTATCGCCAATCTCTTGGCGGTAGCTGTCGTATTGGCCCCTTAGCCACGAACCTTCTACTACGACTAAGGATGTCTGATTAAGCAGTTTAATCTTTTTCTCATGGATTTCTTTTGACGAATTAATGTCAGCTGGGATGTCCATAGTGGAAATGGCCATTAACTGGATCAAATGGCTTTGGATAACATCTCTTAGCGCGCCGATACTATCATAAAAATTTCGACCTTCAATACCGATGTTCTCTAGCGCTCTAATCCGTATCTGTCTAATTAGCTTATTGTTCCAAACATCGTCTAAAAGAGGGTTATGTTTTCTGAGAATTAAAATATTCTGAGCTGTCTCTTTAGCTAAATAGTGATCTATTCTAAAGACCTGCTCCTCCTTAAAGTACTTGGCTGTTTCACTAATTAGTTCCTTGGCTGAAGCTAGATCATAGCCAAAGGGCTTTTCAACTAACAGACGGCATTTTGCCTTACTATGTTCACAGCTCTCGGCCATACCATATTTGCCCAACCGTTCAACAATCGGCATATATAGCTGAGGCGGAATTGATAAATAGAATAACCGGTTGAAACACTTGCCTTCACTAGCTTCTAATTTGCTTAAGAACTGTTTTAGCTTTAAATAGTCGTCGTCTTTAGCCGGATCTAATTGAAATAATTCAAAGATGTCATTGAATTTTTTAAGAGCGTCTGGATTACAAACGTTATCTGTTTCAAGAACGCAAAGCTCGGTATTTTTAAGCAACTGTTCTTTGGTTAAAGATTGTCTAGTGGTGCCAATAATCCGGCAATCATTAGGCAGTAGCTCATCTTTAATAAGATGGTATAGAGCAGGCAGGATTTTCCGACCAGCTAGATCACCGCTGACCCCGAATAAAATTATTACTGTCGGTTGGTTTTCAGACATTGAGCGAGTGCCCGCCAAATTTATTACGCATTGCCGCCAGCAGTTTAGTGGCGTAGTTAATCTTACCCTTTTCTGATTCCAGACGGACTCTGAAAGAGGTACCTATAGCCGGCATATCGATTTTGCTTTCCTTTGCTGCCTCTAGTGCCCATTTGGCCTCACCAGTTTGAGCCACCTTACCTTCTATGCTTTCAAGCTTAGGATTTTCTTTCATAACGTCCAGCACTAATTCATTTAGCCATGAAGTTATTACACTGTGGTGCTGCCAAACATCGGCAGCCTTCCTTAAATCTAAGTTAGAATATGGACCCTCTTTTAGCAGTCTATAGCCTTCGGCTAAGCTCTCCATCATACCGTATTCAATGGCGTTATGGGTCATCTTAACGAAATGACCGCTGCCTGAAGGACCAAAATACTGGTATTGCCCTTCTGGTTTAGATAAGACATCTAAAACTGGTCTTAGTTTGTTAAACGCTTCTTCGTTATCTGAGCCGCACATCATTGAGAAGCCATTCTTATAGCCCCAAATACCGCCGCTTACACCAATGTCTATATAGACCAAACCGCTACCTAAAACTAGTTTGTTGCGCCGTTTTGTCAGCCTAAAGTCTGAGTTTCCGCCGTCAATAATGATGCTGCCACTGGGTAATATCTTTAGCCATTCTTTTAGCTGATCATCAATTATCTCAGCCGGAAGCATTATCCAGATAATAGCTTGTTCGCTCCCAAAGGCTTTTAAAACATCTTGTTTAGTATAGGCAGCGATCGCACCCTGTTGCTCGGCTAACTTAATTGGCTCGGGGCTTCTGTTATGAACAATTACCTCTATGTCTGATTTGGTAAGTTTTCGGGCTATTTGTCCGCCCATTCTACCTAGGCCATGAACTGCTATTTTCATTAACTCTCCTTTATCTGATCATTATATACTCTTACGTCTGGCATTTCCCTTAGTATTAAGGAGGGACACATCTTTAAGCTAATATCGGCATTTTTCAAGTGTTTCAGAGCATCTTTTTTATCTCCACCGTGACAGAATACAAAAGTATGGTTAAGGTCTTTAAGTGATTTAAGAGTCAGTGTTATCCGCGCAAAATCAAAGGCCTTGTAATAGACAGCTGTTTTATTAGAGTCTATGCCAACACTTTCTGGCAGTACGCCGGCAATATGACCATCAGTTCCTATTCCCAGTTGGCCAATAATGGTATTTACCTTTTCTTTTAGAGATTCATACTCTTTTTGGTAAATCTTTAAGCTCTCATCAGCTGAAGGGCTATTTTCAAGAATGTCAATGAACCTGGCATTCTTTGGGTCAAGACCGATAATTTTTAATTTTTGGTAATTTGAGTTGTCATGCCCGCCCAGACCATATCTTTCGTCAGCCAGCATCAGACTAAGATTATTAGTCAGCTTTCTGTCAATTTTATTTAAGACGCTAGCTTCAATTTCAATGTTAGAGCCGCCGGACAACAGCCAGAGTACTCGGCCCTTCTTTAGGCAGGACTCTAGAAGATTAAATACATCCTCCCGGCCGTTTTCTAGGCTGTCGGTATATATAAACTGCATGTTCTTATTCTATTCTTGAAAGCCCATATATTCCAAAATGCCTCATGCCAAAAATACTCTAAAGAGGTTAAGATTACCGGGTGCTACTAGGCAATATGCAAGGTATTGTATACTAACAGATGATGGTATCACTAAGGAGGTGTAAAAGTGGCTAAAGCACAAGGACCTTTATCTGGTTTCAGGGATCTATTATCTGCTCAGATGATAGCCCGAGAAAAAGTCCTAGACACGATTACCTCGACTTATGAGCTTTATGGTTTTATGCCCATTAAAACTCCAGCTATTGAACTGTTTGAAACATTAAACGGCAAATATGGCGATGAAGCTAAAACCCTAATTTATGACTTTGAAGACAGAGGTAAAAGACACCTAGCCTTGCGTTATGACCACACAGTCCCGCTAGCCAGGCTTATGGCTATGCAGGGCCAGTCTCTGCCCTCACCATACAAACGCTATATTATTGGCGATGTCTGGCGCGGTGAAAGTCCCCAGGCTGGCCGGTATAGAGAATTTACTCAGATAGATGCCGATATAGTCGGAACCTATAGCTATCTTTCTGATGCTGAAGTAATAGCTATGATGGACGATGTCTTTAGGGCTCTAAAACTAGAGGTAGAAATTAGAGTTAATGACCGCCGAATACTCGATGGCCTGACTAGCTGTGCCGGTATCACCAAAGAAACTGACTTCTATAAGTTTATAACGATAATAGATAAGGTTAGCAAGGTTGGCTCCCGACAAGTGACTAAAGAGATTGAACAACTTTTTGGATCTAAGGCCAAGAAAGTTGTCAGTGACTTTTTATCTAACGAGCAAACTTTTAATAGTGTCTTAAAGCTTCTGGACAACGAAAAAACAAGCGAAGGCCTGGAAAGCCTGGAAAATATTATGAACGTCTTAAAACCGCTAAAACTAAAAAACATCGTATTTGATCCAACAATCGCTCGGGGGCTTAACTACTATACGTCGACAATTTATGAAACTCTTATTGTTGGCAATGAGGGACTAGGCAGTATCTGTAGCGGCGGCCGTTACGACAACCTTATTAAGCAGCTGGGCGGACCTGACAGCCCGGCAGTCGGTACATCTATTGGCCTGGATAGGTTGATGGAAGGATTATCCAGTCTAAATATTGGTGAGACTAAGCATACTAAGACCGCTATATATATTTCTAATTTAGACAGTACGTATGACGCCGATAGATTGGCCATAGCTCATAAGCTAAGAAAAGCTGATATCCCTACCGAACTAATCTATTCTGAAACTAGGCTTGGCAAGCAGCTTGAATCAATCGATAAAATGGGGGTTAACTTAGTCATAATCTATGGTAAGGCTGAACATCAAAAAGGTATTGTCCTAGTTAAAGACCTGGCTAATTCGACTCAGCAAGAAGTGGCAATTGATGACCTTGTTGCCTACGTCAACAATTTAATTTAAATAAACGCTTGGTCCAGGCTGCTTTTCATTTTGTCGCTATCAGTATAGTATTAACGTATGTGGCAACTATATGTTTACAGCTTCTTTGCTGGACTAGTCGGCGCTAATGGTATCCCTCATTTTGTTAAGGGAATAACTGGGCAGAAACACCAAACACCCTTTGGTAAAAGCTCATCAGCAGCGGTTAACGTTGTCTGGGGCTGGGTGAACTTTGTTGTTGCTGGCCTGCTTATCTACCTTGCTCATCCGAGGGCTAACCACCATATGCTTCGATCGTTTGGGCTGGTTGCGCTGGGTGCCTTAATCACTGGCGTACTCCTGGCAATAGCCTGGTCTAAGTATCCTGAGCACAACAAATAAGCGTCTTCACCGACTACTCTTAGGCAACTGTTGAGTATATTAGTATAAAATACTGAGTATGATAGGTGTTTATAGAGGCTGGAAAGAAAGAAAATTCCACATTAAACTGCGCAGTATATTCTCGCTGCTGGGGCTAATCGGGTTATTTTTCGTCATATTATTAAATCGTCACCAATTCTCCTCTTTTTGGCATCTGCTCGACAGCTTACGGTGGTATATTATCTTTTTGATTGTAATAGTCCAGGTTGGTAGCTATTGGGTAAATGCCCTATATTACCGGTCTATTTTACGCATTTTTTCGCATAACATATCTCTGCCGAGACTATTCCAGGGCGCACTGGCCACAAATTTTGTTAATTACATCTTGCCTTCCTTAGGTTTAGCTGGCGCCGGCTATCTGTCTCAGGTCCTGTCTCCCGAAGTACCCCGTGGTAAAAGTGTGCTGTCACAGTTTATGCGTTATGCGCTGAGCGCGCTGGCAGTTCTGGTGATGATACCTGTCGGATTTATTTTAGTGGACTTAAGTATTAACAGCGGACACACTATCGTTAGGGTTACCTTATTCTCAGCTATCGGGATTACCGTATTTGCCATATGTATCCTTGCTTTAGTGTATTACGAATCAATACTTAGACGCATAGTTAAGTTTGTAATTAAATCGGTAAAGCGAATTTATCCGAAGTTTCATAGTGAGGAAGTCACAGAGGATTTTGTTAATGAATTTTATAAAGGCTACCACGCCATGGTCAGTAACAAAAGGCGTATGCTTATGCCGTTTGCCTGGTCAATAATTTACATAATTATAGAGATAATGACGTTCTATATGGCGTTTTTAGCCTTTGGCAAAGTCGAAAATCTTGGCGTAGTCATTATGGCCTATCTCTTTGCAAATATCGCTAGTATTTTTGGCGGCGTATTTTTCAGTACAGGGATATTCGAACTTGGTATGGCCGGAACATTAGTGGCGCTTGGCACACCTCTTGCCCTGGCCTTTTCAACAACTATTGTCTATAGAGTATTAAATTTGATCATAGGGCTGCCCCCAGGTTTTTATTTCTACCGCAAATATCTTCCGTCTGGTAAAAATCTGACCGCCTTATCTTAGGAGATTACCTTTAAGCTCTTTCTCTAAACTTTTTGGTATCGGCCGACAATTGCACTGCTTTTGGTGCTCAAGATGCCATTTTATTCTTTGGCTTTTGGTAGCGTTAATCGGCATCTTATTCTTCTCATGCCATAGTCTATTCATAAACTAAACTATAGCAAAAATACATCTTTAGGCCGAAGTAAATATTGAATATTTCCGGCAAGAAACTATACTAAATAATTATGGGCCCGAAAGATAAACAAAAATTACTGTATGGGACTATGTCTATCGGCGCAGCGGTTGGCCTTGTTGCCTCTTTTATTGATACCGTTAATAAAATATCTTTGCTCAAAAACGCTCATGTATCTTTAACCTGTAATTTAAACAGCGTTTTTAGCTGTACAAATGTTCTCAATGCTCATCAAAGTTCGGTCTTTGGTTTCCCGAATTCGATGATGTGTATTGTCTTTTTCTCGCTTACTCTATCAGCCGGTCTTATTGCCTGGTTTGGCGGTAGCATCATCTCTTACTTAAGATATATTTATCAGTTCCTAGCAGTCTTTTTTGCCGGCTTTGGATATTGGTTCTTCTGGCAAAGTATTTATAACCTTCATAGCATATGTATCCCATGCGTCTTTTGTTACGCCGGCGTTCTGACAATTAATGCTGCTTGGGTCAGATTAAATTATAAGAATCTGCCTGTTGATAAGAAATTTGTAAAAGTTCTAAGCCGAGTAGTTTCAAGCGGAGCAGACATCTTTTTCTGGATTTTGATTGCCCTGTCGATATTTGCCGAGACTCTATTAAAACTTAGATAGAACTACAGATTCTTGTATACTAGTTATTAAGGCAGGGAGAGTCATATACATACTTAGTGTATGTCCCCGGTAAAGTTTATTAAAAGGAGGTTAAATGATGGATGATCAACTTAAATTAGATCCGAAGAGCACGGCGCTGGTAGTTATTGATTTGCAGCACGGCATTGCCGGCCGGGAAACTGCTCCGCACTCTGGGCCTGAAGTAATTGCCAATGCTGTCAAACTGGCAGATCGTTTTCGCGAACGTGGTTCTCTGGTAGTACTCGTAAGAGTTAGCAGTACCGACGGCAAAGATAACCTGCGGCAGCTAACGGATATGCCTCTAGTCGGAACAACCACTCTGCCGAAAGGTTTTGACGTTATAGTCGAAGAACTTGGGCCGAAGGAAGGCGATCTTGTCATCACCAAGCATCAGTGGGGCGCCTTTTACGGTACCGAACTGGACCTGCAGTTACGCCGGCGCGGCATTACAACCATCGTGCTGGGAGGCATATCAACCAATATTGGTGTTGAGTCAACAGCCCGAGATGCTTACGAGAGAAACTACACCTTAGTATTAGTTGAAGATGCCATGGCAGCCACCTCTAGCGAATCTCATGCTTTTGCAATTACCAATATCTTCCCTCGCATTAGCCGGGTACGATCGACTGAGCAAATTCTAGCAGCACTTTAAGTAAATGTTATATATATGAGTTGAAAGGCGCAGGTATAGAGGAGTGAGCAAATTTAAAGGCGGTATTAAGGTAAACGTCCACTACAAATGGATAGCTTTATCCAATACTACTCTCGGCATGCTAATTGCCGCCATAAACGGTACTAGCCTAATAATTGCCCTGCCCGTTGTTTTTCGGGGCCTTCATATTAACCCGCTTAGTGCCGGTAGTTTTTCTTATCTTCTATGGATATTAATGGGCTACATGCTCGTTACCGCTGTCTTGGTTGTATCACTTGGGCGTCTTGGCGATATGTTCGGACGCGTCCGTATGTATAACTTAGGTTTTGTTATCTTTACACTGGGCGCACTTGGCGCGGCACTAACCTGGAGCCAAGGTGACAGAGGCGCCCTGGAATTGATTATTATGCGGATGGTACAAGCAGTTGGCGGGGCGTTGCTAATGGCTAATTCGGCTGCTATTTTAACTGATGCCTTTCCCAGTGACCAGAGAGGAATGGCCTTGGGTATAAACCAGGTTTCGGCTATGGCGGGCTCGTTTATTGGGGTTCTGGTTGGCGGCATACTGGCGCAGTTTTCTTGGCGCTGGGTATTTTTATTTAACGTGCCAATTGGTGCGATAGGCGCCACCTGGTCCTATATGATGCTTAAAGAAATCGATGTCTTTAAGAAAGCTAAAGTTGATTGGCTGGGCAATATTGCATTTGCCGCTGGTTTAACCACCGCTCTAGTGGGTATTACTTACGGTATAAGCCCTTACGGCTCCTCTTCTATGGGATGGGGCAACCCGTTTGTTATTAGAATGATAACGTCCGGCATTGTTCTGCTTATAGCCTTTGTTATTATTGAAAATTACGTCAAACAGCCTATGTTTAACTTAAAACTTTTCCGTATTCGGGCCTTTACGGCCGGCAATATAGCCGGGCTGTTATCGGCTGTTGGCCGGGGCGGTTTACAATTTCTGCTGATTATGTGGCTGCAAGGCATCTGGCTGCCGCTTCATGGCTACACCTTTGCCCGAACACCTCTTTGGGCGGGTATTTACATGCTGCCTACTACTGCCGGTTTTCTAATCGCCGGTCCCCTGTCCGGTTATTTATCGGATAAATACGGTGCTAGGCCCTTTGCTACCGGCGGTATGATATTGGCGGCCATAAGCTTTAGCTTGATGATGCTTCTTCCGGTTAATTTCCCTTACCTGGCTTTCGCCCTGATACTGCTGCTTAACGGGCTGGCTTTCGGTCTATTCTCGTCACCTAATACTGCCGGCATAATGAACTCCGTACCTGCTGATTCGAGAGGTGTAGCCTCGGGTATGCGGGCTACTTTTCAGAATTCAGGCATGCCTTTATCTATAGGTATATTCTTCAGTCTTATGATAGTCGGGCTTACCGCTAAGGTTCCTTCGACAATGTTTGCCGGGCTGACAGCTAACGGTGTATCGGTGCACATTGCTACTCAACTTTCTCATCTTCCACCGATTAGTTACTTATTCGCAGCCTTTTTGGGATACAATCCTCTTAAAAGCCTTCTCGGTACGAAAGTTCTTAGTAAATTGCCCCATGCCAGTGCGGCCAGGCTAATATCCAAAAGCTTCTTTCCTCAGCTAATAGGCAATCCTTTTAAGCATGGTCTTGTCATAGTTCTAAGTTTTGCAATAGTGGCCTGCCTAATAGCAGCCGCAGCTTCCTGGCTTCGTGGCGGCAAGTATATACATCAAGAAGAGACAACGTAAAATCACTTAAGCTGCCTTAATTATAACTGGCTTAACTATGTAGTGTAGAACATCAAGTCTGTCATTAATGTTGGTATTCTTTGTGATACACTATATTGGCTTTAACAATTTAAATATAAAGAGTGCAGTGAGAGATCTAGCTCTACGACCTGCCAGCAACCCGTTATGGAACGGGTGCTCCATCTAGTCCGCCATCGACGGAAAAGATATTTTTTAGACGTATCCTTTCTCCGAAATCTGGCAGAAAGGATTTTTTAATATGAACCTTAGAACAGCTGAATCGGTATCACCTAAACATCCAGATAAAATATGCGATCAGATATCCGATAGTATTCTAGATGCTGCCCTTAAGGTAGACCCTAATTCCAGAGTAGCTGTAGAAACAGTTGGCGGCCATAAGCTAGTGATAATAATTGGCGAGATTACAACAGAAGCCAAAATAGATTATGAAAAGTTAGCCAGAAGGTTTGTTGATGAGAGCTATAAAGTTATAGTTTGTATTGTTCATCAGAGCCCGGAGATTGCCGGTAGTGTCGATACTGGCGGCGCTGGCGATCAGGGTATTATGGTTGGTTATGCCACAAACGAAACTGAAAACCTTATGCCCCTGGAAGTTGATTTAAGCCGATCGTTAAATCGTTTTATATATGATAAGTTCCCTTATGATGGCAAAACCCAAATAACTACTTCTGACAGTAAAATAACGGCCATTGTTGCCAGCTTTCAGAATGCTAAAAAAGCAGAGCTTATGGATATGGTTAGTGCCTGGGTTAATACTCAGCCACATAGCCCTAAAGTTAATATATTTGCTAACCCGGCTGGAGATTGGGACATGGGAGGCTTTGATGCCGATACCGGGCTAACCGGCAGGAAGATTGCCATCGACAGTTATGGTCCGCGTATCCCTATTGGCGGCGGAGCATTTTCCGGCAAGGATGCCACTAAAGTCGATCGTTCGGCTGCCTATATGGCTCGTAAAATAGCTGTCGATTATTTAAAGACTTATAGGGCTCACGAAGTATATTGCCAGCTAGCCTATGCTATAGGCGTAGTTGAGCCCGTTGAAGCGGTTGTAACTATTGACGGCAAAGAAAGAAACGTTAAAAGCTATGACCTTTCGCCTAAGGGAATAATAAAGTTTTTGGAACTGAATAAGCCTCAATTTGAAGTTACCGCCCAATACGGACATTTTGGAAACTCTTTTCGCTGGGACACATAAATACCAGATTATTTCTTGCACTTTAACGATATATTACCTACTATTGAGATTGCAAAGGGAGATAAAAAGCATTTAGCTTTTAAAATAAATATGCAGTTTCTAAATGGACAACAACCTTCGTATGACCTTACCTATAGGGATGTTTTTATAACCCCCAACCTGAGTAATCTCAAGTCACGTTTTGATATCTCTATAAAACCAGTTGATGACATAGGCACTACCATTCCTATAGTGGTTGCCAATATGAATGCAGTGTCCGGCAAACGTATGTCGGAGACAGTGGCACGGCGCGGCGGCCTGACTGTCTTACCGCAATACGTACCATTGGACTTGGTGGCTAGGACCGTGTCATATATAAAAGAGCGGCATTCGGTTTATGAAACCCCGGTAGTACTTAGTCCGTCAAACACCATAATGGATGCAATGAATATTATGTACAAACGAGCTCATGGCCTGGCAGTTATAGTAAATGGCAAAAACGAACCAGTCGGTATATTCAGCGATAAGGACGGCGCTGGTTATGATCGGTTTACGGAGCTTGCTTACGTCATGACAAAAAATCCGGTGACCATTTCCTATGGCATGCCTCTGGATCAGATTTTTAACTTATTACACAAGTCGCATGTCACGATTGCTCCGGTTATTAAGAATGGCAAGTTAGCCGGTATTGTCAGCCAAAAAGGACTGCTAAGATCAGAAATATATAAACCCGCTTTAAGTAAAAAGGGTAAATTATTAACCGCTGTAGCAATTGGCGTTAATGGTGATCCTAAAGAAAAAGCAGAGCGCTTGCTGAAGATGGGTGTTGACGTTCTTGTTCTCGATACGGCTCATGGACATCAGGAAAAAATGATCGAAGCCATCAAAGCGGTCCGTTCCGTATCGTCTGATGTACCTTTGGTTGCCGGCAATGTCGTAACTGCCGAGGCCACTCGTGATCTCATTAAAGCTGGCGCCAATATAGTTAAGGTTGGCTTAGGTCCGGGAGCTATGTGCACCACACGTATTATGACAGCTGTTGGCCGGCCGCAATTTAGCGCGGTACTGGAGTGCGCTACAGCTGCTCGAAAACTTGGCGCTAACGTATGGGCCGATGGCGGCGTAAGGTACCCTCGTGACGTAGCTTTAGCTTTAGCCGCTGGTGCCAGCAGTGTTATGATCGGCACCATGCTGGCCGCTACTTATGAGAGCGTTGGAGACACCCTAATTGATGAAACAGGCCGTCTCTACAAAGAGAATTTTGGGATGGCCAGCCGTCGAGCCGTTCAGGCTAGAATCAAGGATGTACCGCTGTTTGATCAAATGAAGAAAGAATTCTTCGAAGAAGGTATTAGCACTAGTAAATTATATATAGACGAAGAGCGGCCTGGTGCGGAAGATGTGCTGGATTATATCGTCGCCGGTCTCAGAAGCGCAATTGCCTACAGCGGAGCCACTGACCTAAACACTTTCTATAAAAAAGCCGTAGTTGGCATACAGTCTCCAGCTGGCTTTGATGAAGGTAAACCGGTCGATAACTCATGGGACAAGACATAGTCTAGGTATATTTAAAGTAAGAAGTAATACTATCTAGACTTCTTTAAAAAATCAAGAATTTTACTTTGGTTTTTTAGCTCTATCATTTGTTCGTCCTGTAAATTAGCCAAATAAGTAAGAGTTGTATGGTCGCTTTCTGCTTTTGCGTCAGTTGCTACTTGAGCTACGTTTTGAGCAACCATAATGGCTGGTAATAATACCAACTGTATCCAGTTAGACGATACCCAATTAATGATTGGTACCAGATTATGTGTATCAATGGCAGATTTAAACGACAAAAATGCGATTACGTTAAATAGGTAAAAGCAGTACATGCTACCTACATGAGTGCCAATCCAAACAGCTAGTGTATTGTTAAAGCTCTTCTTCTTTTTTACTAAGTCCTTTGGATGGACTACTTGAGGGTGTGGTTTTAATCTATCCATGCAAACATTATATCAAGCCTGTGTGTTATTTTAATACAAAGTCTATACTCGGCTCAGCCTAGTGACCCAAATTGAGAGATAAACTTTCGAGACGTACTTTCCTTCAGGAATTTTTATCATATCTAATGAGGAACTAGATCGTGATTCATTGCTTCAAGTAGTATATTGCGGCATTGTAAACATTTGAGCTTTTCAAGTAATTCTACCAACGTATAGTAATGAGCGATTTCCGGTAGTCTTACCTTTGATTCCAAGTTAACTACATAACCGTATAGTTTCTGACTAGAAAAAGCACTGTCGCCATAAAGCGGCATTTTCATTACGGGTAATAGATCCAGTTTGACGGATTTATCCAGTGAAAGTTCTCGCCGAAGTGTTACTTCAGCCGATTCAATAGGTTTAGGCAAATTAACTCTACCACCCACAAAGTCTAGGGTCTTTTTATTAATGCCTGGGCGGAATTGTTCCTCGGTTAAAACAAATTTTCCATCTTGAAGGACAATAATGATTACTGAATCCGAACGATCTACTGTTATGTAGCTAAGTTCATGACCGTCATTGCTGAGACAGGTATCTTTATAAACTGTTACCCACTTAGACCGAGTCAGGATTATTCTGTCTATTCTTTCATTTGGCTGTGAACCGATTTTACCCGTATCAGAATTCATATATAGATTGTAACAAAAAATGCTCCGAATAAGCCTTCCATTTTTCCTATGGTTGACTTACTCTACTGTCTGAAATAGCTCTTGCCTGTCTTATAGGCCTTAATGTAATTTTCTGTGCAGCCAAACAATGGCTTTGGTAGCTTATCTAAGCCATACCAGTCCCAAGCTTCCTTTTTGTCTGGCTCCGTTACTATAGGTTCCCCGGAAACCCATTCAGCTAGCATGCCTATATCAACATAATGCCTTGGTAAGTATTTGCGTAGATTAGTAACGCATAAGAAAGTCGGAGTTTTTATTTTTATCTCAGGCCCTGCTTCCTCGGCTAATTCCCTTAAGACGCAATCTTCAAATGTTTCACCATTCTCAATGTGGCCACCTGGAAGGGCGTACTCACCCGCACCATGTGAACCCTTACGCTTGCCTAACAATAACTGGCCATCTTTAATAAGAAATATACCAATACCAGCTTTAGGCTTGTCTTCCATGCCTTGATTATATATCAAAATATTCTTCTTAAACCTCAAGCATAGCATTATTGACATTTAAAATACTAACATTGAGAATAAGTATAAAATATGGTATAATAATCCTATGAGTGAGTCCATCGCTCAGCCTGAACCTTTACTCGACGCACCTAAACGCTCGCCACGATGGTTAGATATTGCCACGGTTTCTAGTATTGCTCTTGGCCTATCAGAGGTATTTATTGGCAGGATTGGCAATAGTAATACATTGTTAGCCAATGCTGTCGAGACACTTGATAACACTACTTACGGACTAGATTCGTTGGCGGCAAGAAGTGAATTCGATCGACGTCGGAATCATAGGCTGAGGAGGTTGGCGGGTGCTATTATATGCGCTGCTTCGCTATATGTGGTGGGTAACTCTATCTTTGATTTAGTAGACCATAGAGAACCAGAAATAGGATCAGAATTTGCTGCTTTATCCGGAGCTGCGGTTCTACTTAATGGTTCTTATGTGCTAGGTTTACGAAAAGACTCTCAGTATGGGACAACGCATCGAGATGCTTTCAGACATGCCATTGCCGATACCGCAAGTTCGGCGATAGCTACAGGTGCAATCATTGCAAGTTCGCACGGATATCCTATAGTAGATGCTTATACGGGTATAGGCTTAAGCTTTTGGACGATTTTTATGACATTCCCCACCAATAAACGCATAACTAGTGCAGACTCCCAATATGTTAGTTTTAGTGATGATTCTGTGAGTGAGAGCAATACTGCCTAGGCGTATATAAATTGGTTTATTTGTCTTTGATGAAATAGGGCCACATTAATCTTAATCAATAGAGATGCGGCAGATTGATGAAACCACTGCAGTAATAACCAGATAGTTACTAAGATGCTGGGCTAGAAGTAGTATCGTGAAACAGGCGACGTGCTGCAATTATATGCGTAACTAGCGATTGACAGTCGGGACTATACTCTGGGTTTGCTTCTGCGGCACTGGTTAATGCCAAGATAACGTTATCAGAACACCAGCGCTGCCCACTCAACACCCTTTCCCTTACTATAGGAGGTAAAGCTTCGATATCCCTGGCCATGGGAGTGCCAGGGCGTTCACTATCATTATTTCTTGTAGCCCATTCTTCTGTTGCGCAGAAATCGTGATATTTACATTCCACATCAGTTGTTTTAGGGCAAATCAATACTTCCTGTTTAGTCATAACTCTCCTTAATTGACATGATTATAAACTATAATGTAATTAGAGTCAAGCATAATCATTATGCCCCCCCTCAGATCTCAATCAATAATCTAGGTTTTTAGTTTAAAGCTCACCAAAATCACCCAGAAGAATTAGTAAGTAGACTTGGTCTTAACAACTCCTTGCAGCCTATCAGTCTTGAAGTAAAAACTTTTCTACTGCTATGGCGACACCATCATCATCTAATGTGGCCGTTACGAAGTCTGCTATTTGTTTTATCTCAGCTGGAGCATTACCCATAGCGACTTTCATGCCCGCTGCTTGCAGTAAGGGTAAATCATTATGACTGTCCCCTATTGCCATAACTTCTTCTTTAGTTACACCAAGGATTTTAATGAGTCGTTCAACTCCATACCTTTTTGTGGCATGCTCGTGAGTAATGTGAATATCCATAACATTACCTTCACCCCAAGAAGATGCAGGATGGGCGGCTGCATGCTTTACACTTGCCAACTCTTCTAGCATAGGGGCTAAATCTTTAGTTGCTACTTCTTCTATGAAAAACTTAGCAGCCTCTTTCTTGATCTGATCTTCCGAGGTAATGGGTGCGCTGTGCTCATCTTCATCGTTATATATGTCATAGCCAAACGGATGAATTACTTTAAATAATTCTTGCATAACGCTTACCGGCAAAAGTTTGCTGCTTTTTATTTCACCGGTTTGCATATCAATAATTTCCGCTCCGCCATTGAACACCCCTAAACCATCTAGCTTAAGATTGTCTATAACGGGTTTTGCTAACGGGAATGGACGACCGCTGACAATTGCTATGCCCACTTTAGATTTTACTTTTTCAATAGCCTCTTTAACTTTTTGTGATGGCAGAGCGCCACCTTTTGAGGCTACCGTTGTTCCATCAAGATCAAGAAGTAATAGCTTATATTTAGACATATTAAAATATTGTAACAGAGGGCGGAATTATTAGCCGAACAAGGGTTTGAACCTGCCAATTAGAAGATATAGCTAGCACAGTGACTCCGAACAAGTTGATGCTAAGTTCTGCTTGCAAGTTCATCGAAACAAATACTTGCCGCTCTGCGCATAAATTTTTCCATACCGCTGTCTGGGGCTAGAACACCAGACAAGAGGTTTCTATCATTCCCCTCAGGTAATGCAGAAACAACATAGACAAAATTACCAATCCGTTCTGCTTCAGCTTCACTAACATCTGGTATTTCATTAGCTATTCTTTGGGTAATTCTCTCGCGCTGAGTTTCATCAAACATACTCAAATAAATACACATAAACTAGTTAAATTGCAAGCAGTAGCAGTATTATTCTTTTAGCTCAATCAACTTCTATAACTCTACCGACGATTTTATTAACGGTGAATACAGCCGGCCCAACAACAAGGTCGGCGCACTCCTTGAAGCAACTCAGTAACTGTTCGTTCGATATGATTTCTTCTCGTCTCTGGTTTTTTGGTGGTGATCACCCAACAAATCCATTCATTGCGGGCTAGCGGCGTAAGGTCATTCCACCTTTCTAAGGCAGATTCGTCAGATATCAGGGCTTTACCTAAGTCCGACGGTACTTCATGCACCACTCCTGTGGCAATTTCTTTTTTAGCCATAATTCAACTATATCAAATATATATGCGTTTCTTTTAAATTGCATATGATAGGCTCCGCGTGCCGGTCAAGAACCCCTTAACAGAGGTATGAGGCAAAAAAAATGAGACATCTTGAAACACGCTTAAAAAGGATGTCTCATTTTAATTTGATAAAAACGGTTAAATATGACATACAATTTCAAAAATAGTAACCAAGCTACAATTGAAGAAAAAAGATAGCAGGTGCCATAGCCAGTATCTAAACCTAGTAGCTCCATATTTATTTTAAATAAATTTTACTACACACTAAGTTTGAAAGTTAGACTATAATGTTAAATATTAATGAAGGAGGAGAAGTATGAGCATATATTCAAACGCCTTAAAAAACATTAAAAATAAAAGTTTGTTAGTTATTAGTGGGATTGTTTTAGGGGCGAGTGGGCTTGGTTTAGCAATACCGCTAACAGCACATGCTGACTCCTGTACATTAACAGGATTTGACAGAGATGGCATTGATATGACAGCTGCCGTTAGTAATCCAACAGCTCCGGTGACGGGTGTAATTAATACTGCTGGCTGTAATATTGGTGTATATTTTGGCCCCGGACATAATGGCAGTGTTAATAATGCCACTATCTCTGGCTTTAATTACTACGGAGTAGTTGTTCAACGGGCTAAGGTTAATGTCGAGAATAGCAACATTAACACCATTGGTGAGTACCCTCTCAATGGCGACCAACATGGCGTTGGGATATATTATGCCACTGTCGCTGGGTTAACAAGTGGTGACTGTACAACCGGTTCAACCTCGGGCACTATTGAAAACAATAGTGTTTCAACCTATCAAAAGAGCGGGATAGTTGCTCAATGTACAGGTACGAACGTATCTATTGAAAACAACATTGTCCAAGGACAAGGTCCAGTTAACTATATCGCTCAAAACGGTATAGAAGTCGGACTCGGTGCTCAAGCAAATGTTACCAGAAATATTGTAACCGGGAATTCATACACTGGTAGTGGTGGAGCATCCAGCGGTGGAATTTTAGTTTATGGCGGTGCTATATACGGTGGCGCCTACACAACCAATACACAGATTACAAACAATATTGTTATCGGCAATGACGTCGGTATTTGGCTTTCTAATATAAGTACCTGTGGTATCTCTTCTTGTACCGCTGCTACTACCAGAACTAATGACGTTGTAGAGAACAACACTATCGCTAATGCCGGCTTGAATAACACAACTGGTAATTCTTCTAGCCAAGGATACCAGGCAGGTGTTTCTGACCAAGGCGATAGTGATACAATTGCCAACAATAATATATCTGGTGCTGGCTATAATCCTGCAAACTCAAGCGCTGCAATATCCGTAACGTGGATTGATGTTTCATCAACCAACCATGTAAACCTTAGAAACTACAGATATTTCGAATGGGGTAAATATTTCTAAAAAATAAGCAAAACGCCAAAAATCTATTAAGCTCTTTTAGTTATTTTTAAAAGATGCTTCGTAATTCTGGACGGTAAATCATGACCACCCGCTGCGTCGAATACTTAATTTTACGCTTTAAATCCGATTTTCATAAATTGCAGTCTAGAACCAACATAACAGATACATCCTTGCAGTACGTAAAAATAAGTTGCCTAATTAATATGCAACTTAAATCCTTGGGCTAAAAGATGTGATAAGACATATTATGTAAACAAATTACTTTTGGTACAAGTCTTGGCTCGGCATGACGATCTTGGATCAATCAAGACTTATCTTAGTAGCCAAGCAGTGTTCTAACCTCTTGATCATCAACCTGGTCAAACTCCTGGTAGTGAGAGCCGACTGCACCCAAGAAATCTTCAGGCTTATCCAGCACTATCATTTGATCAGCTAAGCCCTGCAATCTTTCAACACTTTCGGTAGAAGCGACCGGTACAGCGATTATGATCTGTTTGGGGTGTTTATTTCTTACAGAACGTACTGCTGCTTCCATCGTTAGCCCGGTGGCTATGCCATCATCGACAATAATTACATCCTTATTTCCTACAGCTGGCGTAGTAGCATCCTGTCCATAATATATTTTACGTCGCTGATTGATTAGTTCTCTGGCAGTAGCTTCTGCTGACTTAAGCCAAGTTTTGTCGATTGTGTTTATTTCTTGTTTGTTATAGACGGCTACATTATTCTCGGCGATAGCCCCAATAGCATATTCTGCGTAAGACGGGTGGCCTATCTTGCGAACCAAGACGAGTCCAAGTGGTGCCTGTAGACTTTTGGCGACCTCAGCAGCTAAGACTACGCCGCCACGAGGTAGAGCCAATATGCGGTGGACCCATTATTCTAGACAGTATTGTCTACAATAGCTTGTAGCAATATTTAGTAACTAGTAAGGGGGTTCACTCATGCCCAAGCGTCATGTGATTCGTCCAGATGTTAAAGCCCAGATCCTGAAACGGCTCAAAGAAGATGGTGTGCCAGTGACTCGGTTAGCTGAGGAGCATGGTATCTCAACCAAAACTATCTACAACTGGCTGAGCCGGGGTACTGTCAACAACCAGCCAAGCTTACTGGCGTATGCCAAACTCAAGAAAGAAAACCAGATGCTTAAAGAATTGGTCGGCAATCTGACGCTCTACCTGGACAAAGAGAAAAAAAAGACCGCTCGCTGAGGCAACCAGGCCACACCGTATGAGTAAAACAAAGATTGCTCAGCAGCTTGGCGTTGCTCGCTCCACCCTCTACTACCAGTCCAGACTAGCCCTTAAGGATGAGCAGCTCCGGCAGGATATATTACAGATACTGCACCTGCATCCCAGCTATGGCTACCGGAGGTTAGCCATCCATCTGGGTGTCAACAAGAAGCGGGCTTTACGTGTCATGCAGCTCTATGGCATTAAGCCCTACCGCCGCAGGGGCAAGAAGCCAGTCTACACTAAAGCACCAAGTCTGGCAGATGCTGAGCTGCCGAACCTCATAGCTGACTACTTTCCCATTGCGCCCAATGATGTCTGGGCCAGTGACTTCACCTACATCCCATACGAGGGCAGGTTTATCTATGTAGCCACCATTCTGGATCTGTATTCCCGGCAGGTGGTTGGGTGGCATGTATCCAACCGGCATGATACAGCACTGGTGGCAGCAGCTTTTTACGATGCCCTGGAGCACCATGGAAGACCTAGGATATTACATAGTGACCGTGGTAGTGAGTATCTATCTCAGATCTACATGGAGCTGGCTACCAACTGTGGTATTAAGCTGAGCTACTCAGCCAAAGCCCACCCATGGGAGAATGGCTACCAAGAGAGCTTCTACAATGGCTTCAAGGTTGATCTGGGAGATCCAAGCAGATTTGTTAGTGTTGGTCAGCTCACTGAAGCTATTCACTTACAGCTCTACGTTTACAACCACTACCGTATACATCTGGCCCTGAAGATGGCCCCGAAACAGTATCTTGCTAAGCAAGTTCAGTTAACAGCTGTGAGCTTGTAGACAAAGGTGTCCGAAATTTGGGGTCCTTGACAATCAGTGATTTGAGCAAATTAACTATTCTCCTTGCCTCTTCTGATCGTTGACTAATGGCATCTCTGTCTCCTGCCCGAATACCAGATAGCAGGAGACGGTATCCTGAATATAAAGCAACTTCCTGAGCCCTTCTCCGTAGATCCGCTTCTCCAGTTGCAACTGCATTTTGCATCGGTCTATCTAGGGTTATACTGCCAAGAAAATGGGCTCGTGGTCGATAATGCCAGGACTGTGTAACGACGCTCAGTACGGGCTCAGAATCACCGTTAAACTCTCTAGCTTTATCATCTAACAGCTCGCTATTATTCAAGAAATTAGTAAGTGTGTTATGGGAAACTTCTTCTGTTTCGATTAGCCTAACCGGGATCTCAGCATCCAAAAGCAAGTCAGCTACAAGAGAAGCTTCGCTCCGAGAGTACACTTCCTCACTAAGCAGCGATGCATTACCAGTACATACAATAACACCACCTTGTCGGTCAAAAGCCAGAGGGTTTGATCTATGAAGCTCAATGGCTCGATCAACACGGGCTAGCGAGTTTAACGACAACACTGTTTGGCCATCAGCTGTTTTGCCTATTCCGCCTCCCAGTATGATAGCTTGAGGACTATCAAGTGACTCCGTCATTTGTTATATATCATAACACAACAATGGCTAATAATCAAATTGCGTTTAGCCTTAAACGCTTATAGAGTTTAACTTAACTAGAATTAACATATTCTTCTATCACTTTATCTTCAGGCGACATGATGTCGTACTTACCAACTTCACTTGGTAGTACCCATTTATAATCATCATGTTCTTCACTTAGTCTCACTTCTTTTGTCAGTGGCTTACAAATAAAGAAGATAGCTACTATTTGATTTTGCACGCCTTTGATAACTGGACGCCATTCGCCAACATAAATAGGTTTTCCTATTTCTATCTCTAAACCAGTTTCTTCATTAACTTCTCGTTTCAACCCGTCTAAAAAGGCTTCGCCTGGATTAAGTCTGCCACCCGGCAAATGATAGCGTCCAACATTAGTTCCTTCCCTATAAGTACTTGCCTCGCGGAGAATAAGTATTTGGCCTTTATCATTGATAATAAGCGCTTTAGTAGCAATACGCTGCACAATTTGTTGATTATCTGACATTTACTCTCCAAATACTTGGATTAAGTATAAACCAAAATAATCTAGTTTATGCGGCTAAAGGATAGATAGCACCTGGATTATCTGAAATATTCATAGGATGTAAGAATGGAATACGGGCGGGATCATTATCTCTAAAGCTTGCAGCCACGGCCATCTGTGCTACTACTAGCCTAATAAACATTTTCTGAGCTTCGAGCATTGCAGTAACGGGTTTAGACCCAGCTTCTGCAAGAGGTTGGCCCTCAGGTTGTATTTTCCCGTAAAAACATTCATGAAGGAATCGATGGAACTGTATGCCTATTTCGGTAGACTTCAAACTTCTGTCGACTATATAATCTATCCTTACTTCAGGATCGAGATCATCTAATTCTGGGATATTGCCATCCAGCTCCAGCCCGACCTGTTGCCCTATGTCTACTCCAGCTGGTCCCTGTTCGTGTCTCATGCTCATATACTCTTCTTCGTTTGAGGACATAAGCATACATTGTTTACGAAATGAACCGGAAATAGTCATTAAAGAATTGAAGCCTATTTTAGCAGTAAAGAAGTCATATTTACGTAAAGCAGGAACATCTTTGTATGCCCTTAACCAATTAATAATCCTATTTTGGTGGGATTTAACTTTTTGTGATAAAAAGTTGCCTTCATCATCAAATGGCAGATAAAAGTGAGAAATTAAAATAGGATAATCTAGATCTGGGACAGTTTCCGTCGGGATACCGCTCAAATACTTATTTGGTCCAGAGTCTGATTCTACAATCTCCTGCTTCAACCAAGATTCCAGCACTGGCGCTACGGGTCTGGACTGAAGGGAATCGTATATACGCATATACATATAATATAATCTAACGGTAGTAAAATCAAATTGTGGCTCGGAATGGCTTACATGTTCGGAACTAAGTACTGAAATGTTACTGAAGATAAGGCAATAAATATCTCAGGTTTCCATTATTATGTAAAATTACAACTTAGCTAGATTGAGATATAATAGAAGTTAATGAAACAGATATTTATTTTAGGTGCTAGTTTTGCCTACGGCGTAGGCGCGGAAAAAACTGGTTGGGGTGACTTAGTAAAGCAACACTATCACAACCTTATGTATTCTAGGGGTGGTGTTGGCGAAAAATATGAAGTATACAATTTTTCTAAGTCTGGCGCGGCGACTGAATTCGTTCTAGAAACCTTTCCAGAACAGTTAAGGCAGTTTGGACGTGGTGACAAGATAATATCCATTGTTAGCGTAGGTGGAAATGACTCCAAGGCTATAGGTAGCCCGAACAATTACGTCAGTACGGTTGAAGAATACATATCAAAAGTAAAGAAACTATATGATTTGTTAAGTAAAAGTAGTAGCAAAATAATCTTTGTTGGTGATGGTTTTGTGGACGAAGCCAAAACTAATCCTAAAATTAGTCCTTTTGATGGTAGCAAATCTTACTTCACTAATTCTAGGAGAACTTTATTCCACAGTGCGTTGAAGGAATTATGCGACAATCTAAAAATAACTTTTATAGATACTCCAGTCGCTAAAGAAGATTGGATAAATAATTATTTATATGAAGATGGCTTGCATCCCAATCAAAAAGGCCATGATTTAATATTTAACGAGATAAAGAATCTATTATAGTGTCAACCTGTGGCCTCGACTGGTGTGCATGTTAAAAACTAAGTACTACGAAAAAGTAATATTCTTAGCAAATAAAATTCGGTTAAGTGTAGCGATTTATTTGTTTAAAATTGCAATAACCGTGTAGAGTCAATTGTTTGACGCATTTCTAGCCTACATAAATCTTCAACTGCTATGTCCCAGGGATATGGAAATTCGTCAGCTTTTGGGATAGAATTTAATTCCTTTATTTCCCCACTTACAGTATGTTCTGCGAGCCTAACAAGCTCTTGGTCTGCCTCTGCTTGGGTCACAATATCAGGTAGACCGCGAAGTCCTAGAGCTATCATTCTTCGAAGATGAGATACGTGGTTAGGGCATAGGTTGGGACCACCCTCAATTAATTTGCCTAACATTATGCGCAAAATAGGGCCTTGGGTATTTTGAGATGCACCCAGCTCTTGTGCTATTCTATCGGTTCCAACTGCCAAGCCTTGCATCAGATAAAGTCGTTCTAGCTCAGAAGGACTAGACTCTTCATGCCAGAATAATGGTACTTCTGGACCGTGTTTAAAACTCATTAAATAAACGGTACCACATTCAGTTACATTTGCATAAAGTGGATCATTTCCTTTTGACGAATTATCAAAACTTCAAAAGCTTGTTTTGTTATTACTATCTTACTTCACAAAGCACCTATAATAGCTTCTCTATTTTCTGGCATAAAAGCTCTATCGCAACTTTTAACGACATCCTCACCATCTATGTCAGTGACGGTATAATAATCATCAGCAAGAAGGGTCTCGGGGATTAAACCAGGCTTAAGTGTGGCGAGAATAACCATTTTCCCGGAATATTGATATGGTACTCCCCTCTCAATAGTTACAACGTTACCTTTCTGCACAGTAGTTCCCAGTCCTTGTGTATCTATTTCGCCACTTCCCCAAATTACTTCTAACATCACTTTTGAAAGATGATTTTCAAAGACTTTGCTTTTTAACCCACGAACATCTATACATGCAACAGTCATTGCTGGTGAGTGTAGCCAAAGTTCTGTTTCAATTTTTGGTACGAGAGCAGGGTTATTAGTTGCCATAAACCAACATTATCATAAGTGTTCGCTATAACCATAAGGGCTATAGCATATCTTAGTGGTTGTACTTCGCAATGGATATATTATTGTAGTCAACGTTCTCGATCGATTTCAGAAGTGCTATTTGTGCCCTAGAACCCACCAATGCATTACTCGGATTCTTTAGTCTTAGCTAAAGTCTACTATGATACCCTCATTTGGTCTTAGCTCGGTTAAATCTTCGCTGGCTAGATTATTCCTGTCTAAATAGGTGGATAAAATTACCTTACCTTTTAGGCCCGTTGATTCAAAGGTCTGACTATTATTGGAAAAGTTTAAGATAATCGCGACTTTTTCCGTCTTGGTCTGACGCGTATATCCAAAGATAGATTTATTATTTATCTCTAGCGGTAAGTAGTTACCATAATGCAAGGCTTCAGATTGACTGCGCAGTTTAATCAAGGCTCTATATAGATTAAGTAATGAGTTAGAGATAGCAAGTTGAGTTTCAATATTATTTTCCTGGTAATCTTTATCAACTGGCAACCAGGGGTCGTGCTGGCTAAAGCCGCCGTTGCTGGACTTATTCCATTGTAGGGGTGTGCGGGCCAAGTCCCTACCGTTACCCCCAAAGCGTGATGGATCATTTTGTTCACTCTTTGGAATTTGGACATCTTTCATGCCTATTTCTTCGCCATAATAAATAAACGGTAGCCCCGGAAGCGATAAGAGCAACATGGCAGCGGTAGGAGTAGCTTTCCCACCGATCCGGCTGGCAAGTCTTGGATTGTCATGGTTGCCGAGGGTATATATGGGTAAATAATCCGGGTGAAGTTTAGCCTGGAAGTTGTCTATAAAGGATTTATAGAACTTAGCATCCCAAGGCAAGTGAATCAGCTCAAAATTAAAGGGTGCGCACAGTTTAGACGCAATGTGCTTGTATAGGTTAAGATACTCGGGTATGTCTTGGTTCTTACCGGGAATTACTTCATCTGGCGATGCTTCAATAACCATGAAAGTATCTGAACAACCCCCTAGGATATCGGTCATGTCGCGTAAATGCTCAAATAAGTGTGGCCCAAATCGGCTATGGCTATGTATTAAACCATCGTATTCTTCGCTGTTTTTGTTATAGGGACTGAGTCTTGGGGGGTCACTACGGAACCATTCATCTTTTGATAAAAAGTAGACAGCGTCTGCCCTAAAGCCGTCAACACCGATATTCAGCCAAAATTTCATGACGTTCTGGATAGCATCTTTGACTTCCGGATTGTTCCAGTTTAAGTCCGGCTGATGTTTTGAAAAACTATGCAGGTAGAATTGGTTAGTGTGTGAGTCAAATTCCCACGCCGATCCTCCAAATACGCTCAACCAATTATTTGGCAGCTTTCCGTGTTCGCTGTTATGCCAAATATACCAATTACGCTTGGGGCTATTCTTAGAAGACTTTGATTCTATAAACCACTGATGTCTATCGGAAGTATGGTTGGCTATTAGGTCAATTATGACCTTTATTCCCTTAGAATGAGCCTTCTCAAGCAGTTCTTTGAAGTCATTTAGATCGCCAAATATAGGGTCAACTGACTCATAATCTGATACGTCGTAACCAAAATCTACCATCGGCGATTTATAAAACGGGCATAGCCATATCGCGCTAACCCCTAGAGTATCTGCTAGATAGTCAAGCTTATTAATAACTCCCTTGAGGTCCCCTATACCATCATTGTTCGTGTCATAAAAACTTCGTACGTATATCTGATAAACAACGCCTCCCCAGAACCATGGTTTTGTTTTTGTCATACTTGGATTATAACAAAATCCAGTAACCTGAATGTCGCTTAGCTTACTCCCAACCTTATGGTTTTGGATCGGCGATTGGTTCTGAAATGTAATCTTATAGCTAAAAAGAAATAGTTTGGAGTAACGGTAGGCTAGTAAAATGGCTATCGTTTGTAGCCAGATTTAACTGATGCTGTACGCAAATAGCAGCAATCCAAACATCATTTGTAGGGATAGGTTTGCCTGCTATTGAAAGATCAGACCATATCCTAGCATATAGCTCGTTAGTCTGATCATCAGCCCAAAGTAATGTTACCCTATCTAGATCCTCAAACTTCTGTAGCTTATTATAGTTATCAACTTTTTTCTGACCCTTATAGAAGCCTGCTCTCAGTTCTGCGTCTACGATAAATGGCAATATAATCACTTCGGCTTGGTCAACAATCCTTTTTAATGCAGGGACATTGCCAAGCTGCAAAGAGGAATAGGCATTAGTGTCTAAGGCAAGTTTCATTTTGCATTCCAGGCAGAGCGATCAATAACTCGTTGATTCGCAAAGGCTTGCAGCTCATCTTTGCCAATGCCACCACTACCATAAAACCAGTCCAGGTCGTCGGTGGTATTAGAGCCCGGGGTAGTAGATGCGCTGAGAGCCCGAATTAAAGTTTTATTAAAGCTTTCGCTACGTTTCTTTGATCGTAAGCGGAGCTTCTTATCTAAGTCTTCGGGAACATTTCGTATAGTATATTGTATGCTATTCATGCCTACAGTATACATTATTATGTATACATATGTCAAAATTATGTTTGGCTTAACCTGCTAGTCTAGAACATTCAATAGTTTAAAGAATTATCCGATGTAACGTATATGTTCTGATAATAACTATCCAATTCGCCTCATTCGGTTTGTTGGGGATATAATTAAACCATGAAGGTTGCTTTTTATTTCGATCCGGCGTGCCCCTGGTGCTGGGTGACCAGTCGGTGGATATTAATGTCCTCCAATAAGAGGGATATAGATATTGATTGGCGGCTGTTTAGTTTAGCGTATAAAAATGGCGAACTTAAGGGCGAAAAAGCCTATGCCAATCATATGCCGGCCCACAGAGTTGTAAGAGTCATGATGGCGGCGTCAAAAGAAGGCGCTAGCCTGCATGATCTCTATACCAATTTTGGTATCCAGCATTTTCTTAACGGCGAAGAATATAGTGATAAGTTAATCACTTCCATTCTTGAGAAACTTAACCTAGATAAAAGCTTAATTAAGGCTACTGACGACAGATCGTTGGATAAAGCGATAATCGCTTCAAGCGAGTCAGCCCTTAAAATAGTCGGTCAAGATATTGGTGTACCGACTATCGTATTTATCTATGAGGATGGCAGACAGACAGGGTTCTTCGGCCCAGTGTTGAAAGAGCTGCCGGATCAGGACGAATCGGTAAAACTGTGGGATAGTTTAGTTGAGCTTAGCAAACATGACGGTTTTTATGAGTTAAAACGTGGTCGAAATAGCCCTCCCGACGTTTACAGTACCGCCAAGTGCTAACAAGCGAAAACTTTAATTAATCATGTAACATTCTGCTTTTGGCATTCTAATCTGGTTCAAGCTGGTGTTGATGTTTCATACCTTTCTCAGCCTGTTAGTATGGATCTTGGTCTAATAAGAGATTTTTTTAGATAGTATCTAAATAACTACGCTCTGTGTTTTACTGAGTTACCGCGTTCTTTTACCCGGTCTTCATAGACGACCGCAGCGCCTAATGCGGCATCAATAGCTTCTAAGATGTCTGGGCTCAACGTGATCTCAGTGGCTGCAATATTCTGTATGACCTGTTCTGGGCGAGATGCCCCTATAATGGCTGATGACACTTCCCCTCGCCTTAAAACCCATGCTAATGCTAGTTGCGGCATACTACAACCAACCTCATTGGCAATTGGACGAAGCTTTTGGACAGCTTCAAGTATCTCGTCTTTCATAAACCGATCAATAAAACCGTTCATCTCGCTATTTGCTGCCCGGGAATCTGCCGGTGGCTTCTGGCCTGGCATATATTTTCCGGTTAGAACTCCTTGGGCAAGCGGCGACCAGACAATCTGGCTAATACCGTTTTCTTCACATAGTCTAAAAATTTCTTTCTCTGGTCCACGCCATAGCATACTGTATTGGGGTTGCGATGATACGAATTTAGTTGTGTCTGCTACTGCCATGCCAGCCCGGATCTGATCAGGCGTCCACTCACTAAAACCGATATATCTGGCCTTGCCTGCCTTTACCACTTCGGTTAGCGCCTCCATAGTTTCCTCAATAGGCGTATCAGGATCAAATCGATGACATTGATAAAGATCAACGTGATCTGTTCTTAACCGCTTAAGTGAGTTGTCAATTTGTTTATAGATTTGTTCAGCGGATAAACCTTTATCGGTATCGCTCATCGGGAAGTAAACTTTGGTTGCCAGGATATATGAATCTCGTGGATAGGCTGAAAGAATCTTGCCCCACGCTTCTTCTGATGCGCCTTGACCGTAAGCATTTGCGGTATCAAAAAAATTTATGCCTGCTTCGTAAGCTGTTTTTGTACATGCCTCTGTTTGCTCATGAGCTACTCCCCCGGAGTAAGTCAGCCATGAACCCAGCGCTATCTCACTTACCTCTAAGTCACTGTCACCTAATTTGCGCTTTTTCATATACTTCGCTCTCCAAGTATTAGGTTCTAATTTTATCACCGTTTGATTTTCGTCGCCATGGTCTTAGCCACGTAAGGATTTGATTTACTAGTTGCTCGTATGCTTACCGGACCTAACTTCAGCCTTATGTTCTTGGCTCACCGTTGTGAATGCGCTACGAATTATCAGCTGACTGTGATTTAGCCCACTCATCCCAGGCTAATCTGGCATTTATGAAATCAATTTTTTCCTGACCTCTTTGCTCGGGTTTGTAGTTCGCGAATACGTCACTTGTAACTACTGTAAATGCGGTATTAATTTTTCCAACCTGGTCTGCCAGAAACCGATGAACCGGCGGATAGTCATTAGCGTATTCAAGAGCTTTGATTATATGATTACCGAATACATCCCCAACAATCCAACGTAACCCTTCTTTACAATCTGGTGCGTCACCTGAAATAACGTGCTCACTGGCACGCAGGGCTGTTCTAATATAGCCAACCCTTTCTATTGCATTAAATAATCGTCCCAAACGGCTTTTTGGGTTAAATATGATTTCATCGCGGGCTGATTTAATCATAGCCTTTATATCATCAGAGCCTTCGGGATAAAAGTCAGATAACTTGCCGTCAAATGCAGCAGATTCTTTAGCTTCCGCACTATCATCCTTTTCATCCCAAGAAAGGTCACCCACCATAGCCTCGCCCCAATCATGAATAAGAGCTGCAACCAATAAAGTCTGCCTTTCTTGGTCTGAAAGATAAGATGGGTCAACTTCATCTTGATGAATGATGAAGCTTCTTGTTAAACCATATGTAAGCTGTAAATGGGTTAGATTATTAACGTCCGCACCCAACAATTCCACCCATCGTTCATTGCTTACGCTTTTTGGTTTGTATCTCTCATAGCGGATATTAGCAGCGAGTTTATGGCCGTATTCAGTTTCAGTAAAAGCTTGATGTATAGCTATAAACCTGCCACCGAGTATTTCACTTGTCATACTTGACTATATTTATGTAAATAATTCATTTAAGCAAGCTTGAGCGAAATAAAAAATTTTCATTTACAGAGACTTTATGGCTCACCATAATGGTCAAGAACACTTTTACAGGGGTAAACTTAAAAATGAGACATTTTGAGACACTATAAAAGACAATACGTTTGGCACTAGCATTATCAATAGAAATATGGTATAGTTAGCTTAATATGGCAGAGAGACTTATAACAGGTAAAGAACCTAACCCAACCGCTGGTCCTGTTAGGGAGTTTAAGTTCGGACCACGCTGCCCTTATACCAATCTCCAAGAGATTCGAGATGCCATGGTGGAAGATGATTTAACGATTATCGATAATATAGCCAATAGACGTAGACGAGATGCATTAATCGTAGAAGAACTTGCGAGTTATGGCGCGGCTGTAAGACCAGAAGATACAGCCCGTAGAGTAGTTCCCAAAGAGCTTAAACGTAGGTATGCATTTACTCGCGGGCTTAAGGGCTTAGAGGGTTTAGTAGAGGCTGTTTATGTAGAACTTGCTCCCGAATCGTCTTCTTTTCAACTTTATGACATACCAATTATGCATGCTATTGCGTCAAGGCTTGAAAAAGTAAAGTTTGCTACCCTATTTAAGAAGACAAAGGCTGAAGGAATAGCGCCTGCTCAACAAGCCCTAAATATTGCAAGAGCTGCGGTGGACCCATTATTCTAGACAGTATTGTCTACAATAGCTTGTAGCAATATTTAGTAACTAGTAAGGGGGTTCACTCATGCCCAAGCGTCATGTGATTCGTCCAGATGTTAAAGCCCAGATCCTGAAACGGCTCAAAGAAGATGGTGTGCCAGTGACTCGGTTAGCTGAGGAGCATGGTATCTCAACCAAAACTATCTACAACTGGCTGAGCCGGGGTACTGTCAACAACCAGCCAAGCTTACTGGCGTATGCCAAACTCAAGAAAGAAAACCAGATGCTTAAAGAATTGGTCGGCAATCTGACGCTCTACCTGGACAAAGAGAAAAAAAAGACCGCTCGCTGAGGCAACCAGGCCACACCGTATGAGTAAAACAAAGATTGCTCAGCAGCTTGGCGTTGCTCGCTCCACCCTCTACTACCAGTCCAGACTAGCCCTTAAGGATGAGCAGCTCCGGCAGGATATATTACAGATACTGCACCTGCATCCCAGCTATGGCTACCGGAGGTTAGCCATCCATCTGGGTGTCAACAAGAAGCGGGCTTTACGTGTCATGCAGCTCTATGGCATTAAGCCCTACCGCCGCAGGGGCAAGAAGCCAGTCTACACTAAAGCACCAAGTCTGGCAGATGCTGAGCTGCCGAACCTCATAGCTGACTACTTTCCCATTGCGCCCAATGATGTCTGGGCCAGTGACTTCACCTACATCCCATACGAGGGCAGGTTTATCTATGTAGCCACCATTCTGGATCTGTATTCCCGGCAGGTGGTTGGGTGGCATGTATCCAACCGGCATGATACAGCACTGGTGGCAGCAGCTTTTTACGATGCCCTGGAGCACCATGGAAGACCTAGGATATTACATAGTGACCGTGGTAGTGAGTATCTATCTCAGATCTACATGGAGCTGGCTACCAACTGTGGTATTAAGCTGAGCTACTCAGCCAAAGCCCACCCATGGGAGAATGGCTACCAAGAGAGCTTCTACAATGGCTTCAAGGTTGATCTGGGAGATCCAAGCAGATTTGTTAGTGTTGGTCAGCTCACTGAAGCTATTCACTTACAGCTCTACGTTTACAACCACTACCGTATACATCTGGCCCTGAAGATGGCCCCGAAACAGTATCTTGCTAAGCAAGTTCAGTTAACAGCTGTGAGCTTGTAGACAAAGGTGTCCGAAATTTGGGGTCCTTGACATAACGGGTCTTTTTCGTGGTATTCAGCTCCACCAACACGAAGTAGAGTGTAAACATAGTCGCCTAAATGCTTTGAAGCGTCACGGAATAGTTCAACAATAATTTTGTCATCATCTTTGTTGCTCATGACTAGCCATTGCTCAGCCTTTCAACTGCTTCAAATACAGTGCTGTAATAGGTAGCTCCGTGTGGCACATAGTTACCGCCACTTGCAACCTCTTGTTTCATAACATCAATATCTTTCCACGCTACAGAAGCAACTTCACCATCGTCAAGCGAAAGACCAGAAGTGTCTTCTAGCTTTAAGGCATAAAGCCAGCAAATCTCGTTTTCGGTTGATTTGCCGTCAGGCGTAATGATAAGTCGTCTGTCAGTACCAATAAAACATAGGTCGCTATCAGAAACATTATGACCAATTTCTTCCTTGGTTTCTCTAATGGCTGCCACTATTGGGTCTTCGCCTAAATCAATATGTCCAGCAGCTGAAATGTCATAGTAGTTTGGCCAAGTTCGCTTATCTGCTGCTCTTTTTTGAAGCAGTATCTGTACCGTATCGCCGACTTTTCGCCATATCCAAACGTGCGATGCACCGTGGAGTAACGCTTTACTAAAAACATCGTCCTTGGTGCTGCCCTTGCTAACTAACGGACGACCCTGCTCATCATATAGCTGCCATAACTCGGTCATTGCTCAAAAACCTCAAACTCACCTTCTTTGAGTGTATAGATTGGGAGTGACTTATTGCCGTATTCAGCTAGTTCCTGTTTAGCCTTATCCCAATCAATAGCTCCTCTTGGGTCATCTGCACCAAACGCAGATTTGAAGTGAGGAATTAATTTAATAGGCAGTACACCGAAGCCATCACCACACTGTCTCCAGTCGCACGTCCAATAATGTGTAGTGAGCATATCAGAACTTGCAGAATTAGTAGCCACTACCTTGTCCCTGAATAGTTTAGTCATATCAAACTGACCCATCCAATATTTCAATAAGTGGTCATCGCCACCATGAAAGTAAATAACATCTGCTTGGCTACATTGTTCAGTAAATTTATCGGGCATAGCAAGTGTGAAATTAGGAGCTACACCATCTGGCATATCTTCCGCAATTGCGTTTGAATAGCATTGAAACTTAACTTCCCAATACTCTCTACCTTGAGCAAAGTTACAAAGTAAAAAATTAGGAGCATTGCCTAAGTCCTTTATAAGTTCCTGATGAAATTGCTTTTTAAGTTTGGGCTGGTTTTTGATACCACCAGAATTTAGAACGTATTTTGTCATTCCTGCTCCATAATGCTCTTTAGCTTTTCTAGAACTTCTTGGGAGAAGGTGTCATCAAGCTCACCATCGTCAACCCATTCGTAATACTCAAACTCACATTGGGTTTCATCTATTGGTGTAAATGTATAACGAACATGATAATTACCATTTATACGGCTTAGCTCAAACATCTTATCTTTTACAAAAGCGGTCATCTTATATTCGTTCCAGTTGCCATTTAGACCTTTGTTTCTGTAAATTGTGCCTAGCTTTGGCGGTGTTTCATTGGTTTCTTCTAGTACAATGCCGTTTATCCACTTAGACGTATTCTCTGGGTTAGTGGTAAATCCAAACACTTCGCTAACTGGTTTATTTATAACAATTGTTAAGCGTTTATCTTTCATTTCTTAATTATTGCCGTTACTTCAATTTCAATTTTTGCACCGTCTCTGGTCATTCTATTTGCTTCAATCAATGTGCTTACAGGCATGGCATTTTTGAAGTATTCGGCTCTGATTGCTGATATTTTCTCAAAATCTTCCATGTCAGTAATGTAAATGACTGCCTTTACAACATCATCAATTGTGGCATCCGCTTGCTTCAAAATCTTGATGATGTCCTCAAACACCAACTTTGTTTGTTCCTCTGCATCATCAGTTACAACTCTATGGTTATCATCCTGTGGTGCCTGTATTCCAGACACAAAGATAAGGTAGTAGTCGCCTAAATCTATTTTCTTAGCTGGCGTATAACTGCCTCTCGTTTTGTAGTCGCCAGGAACTATGTCCTTGATAAAATCTTTACTCATTTTTGCTCCTTTAATTGAAATAGCAAGTTATCACACTCCATTTGAGCTGCGGTCATTGCTGCAAGCATGCGTTCAGGCTCAATAGTATGTAATCCTGGCTCTTTCCAAGGGTCAGCTATTAGATAGTTGCCGTCGTCGTCCTTGCCGTAAATTACGATGCTGTGATTTGTGAGTTTACCGTTTAAGTCATCTGGCTCTGATTTTCTTAGGCTAACATCCTTACTTCTTCCACTGTTGTATTACTCAGGCAGAGTATGACAAGAAGCGTGCTAAATGGCGACAGCAACAGAAGCTGCATGAGCGTAAGTTGTCACGCTTATCGGAAGTTGATGAGCAGTTTTACGTTACCGTTGCCTATCTGTTAGAAATAGCTGCCCGTGGTAGCGAGCTATTTTTGGCTGCTGAACCCAATGAAAAACGAGAGTTAATCGGTTTGCTTGGCCAGAACCTGTTATTAGACGGTAAAAACGTGCAAATAACCCTTTACAAACCTTTTGATACTCTCGCTTCATGTCTTGATAGTTCTATATGGCTCCGGGGACTGGATTCGAACCAGCGACCTAGTGCTTAACAGGCACCCGCTACTACCGCTGAGCTACCCCGGAATAATACTGTCCCATTCTAGAGGTTTATGGATATTTTGTAAATCATCTGTATCCGTCCATAACATATTAGACTCTCGCCTAGGTAATTGTAGATAATCCAGCAGGTATTGCATAGGGCTTTTCTGTTTAAGAGTATGGTGGGGTCTTTCGGTGTTGTACCAAATCAGGTAATCCATCAACTTAAGGTTGAATCCGTCTAAGTCTAAGGCCATGTCGTCTAGATGCCAGTCAACAAACTCTTCCTGAACTGTCCGGTTAAACCGTTCAATCTTAGCGTTCATCTTAGGGCTTCTGGGATAGTTAAAGAAGTGGATTAAGTTCAACTGTTCGGTAGCCCGATGGAAATGTTTGTAGAATTCGCTGCCGTTATCCGTCTGGACTCTCTTAATATCAAATGGGGCTACCTGCCTCAGCTTAACTAGAAAGTCCTGGCTCATGGTTGAACTTAGACTCTTGTAGCCATAGCTAAAGGCAAATTCACTATGGTAATCAATAGCGGAGATAACGTAACGCCTTAAGCCATCAATGACCTTAATAACGCAGTCTACTTGGACTAGGTCACCAGGTGTCTGGGGTCTAAAGCCAGCCCGGCGCAGCTTCTTAAACTTTGGTATGGGTGAATGGGGCTTAACCAAGCGCCCAGTTCTAGCCATATAGCTTAACTGTCGATGAGATGGTAACTGCCCCTTAACCTGGAGCTTGGTAACTAAACGGCCAATAGTCGAGACCGACAGTTGAGGTTGGCCGTTGAAACGGCTAGCCGTATCCAGCATAGGCTTAAGCTTGTCTTTGCCTAGTCCAGGGTGAGCAGTTCTTAGTTTAAGAATCTGCTGTCTATGCCAAGCTAGATCCTGGCCTGTCCGGTAAGCCTTAGGCCGCCTGGTATATGGCGCTAGAGCACTGAGCTGGCCGTTACCGGCGCTCAAGCGTTTCTTCCAGTTAAAGACAGTAGCCCTGGAGACATTAAAAGCTCGTCTAGTAGCTTCGGATCCATAGTCGTCATAGAAACAGATAATATTTAGCCGGTACTTAATTGTTTGGTAATCTTTATGTTGGGTTATGTCTTGTAAGTTATTCATAGCCTTACGAGCATAACCCACCCAGTATGCGTCTAGATATACTTGCTGCACCTAAAAAGACCCTGCTTAGTTAGTCGGCAGAGTCTAATATGTGTTTGAACTTACACATCATTCAAGCCTTGAGTCTGAATCTCTATAAAGTCATTTGGTCTTTTGCATGTAACATCTTGTCAAAACTAGCGTACCAACTAAATATATCCTCAGAGCTTACATTAAGGAGCAAAGCCTGAAGCCGTTGCTGCCGTGCGGTCTTTGGCATTATTATCGCTTGCTGAAGCGCAGCCACAATGTCTTCGGTGCGCGCTGGATTGACTAGTAAAGACGATTTAAGCTGGGCTGAGGCACCAGCTTTTTTACCTAAAATGACAACACCAGGCTTATCATGTTGAGCAGCGATGTATTCTTTAGCCACTAAGTTCATGCCGTCAATGAGCGGTGTGTCAAGTAAAACGTCAGCGTAACTGTACCAAGCACAAAGCTCCTCAAAGCCTATAGTCCGATAGTCATAGTCAATCGGTTGATCGGAGGATGAACCGAAATGCCGATTGATCTCGGTAACTTTACTTTCAATTGCTTTACTTAGATCGGAATACTCACCCAGAACCTCGCGGGACGGTGCCACTATTAGTTTGTATTTAATTGGTAAAGCTGAAGCTGGTTTAGATAACAGTGTTTCGATGGCTGCGAGCTGCTCCATTATACCCTTTGTGTAATCTAGTCTAGACGCCGATAAAATGACAAATTTGCCAGATAACTGTCGTTTGATTCGCTGGAGATGAGCCTGAACTGATGGCATTAAATATGCCTCAGAATATTTTTTATAGTCAACCCCGATTGGAAAAGCGCCAATTTGAGGAGGCGTTAAATCTGGTGCCAATATTTTAAAGCAGTTTTGGGCCTGCCTAGCGTCCCGCCCTGTCTGGACACCTAAAAGATCAACCGTACTTAAACTATTCAGAATGTCCTGGTGATGAGGAACTTTTTTAAGCCAGTCGGGTTTAGCGAACGGAATGTGCAGGAAAAAGCCGATCCGATTGGTTAGTCCACGACCTCGTAAAATAGCTGGCAACATAAACAGATGAAAATCATGTATCCAAAGACGATCCTCAGGATTAATGTTCGACATAATATTGTCAGCAAATTTGTTACAGACTGCTAAAGTGGCCCGCCAATCAGCTTCTGTAAAGCGTTGACGTGGTTGAAAACCGTGAAAAGCCGGCCATAAAATACCATTGGCAAAGTTATAGTAATAGCGCCTATAAAGATCAGCTTTAATAGCTACCGGCCTGAGCTGAGACGATATCCCCAGCTGCTTTAAATTGTCTTCTGTCAACGTTTCCTCTAGGCCGCTATAGCCTAGCCAGATAGTTGAAGTGTTTTTAAGCAGCGGTAGCAGTGCGCTAGCCATGCCGCCAGGACTTTTATGAATGCTTACGCCGCGTTTACTGGCAGTCAGATTAATAGGTAAACGGTTAGCAACAAGAAATAAATTAGAAGACATGGGTATGGTAAATACCTTTCTTTTGGATTGTCTCAAACTTCTTACTCCCCTATTATATAACTAACAATGGATTCAATAGTCAGTGCCTATAACCAAGCTAAGCGGCGGTTATTCTTATTAGATTATGATGGGACTTTGGTTAATATTGCCCCAACGCCAGTCGAAGCTAAACCGACGCACCTGCTAATTAAAACTTTACAAAGTCTGGCTAATGATCCTAGGAATGAAGTTGTTATTATTAGCGGGCGTGACAGAAAGACGCTGGAAGCCTGGTTTGGCAATCTGCCTATTAGCCTGATAGCCGAGCACGGCTTATTTATAAAGCCAAGACAAGACGTTTGGCAGCAGGCCACCAATACGAATACGGATGATTGGCGGCCAATCATCATAAGGGCAATGTCCCGATCGGTTCAGCAGCTGCCAGGTTCATTCATTGAATTTAAAGAAATTGCCGTCTGCTGGCACTATCGGTTATCTGATCCCAAGGCTTCCACCAAAGTCTGTAAAAATCTTAAGAGTTCGCTAGGAAAAATTGCCAATCAATATGGGTTAGAAATACTGTCCGGCAGCAAAGTCATAGAAGTTATGCCGGCAGGTATTGCCAAAGGCAGCGCCGCGCTTACTTGGACTACCGATAAAGCCTTTGACTTCATCCTAGCTGCTGGTGACGATTTAACAGACGAAAACTTGTTTTCAGTCTTACCTTCAATTTCTTATTCATTCAAAGTTGGCACGGGCCCTTCGAGATCGCAATACAGGCTTTCCTCGCCTAGCGCTCTTATAGATATTCTTAATAAACTTGGCGGTCTGTAGTTAACCGCTAACCTAAAAAGGCGTAAGCTTTTTTATTACTTATTGGCGAGCTATTATAAGGTGAATGGATAATCCAGAACAAACTGCTGCTTATAGCAATTTACTTGCAGATGAAGATCTAGTATCTAGTACTGTCGTTGTTGATGTTTTGCCTGATCGATTGCCTTCTGGCATTCTTGAACTTGAGCGGCTTGATCAAGCCAGTAGTGAAAGAGATATCGGTAAAAGGCCAGTCCTGGCCGCCCTGCCGTTAAGCAGCCACGAGGACGACCCTAACTTCCATGTCTATGAAGCGGTATTTGGGCGGGATTCACTGCGCGTTGTTTCTGATTTAATTGATCGTTATCCTGAGCTAGCTCGCAGTACATTAGTAGCCTTAGCTGAAAAACAAGGCGTTGAATACAACACGGAGCGCGAAGAAGAACCGGGACGAATCCCGCATGAAGTTCGTGATCCTGTAGTCGACTCAAGAGCCCGACAACTTACTAATGAGCTGGGCTGGGGCTGGCCGTACTATGGTGCCGTCGATACAACACCCGAATTTGTGCGAACGCTTAGCCAATATTGCCGCAAGACTGCTGATGGTCAAGAATTTTTGCAAAATATGTCGTATCTTGGGCGTGACAATCAAACGCACAGTATGCGGGATGCTTTTGATGCGGCAATAAATTGGATGTTTATGAGACTCGATGCCAACAAAGAGGGGCTAATTGAGTTCAAGCATGTTAACCCGATGGGAATCGAAAATCAAGTCTGGCGGGATTCCTGGGACAGCTACTTTCACACTGACGGCGAAATAGCTGACCATAGTCAGGGTGTTGCTTCTGTGGATGTTCAAAGAGTAGCCTATGACGCTTTGCTCGACGCCGCCGATATTTATGAATCTTATCTTCATGATCCTGGTCGAGTTGAAGATCTACGTGCTAGAGCCGAGAGGCTTAGACGGCAGATTATGGACATTTTCTGGTCGGATGAAAAAGGTGGCTATTTTGTCCTTGGTACGGATAGGGATCAAAGTGGTAATTTACGCCAGTTGAAGATACGTACTTCAGACATGGGGCATTTGCTTCATTCACGCTTATTAGAGGGCGATGATCAGGAAATATCTCGCCGTCGCGAAGCTACTGTCCGTCAACTATTCTCTCCTGAAATGATGGGGCTTAACGGCATTCGTTCACTGGCAAGCGACGAGGTTAGATATCGCCCAGGCGCCTATCACAATGGCAGTGTCTGGATCTGGAACAACTATCTAATAGCCCAGGGTTTAGTTTCCCATGGTTACGATCGTTTAGCGGATTATGTTGCCACAAAACTACTCGATGACGCCCAAATTACCAGACGTTTCCCGGAATACCTAAGGGGAGATAATGATCTTGAGCATCGCCTAAATACAACCAGGGTGGTAGTTTATGATCGTCGTTATAAAAGGTTAAACGTTGTCGAACAGCCACCGCAAGACATTCAAGCCTGGAGCGTTGCGGCAATCCTAAGCATTAAACTTCAGAATGGCAAGCGCTCAAGCAGTGCTCAGCCTGATGTTCAAACAGATAGCAGCCAAAACTTTGAAGACGAAATTCTATCAAACGCGGCGTAATAAGCTAGTTATGGAGATTTTTTTCGTAAGACGGTTTGGTAGCGTTCAAGATAATTTTTGGCCATTATTGACGCTGAGAAGTTTCGTTTAACCGATTCACGGCATTTTGCTGGGTCAATTTCATCAACAAGGGTCATATAATGCTTGAATTCCTTCTCGTTACTAGCTAAAAATCCATTAACTCCATGTTCGATGATTTCTGGTAAAGCACCCCGTGACATAGCTACTACTGGAGTGCCGCAAGCTAATGCTTCGATTGGCGCCATGCCAAATGGTTCGTTCCATTGAATAGGAAACAACAGTGCTTTGGCATGACTTATGAACTCGAGCTTGTATTTACCGCTTACTTCTCCGACATATTCGATCTTATCATCGAGCAAGTAGGGAAAAATTTGATCACTGAAGTAACGAAAATCAAGCAGGCTTCGATAATTGCTTAGAGGATTACCAATTTCCAGCATTAAATCTGCATGTTTCGTGATGCTGCCAACGCCACCAGCCATTTTAAGTTGATAGCCAAGCTCACGGCAGGCTCGTACCGCTATGTCTTGACCTTTATCGGGGTGAAATCTAGCTAAAGTAATGAAGTAGTCGTCTTTTTTATCGACGAACGGGAATTGTTTGACGTCAACTGCGTTATAAACTGCGGGGAGCATTAATTTCTTTAAGTTTGTCGGCACAGACTTGCTTAAAGCCTTGGATATACCGACGAAGAAAAATCTGCCAGATTCCCTAAACTGTCGCCACATCGGCAAATTATCTGGTAGGCCCAACTCAAGCCTATCAGGCGTTGTAAACGGTGGACCGTGTAGTGTGTGAATAGCCGGCGGCAGCTTGCTGCAGGCATAATTTAAAACAGCTGGCCCTAAGAAGCCGTTATGGTCGTGAATAATGTCAAAAGAGCCGTCATCCTCAATTGTATTAAGGGCAAACATTAGGTGGGCCAAACTAATAGGCATTGAATCATACTGCGGCTTGTGGATTTGATCATACTGGCCGTTAGGATACAGCCAGTGTTTTTTAGTGGCCTTAACTCTTGCATCACCAGTCGTGAAGAGTTCAACGTTGACACCCAGTTTCAGTAGTTCCGGTACTAATGCGGCTATAACATTCTCAATTCCACCATAGCCTGTCGGTGGAACAGCTAACCAAGGCGGTGCTATCATTGCCACGCGCATAAATTACTAAACTCCTGAGATATGTCTCATTGACCGTTGTTAGTATACCATAAGAGAATCACCAGGATCACCTGAGGTTAATGCTGGTGGCGATACTTTATGAAGGAGTTTGCAAGACGCTGTGATTCACGTTGTTTGATAATTTGACGTTTATCGTAACGTTTTTTCCCTTTACCGACAGCAATTTTGAGCTTAATGAACCGCGAACCGGTTAGTATTTCTAGCGGTACTATTGTTCTTCCTTGGGTTTTGGCTTCAATCAGAGCATTTATTTCCCTTCTTTTAGCTAACAGCTTGCGGGGTCTTGTTTGATCTGATTCATCTATCGGTATGCCACTGTTTCCAGCAACTGTGGCGTTAATTAAAAACAGCTGGTTATCTTTAACTGTTACGTAGGCTCCTCTTAGTTGGCCATGGCCCATTCTAAGGTTTTTTACTTCAGCTCCAGATAGTTCCAGGCCTACAACTAAACTATCGCCTAGTTCGTAGTCGAATCTGGCACGACGGTTGGATATCCGCTTGGTTTGGACTTTAGCTTTTTTAGCCATACAGTTATTTTAACCTAATGATCCCTTAAACTCCTGTTTAGCGACATTCCAAAGTGATGGATCGTGGAGTACTTCACTGCGGTAATACCAGTATTCTGCTCCCCAGAGAAGTGTATCTCTCATACCTGTTGCTTTGCCGTATTTAAAGCGGTCAATAAGGCGGGTGGCATCGATTGACCTATTTTGTTCGGCTAAAGACGTCTTGGTTATAGCCTGACCATTAGGTGGCCAAGCTTCAGCTTGCAGCTCGCCAATGACCATATTGCGGTGGAAGAATATCTCTTGGACGCCGGCAATGAAGGCGTAGTACCAAGCTGGATATGGATACTCGATGTATCTATGGGTTACGCTGCCGTCCCATACCCTTTTATATACCGAGATACTAAATTCATCTGGTGTCGGCTGGCCAGTCGGGAAGCCGATCGCATTATTGCTCCTGCCTAAAATTATCTGGTGACTTGGGTCTAGTTTCTTAACCAGATTATATTCGCTAATTAAACGGCTTCGGCTGAAATTGGTGCAATCGCCAAAACCTTTTAGGAAGTATTCATTTTCCAGCTGGTAGCTTTCCAGGCTTGAGGAGTTCTTGTACCTATTAACTACAGCGGTCATGAAGTTTTCTAACTGAGACTGCCAGACACCTTCTGGTTCGTTTGCTGCCCAGCTAGGCATGTAGCACTCCGGCCAGCGGGGCTGTCTTAAACCAACTACTAATATTACTTTTACGTGAGCCTTCTCGGCCATCTTAAACTGCCAATCTAAGGTACTAAAATTATAGTGGCCGTCAGTCGGCTCCATGTAGCTCCAATAGCTGTCTAGTCTGAATTGTTTAACGCCGATGTCTATAAGAGCCTGCATGGTTTGTTCAGGGTTAAGATCTAGACTCTGGGCATAATATGGGCTGAAGCTGACGCCCATCTGAAGCGGTGTGCTTGATTGGCTATAGATATACCACCTAGCAATACCGTACATTGTGCCTAGAGTTAGAAGAATTAAGATAACAAATATCATCTTAACCTTATGCCAGGGGCCTTTACGCCAGTAGTTACCGGGGAAATGGATCAGGTACTTAAGTAGTTTTAATAAGCATATCTTTAGTTTTTTTAGGGAAAATGTTTTCATTGGAGTTAACTATAGTTATATCAGAGAGTTAGCTGACTCTAAAGTATAATGTTGAGTAATTATGGATGATAAAAGTAGTTTGTCTATAAATGTGCCTAATCGTCAGCCGCATGATATTTATCAGCGGCTTTTAGAAATTAGCGTTGGCCTACTGCCCTTTGTTTTCTTGGCTTTAATAGTAATTTTAAGCCGTTACGACATTGAGGTAGCAGCAATTATTTTAATTATCTATGCCGTTGCCTGGTTGGTTAGATTGATTGCCTATACCTACAGGTTGGCTGCAAGTTTTTACTATTTACGCCTATCTAAGATGTTAGATTGGCAATCTAAGCTGGAAGATATTAAAAAGCCCTTAAAGATGATTAAGTCTAGTAGCTTTTGGCGGATCAGGGCTGAAAAATGGTATCAGAAGCTTCTTTTAAGCGGCGTTAAGCAGGAAGATAGACTTGATCCAGAGGATATTTATCAGGCAGTTATTATAGCCGTATATAACGAATCAAAAGAAATTGTTGAATCAACCATTAAAGGCATTATCGCTAGTCATTACGATGCCCAGAAAATTATCTTAATCCTAGCCTATGAAGAACGCGGCGGGATTGAGGTTGAGGGATATATTGATAAGCTTGCCTCTAAATACCAAGGGAGGGTCAAACTAATAAAAGGGGTTAAACATCCGGATAATATTAGCGGCGAAGTTAAAGCGAAGGCCGGCAATATTACCTATGCTGCTAAATACATATCTGCTTACTGTCATCGGGAAAGGATAAAGCCCCAAAATATCCTGGTAACCACCTTAGATGCTGATGCCTGGCCTCATCCTCAGTACTTAGCCGCATTGTCTTGGACTTATGCTATGGCGGCCGATAGAACCATGCGCTCCTATCAGCCGATACCGTTTTTCACTAACAATATCTGGGATGTTCCGGCTCTTGTCAGGGTTATTGCCGCTGATAGCAGCTTTTGGTTTATGATCTGGTCAATGGCGCCAAAGCGGTTAAGGCTATTTTCGGCTTATGCTCAAAGCCTTAAGACGCTGGAGGATATAAATTATTGGAACGTTGAGACGGTTGTCGAGGATGGTCATCAGTACTGGCGCGGTTACTTTAACTTTAAGGGTAATCATATGGCCCTGCCGGTCTGGCTGCCAATTTATCAAGATGCCGTTTTAAGTAATGGTTACCTTAAAACGTTGTCGGATCAGTTCAGACAATTAAGACGATGGGCCTGGGGTGTCGCCGATACGCCGTGGCTGCTGCGTCAGGCGTGGCGGGACAAAAGTATTCCTCTTGGCAATAGGCTGATTCATATTGTTCGTCAATTTGATGATTATATTGCCTGGTCAACTGCCCCCATTATTTTATCTATCGGCTGCTGGCTGCCACTGCTTCTTTCACCCAACCCCCACCACTTGCTGCTTGTTAATAGACTGCCTTATATAATTAGCGGTCTGCAACTGCTAACTTTAATTGGTTTTATCTTCCCGGCAGTTGCCAATTTAGTTAATTTACCGCCCAGGCCTGATCGTTATAGCCGATTTAAGAATATTTTCATGATATTACAATGGTTTTTAGAGCCGATAGCCTTAATTGCTTTTATTTCACTAGCATCACTTAACGCTCATGCTCGCCTAATTATTAATAAGCCACTGGAGACATTTCATGCCACAACCAAAGTCAGACGCGGACAGCCACTTGCCTAAAGATTTTTTATGGGGAGCAGCAACTTCTGCTCACCAGGTCGAGGGTAATCAGCACAATAACTGGAGTGTTTGGGAAGCTAGTGTTGCTCAAGACTTAGCCTCAAAAGCTGAGGCAAGACTAAAAAATGAGGTGCCAGATTGGACTGCCATTAAAGATGAGGCAACTGATCCCAAAAACTACATCTCAGGCATTGCTGATAATCACTACAACCGGTACGAGGAAGACTTTGATCTTATTAAGGATTTAGGCCTTAACTCGTATAGGTTTTCAATTGAGTGGTCGAGAATTGAACCGCAGCCGGGTAAATATGATCAAGCTGCTCTTGAACACTATGCTCAAATGATCAAAGCTTTAAGGAGACGAGGCATTGAGCCAATGGTTAGCCTTCATCATTTTACTGATCCTGTCTGGCTGGAAGACCATGGCGGCTGGCACGGCAAAGAAGTTGTTGGGCGTTTTACTGAGTACGCTAGAGTAGTTGCTGAAAAATTAGGACCAGAAGTTAAATATTGGATCAGCATTAACGAGCCGGGAAGCTATCTTATAATGCGGTACTTAGGAGGCGGTGCCTGGCCTGAATGGCCAATAATCTCGATGGATATGCCAAAGGGCTTTGCCTACCTTCGTAATTTAGTTAAGATTCATAAACAAGTTCAACGGGTTATTAAAAAGTCTAATCCCAAGGCTCAGGTCGGCATGGCTCATGCTTTAATAGACTATCAGCTAGGCAGACATGATCCAATAAGCATTATTACTAAAAAGATAGTTGGCTATATTCCAGACGGTTATCTGATTAACAGACTTAAGAAGGACATGGACTTTATTGGTGTTACTTACTATATGCGGATGGTCATAAAGTCTGGTTTTAGTAATCCGGCTAATTGGGGCGTCAAGTGGAATGGTATTGATCCCAGGAATGATATGGGCTGGGGCATTTATCCTGAAGGAATATATAGCGTTACCCAAAAAGTAAAGAAGTATGACCTTCCTATCTATATTTGTGAAAACGGTATTCCTGATGCTGACGATGATCAAAGAAGCCAATATATCTCTGATCACCTTAAGGCATTAATGCGCTCACGTGCTAACGGTGCTGATGTACGGGGATATTTCTACTGGTCGCTACTGGACAACTACGAATGGAGCGAAGGCTTTTGGCCTAAGTTTGGTTTAATTGCCGTTGACCGAAAGACATTAAAAAGAACAATCCGCCCTAGCGCTAAGCGATATAGCCAGCTGATCAAGAAATGTCAGGACATTAGATAGTTAACTATCACTCGTTCTCGTTTTTATATGCTACACCCCTAAAGTACTTGCTGTATCTTCGTACTTCAATTGTGCCATTTACTGGCAGTATGAGTGGTTCACCATCAATCTGACCCCTTAATTGCCTACTCTGGTCTAATGCATGATAGTCTAGCACTAGCGTAGGGTCGCCATCAGCAAACATCAGCCCAGGTATTCTTCCCAGTCTCATCCTTGCAGCATTTATAAAAATACTGAGCCATGCTTTGTTATCAATAATCATCTCGAAGAACTCCCTCTGGGTTAATTTTGATGGGAAACGGCCAAATCTAGCCATTCTGCTGCCATTAATAACGCTAGCTTCATATACCTGGTCGTACTTCGTGCTTTGTTCCGAATTACTTCCGCCGTCGATAATTTTAGATGTCAGGCTAAATGGAACTTTACGTCCGGCTTTAACTCCCCTAAAACCTGCCAGGTAATCAATATATTTTCTTGTATTTTGGCTTTCTCGTCTTGGATCACCTCTGACATATTCTAATTCCAAGGCTCCAAGACCTGTCATTCCAAGACCGAAAAAAGCAATAGCAAAACGCGATATTTCCTTTTCAATCTTATCCCCATCGGTAATTGTTGTTTTTAAGGGGAAGATGTCAACTACCCTACCATGGTTAAATACGTCTATTAACGAAGGGCGTTCAGTTGAGTCGCTCGGAGTTAGTTCATGAGCAATCATATTGGCATTACCGCCATAAGTCGAGATAACCGGAGTATGCCTAACGTCTTTACTCAATCCTCCATAAGTCAGTAAGGTGTTAATTAAGAATGAATATGTGCCATCACCTCCTCCACTGACAATTATGTCACCGAGCTTTATTGTGTTGGCTATTTTTTCTTTCGTTAATTCATAAGTATTCTCTGGTCGAATCACTTTGAACTTATCTTCGAAGTAACACAAAAGCTCTAAGGCCGTTGAACGAAGCTGTTGATTATAATTAGAACTCGATCCGTTAAGGAAAGCGACAACGTTGCCGGTTCCTCCTGCGTAATCAGCAGGTGATTCGGGATAAGGCATAAATCATTTCCTTTTACTATATAGTAAAACAATTATGCCTAATAATCAATACCTTTGTTGGCTAGAAATTTATTATCAAAATGATGCTTTATTTTATCCATAGAGGTGATTATGTCGGCTAAATCATTAAGTTTAGATGGGAAGCTACGGCCTGTTAAGCAAAGACTGGTCTTCGGGTTTTTAAAGGTTATTAATTTCTTTAGATCTTTTACCGTTATTAGCCCGTCATGAACGGCGTTGTTTATTTCATCGCAGATAACTAGATCATAGTTGCCACTTTGGCTGGCTTTTAGGGCTTGGTCTAATGTTTCTTGAGCGGCTTTTTTATGCTGTGCAATTGTTACGTCTTTAGAGCTTAGATCACCTGCTTTATAAAAGCCTTTACCACCTTTATAAAAGTACAGCCGATCTTTATATAATCCTTGGACATCCTTAATGAAGACATGCTCGCTAACGCTCCAGTGCTTAATAAACTGGATGAAAGCGACTTTTTGACGGTTGCCTAGAGCACGGACCATAAGCCCCAGTGAAGCGCTGGTTTTACCCTTACCTTCACCGGTGTAGACGATAATAACAGATTCTTTTGTCTTAAAATCCTCAAATGCCATTAATCTTAGTCTGTCGTATTATTAGGCTGCTTGCAAGCTTGTAGCATCAATACCAGCTTCAGTTAGTACATAGCCCGTAAATTGTCTTAGCCTTGCAAAGCTTGTTTCAAAAAGGTCAGGCTGATAAAAGTCATCAGCTTCACCTTCCATATTTTTAACCTCCGTTAGTACTAGACCACCCAGGAAATGGGTGTAATCTGAGCGAGTTTCGGGATTTAAAGCATCAAATTCACGCCGAACTACGGCCAAAGTTGCTATAGTACCTACTTCTTCTTCATGACTAATTACACCCCGTCGTCCCATTAATTCAGCTAGTAAACGTTCAGGGCTGTCATCTTCTTTACTGAGCTTTACTTGCGTCCATACTTCATCGCGTTTTTGCTCTATTTCGGCTATCTCAACCTGGATTGCTTGGGCACGATCTCCAAAAGCAGCCATGGCTTTTTCTTTAAGTTTGTCTAATTGGCCTGCAAGTTTCGCTAACTCTCTGCTGTGTTCTATGCCATCTTTCGTAACTTGTTCAGATTTTTTTATTCGGTGCCACAGCATATTGCCAGGAAAATCACTGTCACTTTTCCATAGGGCAACGACATTATTTTCTGGCTGAACGTTTACTATAGCCTCAGCCAACCTTATTACGTCCTCATCTAGGCTTGACCCTGCTTCGATTGTCCCTGGCATTACTTTCCCTTCGGTATACAATGTGTGCTTTTATTAAATCAGGGGTAAGAAAGTTGATCAGTTAGAATCAATACACTCTTGATGTTTGAAATATCACAAGGAAATCTTTAGAAGAAAATCTAAGTCTCGGCTAGTATTTTGTGGGTTTTAAGTGAGGCGTCTATTTTTGGTTTATCAAAGCCAACTATAATATCACCTTCAATGTCTATAACAGGGATGGCTCTTTGGCCGCTTTTAGCGACTGCTTCTTCAGCTGCTTTTGGTTCATGATCGATATCATGATCCTCGTATTTAACACCTAATTTGTCTAAATATTCTTTAGTAGCGTGACAGAAGCCGCACCAGGTAGCACTGTAGATTATTACTTTTGAACTCATAAGCTATATTTTAGCATGTTAAAGATGTCGAACTAATTATTAAATTACTCTGTATTTATGATTGCGTGATAGATATCACAAATGCTACAATTTAAGAGATGAAGCAGACGAATGCGCCGAAGATGACGCCCTCGCCTAGCCATAAAGATAAATCTAGAACGGTGGCGAGTAATTTTAATGCCTCTTCGGTATTTATATCGACAGCGCTAGATATGTCCTGGAGGCTGGCTATAGTTGTTATAATTCCAATAGTAATTGGCGCTCTTCTGGATGATCATTATAAGGTGGGAGCACTTTATCTAATCATTGGTTTAGTCTTAGCTCTTGTTTTAGCTGTTCTAGTTGTTTACCAGAGTTATCAGGAAGCCAATAAATTAACATCTGAGATGTTGAAGGGATTGAGGGGGAAGAAGAATGCTCGCTAGGCTGCTGGCTTCAAGTGGTCCGATAGTCCACATTGCTCCTGGAAGCGTTATAACTATTGGCGGTGTTAGTATTACTAACTCCGTTCTTTATGGCTGGATATGCGCCATTGCCATTATTATTGCTTTAGTGCTGGTTGCCAGACGGATCAGTGTTAAGCCTAAAGGGGGCCTGATTCAGCTAGTTGAAGTTACTGTTGAATTTATCCGTAATATGGTCGAGGGTGCATTTGAGAATAAAAAGACAGCCAAAAAATACACGCCGTACTTTGTTACCATTTTCTTTTTTATTCTGCTCAATAACTGGCTGGGACTACTGCCGATTGTTGGTGAAGGTATACAGTCTAATCACTACCCTCTGTTTAGACCATTTACCGCTGATTTAAGCGCTACGCTGGCCATGGGTATCGTTACCATGATTATTGTTTATGTGGCGTCCATTCGTGAATCCGGTGGTGTTAAGAAATATATGAGACACTTCTTTGTCGGTAACCCGAAAAACCCGCTTTTTTTCGTTATCGGTTTTCTGGAGATGATAACCGACTTAACGAGGGTTATTAGCCTATCGCTTCGACTTTTCTTAAATGTGGCTATTGGCGAGATTATAATTGCCGTCTTTTCTTATTTAGGCCATGTGCTGGCGCCGATCACTGCTTTGCCCTTCCTTTTAATTGAGATATTTATTTGTGCCCTTCAGGCCTATATTTTTACAATACTAGCCACCATGTACTTGGCGGTGGCTGTAAACCATTCCCTAGCTCATGATACTGACAACTTGACGGAGGAAGAAGTTCCTGAAACAATGGGCCAGTTGACGGAGGAAAACGTATGATAAATAAATTTAATGAGGTAAGGAGTATAAGCAAATGACATTTGCAGACGCAGTTAATACTGCCATTATCGGTAAAGGTCTGATGATTGGCGGTGGATTTATTGGCCCGGGCGTGGGTATTGGTTTGATTGGCGGTAACTACCTTCAAGCTGTTGGCAGGAACCCCGAAGCCGCTAAGTTCTTAGGTCAGGCTTTAATTTTCGTGGCTATTGTCGAGCTGTTCGGCTTGCTGGCATTCGCTTCAATATTCATCGTCAAATAAGGGAGAAATTTTGATTTTACCGGGGATACAGATTATGGGGACTAGTTCCAGCGGCATTGGCGCGCTTGGTTTTAGTTTATCTTCTTTTTTTATCCAGCTTATTACTTTCATCTTGGCTTATTTAGTTCTTAGGAAATGGGCCTTTGGACCAATCCTAAAGAGATTAAATGAGAGACGTGATCTCATTACTAAAGGTGTTGGTCTGGGTGAAGAAATGCAAAAAGAAAAACAATCCCTGGAAGATAAGCTGGCTAAAGAAGTAGCTAAAGCTAGAGCTGAAGCAGACGATATTATCTCTTCCGCCGCTGACACGGCTAGAGAGACTGTTCAAAATGCTCAAGGTGAAGCAGCTGCTAAAGCGGAGTTCATCCTAAGTGAAGCTAAAGAACAGACTAAGCAGGAGATGGTCCGGGCTAAAAGATCATTAGAAGGTGAAATTATTAGTCTTGTCTCTGATGCCACTGAAGTTATTGCCGGTGAGAAGATTGACGCTAAGAAAGATGCCGCCCTTGTATCACGGGCACTTTCGGGACGGGCTAAAGATGAAGCCTAAACGTAAACGAATCGCTGAAATTATTGCTAGGAGACTAGACCATGGTCAAAGCTTGAAGAGTTTATCCGGTGAAATAGCCGCCTATTTATTAGACGAAGAAAGATCTAAAGAGCTTGATTTAATCATGCGTGACGTCATTAAATTAAGAGCCAAAAAAGGATTTATTGAATCAACGGCCGTAGTCGCCCATGAACTTGAGCCTAAGGTAGAAAAGTCGCTTCATAGCCTTATTAAAACTGTTAGGCCGAATGCCAAAAGGATTGTTATCAACCATAAGCTAGACCCTTATGTAATTGGCGGCGTAAGACTGGATATTGTCAACCAAAGACTAGATTTATCTGTTAGGGCAAAGCTGAACAAACTAAAGACATTGACAATTAATGGAGGAATAAAATAGTGGCAGACGTATCTATTCGAGATTTATCCCAAGATATTAGAAAGGCTATTGAAGAGCTAAAGACTAGGCCGGCCATAGAGGAAGTCGGTGTCGTTGCTAGAATCGGTGATGGTATTGCTTGGATTTACGGATTATCTAAGTGTGGCTATAACGAAATGATTGAAATTGAATCATCAAGCGGTCAAAAAGTAACGGCCTTTGCCCTTAACTTAGGCGAAGATGAAATTGGTGCCGTACTTCTTGGCAGCGAACTGGATATTAAGGCTGGCGACAGTGCCCGTCTAGTCGGCAAGGTGCTTGAAGTACCGGTTGGACCCGAATTAATTGGCCGAGTAGTTGATCCGTTGGGCAATCCGCTAGACGGCGGTGAACAAGTTAAGGCCAAGCAGCATTCCCGAGTTGAAAGAACAGCCCCGGGCGTTCTAGACCGAAAACGTGTTCATGAGCCGATAATGACCGGTCTTATTGCTATTGACGCCATGGTGCCCATAGGTAAGGGCCAGAGAGAGTTAATTATTGGTGACCGTCAAACCGGTAAAACAGCTATTGCTGTTGACACAATGGTTAGCCAAGCCAAACAAAAAACGGGTGTTATTAACGTCTACGTCGCCATTGGTCAAAAGCTTTCTAAGATTGCTGCCCTCCAGGAAAGATTAAGGCGTGAAGGTGTTATGGAACAGACCATAATTGTGGCCACTTCTCCGGCTGACCCGGCTGCTTTACTCTACCTGGCTCCATATGCCGGCTGTGCTATGGCTGAATACTTTAGAGACAATAATGGTCACGCTCTCATTATTTATGATGACTTGTCTAAACACGCTGCTGCCTATAGGCAGATGTCGCTTCTTCTTAGGCGTCCGCCAGGCCGGGAAGCTTATCCGGGCGATGTTTTCTATCTTCACTCACGCCTGCTGGAAAGGGCTGCTAAATTGAACGATGAACTTGGCGCCGGTTCCTTGACTGCCCTGCCGATCATTGAAACCCAGGCTGGGGATATTAGTGCTTATATCCCAACTAACGTTATTTCTATTACCGATGGTCAGATATTCCTTGAAACAAGTCTTTTCTACCAGGGTATTAGACCGGCCATTTCAGTTGGCCTGTCTGTTTCCCGCGTCGGCGGTAAGGCCCAGGCTAAAGCTATTAAAGACGTTGGCGGTGGTCTAAAACTAGCCCTGGCTCAGTTTAGAGAGCTAGCCACCTTCTCGCAATTCTCTACAGACCTTGACGCAGAGACCAGGCAGATCATTGAACACGGCCAAAGAATAACCGAGCTTTTAAAGCAGCCGCAGTTTAGTCCTTATTCTGTTTGGCAGATGTATGCCCTGCTTTATGCCGCCAACAAAGGCACTTTTGACAGCGTACCAATAGATAAGATTGCCCTAGCCTGTGAGAACTTACTTGATGAGCTTGCCAAGAAGTACCCCAAAATTACTGAGAGAGTAAACGGCGGTGACAAAGTTAGCGATAGCGATAACGCGGTAATCCAAAAAACCGCTGAGATGGTTGCTAATAGCTATCAAGAGAAAGCTGTGCCGTCAAAAGGCGGTAAGACAAGTAAATGACATCTACCATAGCCCTTAAAAGACGGATCTCGTCTATTAAAAATACCCGCCAGATTACTAAGGCTATGGAGTTGGCGTCGGCCTCTAAACTTAGACGGGCCGAGGATTATGCTAAACAATCTAAGGCATATAGCAATCTAGCTCGGGAGCTGATTATCCGTTTAAGCAATATTAAGGAAGTTGAAAGCCAGCCTTTATTTATTAAGCGTGAAGTTAAAAAGAGACTGTATATTGTTATTACCTCAAATAGCGGGCTGGCCGGAGCATATAACTCCAACGTCCTTAAGCTCTTGACTGCTTCTTTGTCTGATAATAAGCCTACCAACCAAGTTATCGCTGTCGGCAACAAAGGCGCTCAGTTCGTTAGACGAATTAGAGAAGCCGAACTGCTGGCCGTTTATCCCTCGTTTGGTGATCACCCAACCGCCAATGATGTCCGGCCGCTTCTAAACACCGTCATTGAGGGGTACAGGGACAAGTCATTCGATGAAGTAGTGCTTATATATACCGTCTTTAAATCAACAATTTCCCAAAAAACAAACGAGATGGCGCTGCTGCCAGCACATAAACTAGAGGGCGACGACAACCTGCCTACCTTATCTAACTTTGAGCCGGATGTTGAAACGGTTGTCGATCAGGTGGCTACCCGTTTAATTGAGGCGGAAATATGGCAGGCAGTTTTAGAGTCACTGGCTAGCGAACATGCCATGAGGATGGTGGCGATGAAGAATGCTACGGATAACGCTAAAGACTTAATAGATGATTACACGCTTGAACTTAACTCTGCTAGGCAGGCCGGTATTACCCAAGAGCTGGCTGAAATTAGCGGTGGGGTTGAAGCTTTAAAGGGACAATAGGAGGATATATGGCGGCAATAGCAGAAAGAAAAGATAAAGGACGAGTCAGCCAGATCGTTAGCGTGGTTGTTGATGTTGAATTTCCGGAAGATAAGTTGCCGGCAATCTTTAATGCCCTGGAGCTGGAATTAAATGGTCAAAAACTGACACTAGAAGTCGCCCAGCATCTTAGTGAATCTTCAGTTAGAGCGATCGCCTTAGGTTCAACCGATGGACTTAAAAGGGGAGTTGAAGTAACTGATACCGGTAAGGGTATTTCTATGCCGATTGGTAATGAAACTTTAGGACGGATGTTTAATGTAACCGGTCAGCCGATAGACAAAAAAGGCGGCAGCTTTAAGCAATTCGCGCCTATTCACCGTGAACCGCCCATCTTAATTGATCAGTCCGGAAAAGTTGAAATACTGGAAACTGGTATTAAGGTTATTGATTTAATCTGCCCTATTACAAAGGGTGGTAAGGCCGGACTTTTTGGCGGTGCCGGTGTTGGTAAGACAGTTTTAGTCCAAGAGCTAATAAATAACATCGCTAAGTTCCACTCCGGCTATTCTGTTTTTGCCGGCGTTGGTGAAAGAACCCGTGAAGGTAATGATCTATACGGTGAAATGGAAGAATCCGGAGTTCTCAAAAACACTTCACTAGTCTTCGGTCAGATGAACGAACCACCAGGCGCTAGGCTTCGGGTCGGTCTTTCTGGTCTGACTATTGCTGAAGGCTTTAGAGACAAAGGTATCGATATCTTACTTTTTATAGATAACATCTTTAGATTCACCCAGGCTGGCGCGGAAGTCTCAGCCCTGCTTGGCAGACTGCCTTCAGCTGTTGGTTACCAGCCTAATTTAGCCCAGGAAATGGGCGCCCTTCAAGAACGTATTACATCAACTAAAGAAGGTTCCATTACATCCGTACAAGCTATTTACGTACCGGCTGATGACCTTACTGACCCGGCACCAGCAACTACATTTGCTCACCTTGACTCAACAATTGTATTAAGTCGGGCGCTAACCGAGATTGGCATTTATCCGGCCGTTGATCCGCTTGATTCGACATCAACCATCTTAAACCCGGAAATAGTTGGCCAGGATCACTATAAGGTCGCCCGTGAAGTCCAAAGAGTACTGCAGAGGTATAAAGACCTCCAGGACATCATTGCTATCCTTGGTATGGAAGAATTGTCCGAGGAAGATAAGCAGACTGTCGCTCGGGCTAGACGCATTCAGCGGTTCTTATCTCAGCCATTTTATGTTGCCGAGCAATTTACTAATAATGAGGGGAAGTACGTTAAACTTACTGATACTATCCAAGGCTTTAAAGAAATATTAGAAGGTAAGCATGATGACAAGCCGGAGAGTGCCTTTTATCTTAAAGGCCCGATTTCTGATGTCAAGGCCAGCCTAAAAGAGAAATAATGTTCCGCTTTCAGCTTATATCAATTACTGGTTCGAAATTTGACGGTGATGTCTATGAGGTTGTCCTGCCGACTGCCGATGGCCAGATAGGCGTCCTTTCTCGGCACATGCCTCTATTCAGTGTCGTAACTAATGGCGTAATTATGGTTAGGCTTAATCGGACTGATCCGGACTATGCCCGCGAATTCTTTGCTACTAACGGCGGTGTTATTGATGTTAATGGTAATTTTCTTCGAGTTTTAGTAGACGAGGCGGATAAAGCTGAAGATATTAACCTGGCCGAGGCCGAGGCAGCCCTTGAAAGAGCTAAAACAATGAAAGCTGAAGCTAAGGATCAAATTAGCCTGGCTAACGCCCAAGAATTGATTGACCGCCATGAAGTCAGGCTTCATGTCGCTACCTTAAAACACCGCCACCAAAGACCACCTAGATAGTCCTCGCCTTAAGTTTAGTTGTACAAAAAGCGCATCTTGTTGCTTTAATCGGTACATTGCTTAAACATTCCGGGCACTGCTTTTCAGTCGGCTCAATCGGCTTGTTTCTTTTTGAAAGTGTTATTAGTGAGTTGATGGGTTTGATTATTAGGAAGAAGACAATGACGGCAATTAAGACAAATGAAATGACGGCGTTAACAACTTCACCGTAAGCAAAAGTCGAGCCGTTAATTTTAAAGTAGTAGTTGGCGAAATTAGTTCTATTGCCGCTAATTAAAGTTATAAGCGGTGTGATCATATCTTTTGTTAGCGTCGTTACGATGCCGTTAAAAGATGTGCCGATTAAGACGGCAACAGCCAGGTCGACAACGTTACCGCGCATAATAAATTTTTTAAAATCTTTCCACATAATTAGTCCTCTTTATATATAAATATATTACTTCAATAGCGGGTAAATATGTCTATTACAATGAGAAATATTGGGACGCTAAATTATATAAATACCAAGTCAATGTTGACATAAAAACTGTTGTCCTTTATCTCGACTTTCTTTACAAATAGAATATTTAAGGTTATTCTAAGGTCATAATTACATAATGGAGGTTACAATAATGTTAGGAAAACGGAATATAGCTACCGTCGTAGCTGAGTTTCTGGGTACAGGCTTTTTAACACTGCTTGTATTAAGCGTGCAACGTTCAACAATAGGTGTGCCATTTTTCGTGGCTCTAATTGCCGGATTGACGGCCATTGCCATGGTCTTTATGTTTGGTGATTTGTCCGGTGCTTATTTAAACCCGGCTATTGCCATAGGTTTATGGACAGCAAGACGTTTGTCGACATTAAAGACAGTCGTGCTGGTTGCTGCTGAGCTATTGGGTGCCTGGGCAGCTTACTATGTTTACACATACTTCGTTGACAATAAACTGACAAATATCGGTGGTCACTTTAGCGGCCGAACTCTAGCTGCCGAAGCTGTTGCCACTGGCGTTTTGGGTCTAATATGGGCAGCCGCATCATTTAAAAAATGGCCTCGAAGCCTGACTGCTCCTGCAGTTGGACTTGGTATTGTAATCGCCATGATTGCTGCTTCAACAGCCGGCATTGGTCTTGCTAACCCAGCCTTAGCACTAGGTGTAAGGGCATGGGTATGGGGTACATACGTACTGGGACCAGTCATTGGTGCCGTAGTCGGTGTCAACCTTTACGGTCTGCTGTTTACTGATGGCAATAAATTTAACTTTGCCAGCCTAGTGGCTATGCCAAAGTCTGTCGGTGTAAAATCTTCAGCTGTATCTGAATCAGCAAAGAGAAAAGCTAAGCGAAGCGCTAAGAAATAACGTTAATAATCTAGCTTAGTCTAAAAGTGCCGCCTAAAAAAGGCGGCACTTTTATATATTGCCATCAATTAAATCCTGCTCAAATTTCTTAATACCAGTTAGACTAACGGGGTAAGCTGATACATCAGGAAAATTAAGAATATTTATATGAGCCCAAACGGCTTCAATAAGCTTAATTAGACGTTCCTGGTCTGTATCGGTATATTCCAGCGGCAGAACTAAACTATTTTTAGCTTCAGGCTCAACAAATTCCAGTCGGCCGCCAACTACCTTATAGTTTTTAAACTTAGTCGATTTTTCAATTAGGAGCTTATAAAAATACAGTTGGTGGCTATTTAAATACATCCGGGGACTGGCGTTCCACTTGGCTTTAGATTTTCCGGTTTTATAGTCGACAATGGTTATTTGTTTTTGGTCATTGTCTATAATTAGCTTGTCTATTTTACCGCCAATTCTGAGTCCGCCTATTACCAACCCCTCACTTTTATACTCGCCCATGTCTTTTTCAGACAGGCTAGCCTTATTTTCACGGTAGTAATTGGTTAAAGCGTCTATTCCCTGCTCTTTGAGCAGCTTAAAGTCATTAGCCAGTAGACGACGTTTTATTAGGGATGATTCAAATTGCTCAAGCAGCTGTTTTAGTGTTGGCAGCCTACCAGATGAACTGTAGCTTTTTTGAAGCCACTCTAAGCTGGCATGTATAGCTATGCCGTAGTCTTGCCTTGGTTTAATCGGCGTAACGTAGCCTAAGACTGCAGACTTTAGAAAATCCTTAGGACCGGCATTTCTAATATCTATGAAAGTATTAAGATCGGTTGGGCTTAATGAGTAGTTACTTATCCGGTCATAAATTAATGTTTTAAGCTCGGGCGTAAAGTCCGGCATGTGCTCATAACTTTGCCATAGCGGCACGAGATCATATTTAGATTTGAAATCTATCAGCCTTGGTACTAATTTGGAATATTTTAGAGGCGTCGTAAGTTTGCCGCTGACGTCTTGGTTATAGCTTAAGGTAATAACGGTATTTTTAGCTCTTGTTAGGGCGACATAAAGCATTCTTAGTCTTTCATCGTCACGGTCTTCAGCGCCTTCTTTGATGTACTCTAGGTTCAGTGGCAAACCTATTTGGTTACGACCAGAGCGTTTTATATCCCAAACCTCGTTTATATACGACGGTAAGATAACAGTGTCAAACTCAAGGCCTTTTGATCCGTGGACGGTCATTAGTTTAACTTTTGCTTCGTATGCGCCAACGTTTATATTATTTGTAAGCTTGACGGCTGAGAGTGTCAGCTGATCAACAAACTTAATTAAATCAGATATTAACAGAGCTTTTGTATTTTCTAAGTTAAAGTCAATAAATTGTTCTCTTAAAACAATTAGATTTTGTAGTGTCCTGGGGATAGGATCATCATCCGGCTGGCTGTAGTAGTTAAGAAACGGTGATATAACTGCTTTCTTTTTAGCTTCACTAATGACAATGTCACTTAAACCAACGATCTGGTCAATTATAAAATCGTAGCGATAAATCTTTGAATTGGCAGCCAGTTTAATAAACATTAAGGCGGTATTTTTGGTCTTCGGGTTTTTGAGAAGTAGTTCCAGCCACGGAGTGAATGTATCACGGGCTTTCCAGGACAATCGCCAGATATCTTCTGTTGGTAACTCAAAGAAATCATAGTTTAAGACTGAAGATAACAAGGAATCGGCCAGGTTGTTATTTTGATCAGCTATTGCCTGTACTAGTCTTAACATGGTTATTATCTGGTCCATTAGCGGGTCTTCTAAGATATCTTCTTTGCGCTCATAGCTTATTGGTACGCCCTCTTTAGTTAAGTAAGCCGAAGCCCTTTCCAGATATTTGTGTTCTGGAGCAATGATTGCTATCTCTTTAGCCGGCATGTGTTTTACTTCACTAGCAAGCCAGGCATACTCAGTAAGCTCGTTATTAAACTCTTTGCTAGATATACTGCCTGCTTCTTTTCTGACCGATTTAAAGTTCTTATTAATACCGTCTAGCAGCTTGGTTAAACGTTCATTTATTTGATCGGCAACACTAGAAGATAGGTCGATAATTAACTGTGTCGAGCGGTAGTTATTTTTAAGGGTTATCTGCTTAACATCTTTATACTGACTGACAAAACTGAGCATATTAAAATGATTTGCTCCCTGAAAGGCAAAAATAGCCTGATCATCATCACCAACGGCCATAACATTCGGCCGGCCTTCAAAGATATCGTTATCTGTCAGTAGACTTACTAGCTCAGCCTGAGCAGCATTCGTGTCCTGATATTCGTCAAGCATGATGTACTGGTATTTTTCCTGTAGGTTATATTTAAGATCGTCATGGCTTTTCATAGCTTTAATTGACATAAGTATCATGTCGTCAAAGTCGTACAGATTATCTGCAGCTAGTTTACGTACGTAGCTTGAATAAAAGTCGGCAAACTTAGCCAAAGTCTCATTAGTTTTTTTGCCTTTCGGTACATACTGGCCGCTGTCATCTTTTTCGAGAAAATTAGACTTCCACATAGACAGGCTGCTTGCCTTTCTTGTCTTTAAGCACTCGTCAATTGCTTCTTCAAGCTGATCATTCCATAGAGTGGCTATAGATTCAACACCAGCCGGCAGGTTTGCCGCCTTATTGTCTAAGATCAGCTTTTTAAAATTATTTACGTATTTATAGGCCGCTCGAGAAATGTCATTTGTCAGCTGAAGAGTAAGATTACAGGTTTGAGATATAAAGTCTAGGTTGGATTTAGCGACTTTTTGGATATCTTCCGGGCCCAACAGGGCTCTTTTAGACCAACTGATAATTTCGGCTATTCTCGTCACCATCTCATCGTTTTTTAATTCGTTGGTATAGGGGAGATAATCCATTAGTTCACGGATGACGGTTTCTGATTTTAACCTGTTTATTGGTCTTAGGTTAACGCCAGAGAAGAATTCCGGGTACTGCCGGATTATTTCACTGCCGAAGCTGTGATAAGTGCTGATCGTTATTTTATAGGCATCATCGCCAATCATTTTAATTAGTCGGTCACGCATTTCTTTAGCGCCAACTTCGGTGAATGTTAGGCAGAGAATATTATCTGGTAGCGTATCGGTTAACTTAAGAATATTTGCCGCTCTTAGGCTTAGCAGCTGGGTTTTGCCTGTCCCGGGGCCAGCAATAACCAAAAGCGGACCGTCAATATAGTCAACAGCTGCTTTTTGATCGTCATTAAGCTTCTTATACTCTAAGTTAAAGTCTGACTGCATCTAATACCTATTGTATCTTGTGAGCTTAAGCTAAGCGAATTTTAGGCCAATAGCGGGCCTATAGCCAGGCCAATAGACAGCAGCAGGATAATGGCTAGTGAAGACGTAAAGACCTTCTTACCCCAAGCTGAGGGGGTTAAGCGGCTAACTAGCAGCGAGCAGTACCAAAGCCAGCCAAGGCCTAAAGCCAGCCCGATCAGCAAAAAGACATAACCAACGTAGCCAAAGACAAGGAGGGCAACCATTAAAACGCTAAGTGCGCCAATAGCAAATAGAGTCTGGAATTGGGAGCTAGCGACGCCTTTAACGTTTGGCCAAATAGGCAGACCCCTCTCCTTATATTCCCTCTGTTTATATAGGGCTAGGCCATGGAAGTGGACTAACTGCCAGCAAACAAAAATTAGAAAAATGATAACTCCACCAATATCTAAACTATCTGTAAAAGCACAGTAGCCAATAACCGGCGGTATTGCCCCGGCTGCAGCGCCAATTAAGGCCCCGTAAATTGTTTTTCGTTTTAAGTAGTTATATATAACGACGTAAATAAGTAGTCCGAATAAGGCAATAATCAACGTCAGAATGTTGGCATATATAGCGAGCATGGCTAAGCCCAAAATGCCCATAAAGGCAGCATATTTAACAGCCTTATGAACTTCAATTTCGCTGGTCAGTGTAGCCTTCTTTCTAGCACTAACCATCTTAGAGTCAATGTCCCGGTTAAATACGCTACTGAGTACACCGGCGCAGCTAAGGACTAAGCCTAAGCCGATTAGTAGGCCGACAAGTGTGGAGTAACTGTTGCTCCAGTGAGAAGCAAAGAAAAAGCCAGCAGCGGCAGTTAGTAAACCACGGCCAACAAGCCTGGGCTTTGCCAAGTGGTAGTAGGTATTAATTTTGTCCTTGGGTTTCATCTATTTTAAGTAATAATTTTGATCAGTAAAGTTTATTCTAACGTTTTTGGTTGTTCGTTATCAATATATTACCAGATACTAATATCTATGCTAACCTACTTTGTGTTAAATCTTACTTCTACTTCGGTGCCTTTGCCAATCTGACTTTTAACCGTTATGACGGCGTCGTGGACATCGGCTATCATTTTAGCAATTGATAGTCCTAGTCCGTAACCTTCTTTTTCACTTTGTTTATTTCTGGAATCTTCTTCGCGGTAAAACCTATCAAAGATATGATCAAGAGCTTCCTTGCCTATGCCGGAACCGCTATCTATAACTTTAAATACTAACTTGTTATCTTCTATCTCGGCACCAATCTTAACGTTTGAGCCGAGTGGGCTGTATTTAATGGCGTTATCTAGAAGTATGACCAAAAGCTGGGTGATGCTGTCTTTATCTCCCATAAACTGACGATCGATGACATTTTCTTCAATAAGAATATTTTTTTGATCCGCTTGTAGAGTGACCTGTTTAACTGCTGATTTAACAACTTCTTTGGAGTTAACAGGTACAAAGTTTTGTTTTAGTTCGTCGGCCTCCAGACGGGATAGTCTGAGCAAGTTGTTAATAAGGCTCTCGAGTTTATCTACTTCTTCTAGATTGCTATGAAGCGTGTCTTTAAGTTCTTTAGATGACGCTTTAGAGTTTAAAAGCGCCACTTCGCTTTCCATTTTAATGGCGGTTAGAGGCGTTCTAAGTTCATGACTGACATCCGAGGTAAATCTTTTTTGTTGTTCGTGGGCTTCTTCAATTGGTTCTAGTGTTCGCTTAGCTAGCCAATAGCTGGCAAGACCGGCTAGAACCAAAACGACAATATTTAGGAAAAATAGCCTAAACAACAAATCGTGGTCACTATTGGCTATGTATGGTCTTGGATGGATTAGGTCATCGTTATCAAAAATTGGGAACTGGCTATATATCCTGGCCGATTGAAGATGCAGGCTTCTAGCTATTTCGTTGGTACCGATATGATAAACGACAAAACTAAACAGGATACTAATAAACATAACCAAGCCTAAGTACCAGGCAGTTAATCTTAAGGTCGCGGAACGAAACATGGTCCTCCTTTTTACTTAGGCGCTTAGTTTATATCCAAAGCCGCGCATTGTATGTATCAGTGGCTTGCTATCTGGAAATGGCCGGTCTATCTTGTTTCTTAAGTAACCAATATATACCTCGATCGTGTTAGGTAGTATATCCGCCTCTTGATCCCAAATATGACTGACAATCATTTCCTTAGTTATAACCTGACCCTGGTGGTGCATCAAGTATTCAAGCAGTGAGAACTCTTTTTTAGATAATTTAACTGGCTGATCACCGCGTCTAACTTCATAACTTTGAGGGTTAAGACTTAAATCATCAAGCGTTACAACTGAGCCGACGCTGACTGGTGGTCTCCTTAGAAGCGCCCTTACCCTAGCCGTTAACTCGTCAAAAGAGAATGGTTTAACTAAGTAATCATCGGCGCCGCTGTTTAAGCCCTCGACTCTGTCGCCTATCGTGCCTTTGGCGGTCAGCATAATTACTGGTGTATGGATGTCGCCAGCTCTAAGCTCACGGCATAATTCAGCGCCGTCTATTTTGCCGGGCAGCATACGGTCTAAAACGATCAGATCATAGTCCGGATCTTGGGCATAAGCCAGGCCGCTTTCCGAGTCATAAACTTTGTCTACGGCGTAACCTTTAAGTTCCAGGCCTTTCTTAATAGCCTGGGCTATTTTGGGCTCGTCTTCGATCACCAGTATTCTCATACTTCTAAGTATAATCTGTTAAATGAGAAATAGCTTAATAAAGAGCCGGAAGCTAGTTCTTGATCAGCTTGCCGTCGCTAAGAGTAAAGGTAATGTCTGTCCTGCCGGCAATAGCGAGATCATGGGTGACAACAATAATGGTGGTGTTCTCTTTTTTGGCGAGATCATGAAGCAGACCAAAGATCATCTTGCCTGTTTGGGAGTCTAAATTACCGGTTGGCTCATCGGCAAGGATTAATTTCGGCTTGTTAGCAAGAGCCCTGGCTATAGCTACTCGCTGTTGCTGGCCACCGCTTAAACGGCCTGGCTTTCGGTCCATTTGATCGGGACTTAAGCCTACTTCCGCCAGCAGACTCTTAGCTCTTTCTAATCTTTTACTCTTACTTATACCGGCAAATTCCATTGGCAGGCAGATATTTTCAATAGCCGTTAGGTTTGGTACGAGGTTATAGTTTTGGAAAACAAAACCGATTTTCTGACCGCGGTAATGGATTAGGGAGTGATCGGTCATATTAGTGATATCTTGGTTGTCAACAACTATTGAACCGCTTGTTGGTTGATCTAGACCGCCAAGAAGGCTAAGTAGCGTACTCTTGCCGCTACCGCTTTGGCCAATAATACTGGTGAATTTGCCATCAGGCACTTCAAAACTGACACTGTCTACGGCCTTAACTTCACCGCCGCTTGTTCTAAATGTTTTACTGATTTTATCTACTTGTAGCATATGTTCTCCTATTCAACCCTCATGACTTCAGCTGGACGGATCTTAGAAATTAGGAATGACGCAGCCGTACTGCCGATGACGGCAATAACTATGGCCGCGCCAACACCATCTAAGACTATTGACCAGCCAACGACCGTTTGAATATTTCCTATACTATTTCTAATTCCTCCGAAAGCGCCGGTGTTAGTTTCTCTTAGTCTAAAATTACCGTTGCCATTGGCTATACCGCCAAAACCTCCAGGGCCGGACGTACGCGTTACTGCGCCACCGGGGACTGTAGCAGACGCAGATGTTGATGATGTTGATGCATTATTTACTAAAAGATGGGTTATCGGGCTAGCAACTGCTACGCCAATAATAATGCCGATAATTGAACCGGCCAAAGTCAAGGTTATGGCTTCACTCATGAATTGGAAGACCACCTTAATGTTAGACGCGCCGATAGCTTTTAGGACGCCAATTTCTCTTCTTCTCTCTCTGACTATCATGATCATTATGAGGAAGATGATAACTATGGCGGCAATTAGGGCGCCAATTAAGCTGTAAGCAGTGATAGTCTTAACATTGTTCAGTGGTGAAGTGGTGGCTTGAGCTTCTTGAAGAGCGCTGGTGACCGTAGCCGATGAACCTAGAGATTTTTTAATCTCGTTCGTTGCCGTAGTCAGATTGGACAGTGAGTCAATTGTAGCGCTAGCGTTAGTCACGTCACCGCTTTGACTACTTAAGGCTTGTTCGGTTGGCAGTGAGACCACAATATTGTCAGCTAGGGCACTATCCGATGAACCCTTGAAGATGGCGGAAACAGTTAGGGTCTGGCTGTAGGCTGTGAAGGTTGAGCCTACTTTTAAGTTATTCTTACTAGCCATGGCCGTGCTGACCATAGCGTTATCTACTGACGAACTGCCGCTAATAGCATTGCCGCTGGATATAGTCAAGCTTGCACCATTTATGTATAGCGGATCGTTAGTACCGATTATTGTTATTGGCGGACTGAAGTTGGTTGGTAAGCTAGCACCGCTGCCTCCGCCGCTTACAAACAGACTGGGACCGTTGCCGCCCGAGTGATTAAAGTTAATAGTTACTGGCGATGTTAAGCTAGTTTGGCCAGTGCTGCTATTTGTATTGTTACCAAAAGTCGATGTTGCCGAGCCAATAGTTGTTAAGCGATCCGTCAGTGTTTCGTTGAGTCCTGTTACGTGAGGCAGATTAGCGACTTTAGATAACTCGGAAGTAGTCAAGGCATTATTAACGGATGAGAAACTGCTGTAGCCAGCTGGCGTTATGGATACGGTATTACCGACGGAGCTGTCGACGGAGCTGATCTTATTTGATACTGCTTGACGGGCTATAACCATTACCAGGCTTAAGCCGATGGCAAGGCCTAGAATAACAATAATCGATGCGCTTCTAGTAAAGTTTCTAAAGGCGTTACGGATTCCACGGCTGACTACATTCATGTTTTTGATTCCTTTTAGGACTGCTATGATCTACTCATCCAGATTTAAATGTTATTAGCTTAAATTAAGCTGTGACATTTTTACTAATACTATCAGCTCATCTAATACTTTAGCATGGTCAGTTTGTGCCTGGGGCTACCCAAAGTAATTATGTGGAATATATTTGTCACTAAATCGGATTAAATTTACGAGGCAGGCTGACTTTAAAAGCCGTACCCTTGTTTTCTTGAGAGGTAAAGGAAATATGTCCGTCTAGTTCATCGACTAGTCCTTTTACTAAATAAAGACCTAGTCCGGTGCCGTTAGATTCTAGACGGATGGCATTAGGTGCTCTAAAAAATTTAGAAAAGACTTGTTTTTTTGCTTGGGCTGGTATACCTAGCCCGTTATCTTTAACAGTAACTATTATCTTGTCACTTGCCGGTGTAACAATTATGGTGACTATGCCTTTTTCTTTGGAATATTTTATGGCATTAGAAACTAGGTTGGCTAATATTTCCGTAATAATTGATCTATCTGATCGTATTTTGACGGATTCTTTACCTTTTAATACCAGCTTTAAGGTTATTGACTTATATTTAGCTAAAGTTTGCATTTCGTCCAAGACCTCATTAATAACCTGGATTATATCGACTGTTTTTCTTTCGGCGACAATGGCGCCGCTTTCTAACCGGGTTATATCTAAAAGATTGGCAATAAGTTCATTCATCCGGTTTGAAGCTGTTACTATAACTTCAAGAGCGGGTCTCTTTTGTTTATCAATCGTACCCATATAGCCATCTAGAAGCATATGTGAATATGTCTTTATTGATGTGAGAGGTGTTCTGAGTTGGTGTGAGGCTAAAGATATGAACTCGCTCTTCATTTGATCGACAGCTTCTTCCATTGATATATCCCTGAATATTTCAATGACGCCGATTGGTTTACCATTTTGAATGATCGGTGCGGCACTGACAAAAATAGGGATAATCTTTTTATCTTTCCTTTTTAGATAGACATAATCGTAAACGGGACGACCAGATATAATGGCCTTAACTATTGGTCTGTTCGCTGTCTTAATTACTTCCTTGTTAACATTTAAAATCTTTACTTTAGATAGTAACTTTTGTCCGATTATGTCTTTTTCTTTGTAGGTGTGAAGATTGAGGGCTATTTTGTTGGCTCGTATGACAAGGCCTTGACGGTTGATAATAAAACAGCCCTCACCCATTGATTCGACGGCTATTTCTAGCTCATCTTTGGTTAAGTTCGGCTTTAAAAGATTAACCATTGGCCTTCATTAGCTTATAAACATCCGCAATGTAATTTCTAGCTGTTTTTTGGTCGTTACATAAGAGATAGGCAGCTATTGCTAGCCAGTCAATAATCTTTTCAAGTTCACATTTAGATAAGTTTTCAGGTTTTATTCCTAGATGGCGGACAATTAGATCATTGAGAAATACGCTAGAACTAAAGTAATGGTCTGTTAGGCCTTGTAATTGGCCATAAATCTTGTTAGCCATTCTTAGACCCACTTTCAGTGTTGCTATAACTAACAACACTTATTACTATACAACATCTTGCTAGAATTATTTCTCAGGTAGGTGTCTTTCACGGGCTTCTTTGCGAAACTTAGCTCTCGCTATGCTTAGTGCGCCGATAACTTGGTGGACTGTCATATTATGGTCTTCGGCTATTTGTTCTAATGATTGCTCATTCTTATAGAATGACACCAGCACATTACGTTGCCTAGGAGTTAAGACATTTTCTAATATATCCCAGACTTCCAAGACGGTAACGAGTTGTTCTTCGGTAATCTGTCCTGAAGACGATAGGAGTGGGCTGGCTGACACTTCAAGTTCCTCTATAGAATCTTGGTCAAAAGGCATCTCGGGACCACGGTGTCTATCCGGACCCATTGCTATACTGGCTGCGTCTCGTCTATTTTGTTCAATGTTTGGAGAACGCAGTAATGGATTTCCGTGATTAATTAAGTCTCCAGAAATATCAATAATGTCGGCTGACGCAGCATCTAGATCATCTCTGGCGCTAGATGCGGGAATGTCTTCATCTTGCTTACTAAATTCTCCGCCATTTCCTGGCTGAGCGCTAGTTCGCATATCAATAACTTTCTCAAAATCCGACATCACAATATAAAACACCATTTCTGAATAAAAAGCAAATATCTTAAGATGAGAGCTTGTGGTAATACGGCATTAAATAGATAATGTTTGTTATGCTTTCCAATACAAAACCGAGGGTTAGTTGGCTTAAGATTGCCTATTTAATACTAGCGGCCATTGCTATGTACATACTTATTAGTCAGCTATCTGATCTTAAGGGTGGCTTAAAAGATGTCGCTTCAAGTCATTCTAAGGATGACGCCGTAGTATTAGTCTTCATTGCTGGCACGTATTTTATGGCTGCCTTAACCTATTTCTTTTTATCTTTAAAGCCAATTAAGTACTTCGTAACAGTGGCCATCCAAGTTGCTATTAGTACGTTAAATAAGTTACTGCCGGCTGGTATCGGCGGTATAAGCGCTAACTATATTTACTTAACTAATAACCTTCATACCAAGGCTCAGGCAGCAGCTGTAGTAGCCGCAAACTCTATTATTGGTGTTGTCGCGAATTTACTACTGCTTGCTATTTTAGTATTGTTTGTGCCCGTTAAGTCGTTTAGGTTTAAGCCGACCAGTCCAGAGCTTGTCCTAATAGCTTGTTCAGTTATTTGTTTGGCAGTAATAATTGGGCTTGCCTATCCGCGCCTCCGCCGCTATTTATTTCATCATTTAAAGATAATCTTTAGGAATCTAGCTAAGTATAGATTTCGGAAGGCTAAACTTGGCTATGGCATTATTTGCCAAATGGCTATGACCTTATTTTCTGTTTTAGCTCTAGACTATAGCTTGAAGGCAATTGGCGGTTACCTACCCTTAAGTTCAGTTATGTTGGTTTATAGTTTTGCTGTTTGGCTGGGCGTAGCAATACCGGCGCCTGGTGGCGTTGGTTCGGTTGAAGCCGGCTTAGTGGGTGGTCTAGTAGCTTTTAGGACCAGTCTACCCCACGCTGTAGCGGCTGTTTTAGTCTTTCGTTTAATTAGTTTCTGGATACCGCTATTTATTGGTAGCATACCTCTTATATGGTCGTATAGACGAGGTTATTTGGCGGCGAAGGACTAAACCTCGCCAGTTAGTTGGTGAATAAAGGCTAGAAAAACCTTATTTAATAACCTAATTTATTCTTAGATGATATAATACTTATGGCAATGCGTGAGTTGATCCTTTATTTTAGGATTTTCTTTCTCGCAGGCTATATAAAGTTTGCTTAGATATTTCTAGCAAACCACCTCAAACAAACCACCTCATTTACCAAAGCCCAAAAAACTGGGATTTGGCCCTTTTCAAGGAGTTCATCCTCCTCGAATTATATAAAAGTTAGCCCCTATATCTAAATTAAAAAGGGTTAGCTGTTTTTTTACCAAAGCTAAGCAGATTAGCCACTGATAATTATTAACTTGAAACTTGTTTGAAGGAGAATTTAAAATGCGCGAAGTTATTGATGAAGAAGTTAGTGTGGTTATGTATTATTCAGCCAAAAAGAAATTGGCTATGCCCCATATCATGAGCTGGCGGGGCGAAGAATATGACATTGGCGAAATTGGCTATCACCACCGGATAGTTGACGGTAAGTGTCTGCACCATATCTATGAGTTTATAGATAAGACCGGCAGCTATTGGTTTAGGCTCAATATGAATACAGATAATCTTCATTGGACGCTAGAGGTGATTAGTGATGGAATTGCCAATTAGCCGGGCTGAGCCTCAAATAATGCATATCGACCTTAATAGCTGTTTTGCCATGATGGAGCAGCAAGCTAATCCCCTGATTAGACACAAGCCAGTAGCTGTGGCCGCTTATGACACGCCCGGAGGTATGATTCTGGCCGCTTCTTACGAAGCTAAAGTACAAGGTATCAGTCTGGGTTTAAGTGTCCGCGAGGGACGTCAGATTGACCCTGATCTAATTGTTATGATGCCTGATCCGGATAAATATTTTGATGCTCACAACAGACTTAAGAAACTGCTTCTTAGGTACACGTCTGAGGTCGTATCTAAGTCGGTTGATGAATACGTCGTCGATTTTCGTGGTTCGCTAGCTATTAGAACCGGCCTAAGCCTAGAGGAGATCGGTTTAAATATTAAAAAAGACGTTAAAGAAAGTCTGGGAGATTATGTAACAGTTAATATTGGCTTTGGGCCTAATAGGTTTTTAGCTAAATTAGCCGCTGGTTTTAATAAGCCGGACGGCCTGACCATTATTAATGCCGATAATCTTACCTCAATGTATACCAGGCTTAATTTAACTGATCTGCCTGGCATTAATGTCCACTACAAGACAAGGCTTAATTTAGCTGGCATATGTACCCCTCTGCAGTTTTTAGATGCTAGAGTCGATATTCTGCGCCAAGAAGTCTTTCAGGGTATTGTTGGCTATTATTGGTATTTAAGGCTAAGGGGCTATGAAATAGACACCGTTGACTTTAAAAGAAGAAGCTTTGGCCATCAGTATGCCCTAAGCCAGAAGACTGAAGATGTATTTGAACTTAAAAGGCTCATTATGAAACTAGCTGAAAAGACTGGCCGGAGATTAAGACGCAGCCACTCCTCGGCTAGCGGTATTAGGCTGTTTTTAGGTATGGAAGACCATTCCTACTACTCTAAAAGTGCTAAATGTGCTGAACTTTATTCTACTTTAGATATATATACAGCAGCCGTTAAGCTCCTAAGTAGGGCACCTATTAAAGCTAAGGTAACTAATCTAGCTATTAGTATATATGATCTGAACGCATCCAAAGATGATCAGTTAAATCTATTTAGCGGCACTAAGTATGATACCTTGAGCATAGCTCGAGCTAGCGATATGGTTAACGACCGCTACGGTGAATTTAGCCTAGTACCAGCCCTGATGGCCAATATGCAGAACGTTATTTTAAAAAGAGTAGCCTTTGGTAAGGTTAATGATGATTAACATAAGGGTTGCCGACAAAACTTTTTTGAAACTCATTTATTGATGCTGAAAAAACCAACAGATTGCTGAAGTGAGATTAAAAATCTCTGTAAGTCTGTTCGTCTCTCTTATCAATAGCCTTTAAGTATACTTCTTTTTCAACAACATCAAATACGATGCGATATCTGCCGACCCTAACCCTGTATCTGTTTTTTTGAGTCTTAGACCTTTTTACGTCTAAACCCTGGAAATCTAAACTCTTTATGTTCACTAAGGCTTCGTTTATGCGTGCAAGATCTTTAGCAGGGATTTTAGCAAGTAGCTTGGCAATTTTATTCGGCATCTTAACCGATCTGTTTAATGGCGTTTATTACATCGTCAATTGCTACACCAGATGAACTGATACTTTTAAAGTTTACTATAGTTTCCCATTCGCCTTCGTCTCCCCATTCGTCAACTATTTTTTGATGCTTTAGTCTACGTACAAGAGACTCTCTAATATAGTCACTACGATTGGCAAAATCTGCGTTTGCAGCTACATCTATCTTATTTAAAAGATCTTCGGGCAAGGATATATTAATTGTCTTATAGTTGCTCATATACAAGTATTGTATGTTACATGTATGCTTATGTCAATAACTGGATTGGCTAGGGCGGAGGGATTCGAACCCCCGAATGCCAGGACCAAAACCTGGTGCCTTACCACTTGGCGACGCCCTAATAAGCAGCTTGATTCTATATTACATTAGTTAAGCTAACAAGTTTTTAAAAATGTCATTGAGGTAAAAAAGTAAATAATGTAATATTTATGTACTTATGTCTAAAAAGTTTGTTAATCCTGCTGATTATATATTACCCATAAATATTAATGGTATGGATGGGCGATATCTGCGTATTGAGGGTATAAGCAGGCACACTAAAAAAGAGATACTGCTTGTTTATGATCTTGAGTCTAATTTAGAGAAGTGGTGGGGTCTAGCCGTTGTTCTAGCCAGTCATAGTAATGTAACAATGGTAGATTTACCTGGAATTGGCGGTATGAATAGTTTCTATTCAATCGGCTTAAAACCAACCCTAGATAATATGGCCGATTATCTAGCTTCCTTTATTAAGCTTATGTATAAGAGGAAGAGATTATCTATTATTGGTGTTGGTTTTGGCTTTGTGTTAGTCACTAGGATGCTTCAAAGAAACGCTGATCTAAGGAGTAAGGTTAACCTGCTTATTTGTTTTAATGGCTATGCTCATAGGGATGATTTTATTGTTAAGCCGCTAGATAAGAAGATAATGCAGATATATAGCACTCTATTTTCAAATCGACTAATAGCCGGCCTCTTAAGGATCTCACTTTACTCTACGCCCGCCCTTTTAATTCGTTATCCGCTTAAGAACTTTAGGTCTAGTAAGAATGGTCCATCTAAGGAGTTTATGCGTCAGTTTATGATTGATCTAATGAAGACCAATGACGTTAGGACTAGGATGTTTTTAAAACGGGAACTACTTAATCTAGACAACTGTTCCGCTCAGCTTAATATACCTTTGTGGCATGTTACGACCTCAAATTCGGATAAGAGTATCAACCGAAGACTAGTCGAACAGCATTTTAGGGTTATATTTAAGGATTATCACCAGCTGCCGGCAAAGGTTGGGCGAACAATTCCCCTAGTCCTAAATAATCAGAAATTAGCTATTAAATATTTGCCTGGAAAAGTAAGACGAGAGATTAAATCTCACGGCTAATTGCCAAAACTACGTTATAGATAGATAATTATCTCATGCCCAAACCAGACAAAGATAATGACGGTCACTCAGGTGTTGAGCTAACGGTTTCAAATAGAACCATTCTTAGGGTGGCTCTTTTAGTTGTTGGCATCTTAATTGTTATATGGGCAGTTGATATTGCTAGACACTCACTCCTGCTAATCTTCATTTCTTTCTTTCTGGCACTAGCCCTAAATGCACCAGTTCAATTTATATCCCGACATTTACCCTGGAAACTTAAAGGTCGAAGAGGCATTGGTACGGCTGTTTCATACCTTATAGTGATTATTATTTTAGGTGCTTTTATTGCTTATTTAGCACCACCGCTTGTCAGGCAAACTGATCATTTTATTAATGCTGCTCCAAGGTTAATATCTGAATTCAGGAATCAAAGCGGCGGTGTCGGTAAATTTATCCGTAAGTATCATTTGCAGAAAGAAGACAATACCCTATCTACTCAGTTGTCAAATATATTACATAATGACGGCGGCAAAGCTTTCACGAAACTTGTTGGCATAGGTAAAAGTATCTTCTCCTCGCTGGTTGTTATTGTTCTAACATTTATGATGTTGGCGGAAGGTCCTAGATGGGTTAATGCTACCAGAAGATTAATTCCTGAACGTCGTCATCAGCTGGCAGACAGGCTAGCTAATGATATGTATAGAGTAATAAAGGGATTTGTTAATGGCCAAGTGCTGCTGGCCCTAGTAGCAGTAGCCTTTCTTACGCCAGCCCTATATATCCTGCATATAAGTTATCCGATAGCGTTAATGGTTGTTATCTTTATTTGTGCCCTTATTCCTCTAGTCGGTCATCCCATTGGGACGGTTATAGTGACCGTTGTAGCCTTGTTTCATTCCGTTCCTGCAGGCATTGCCATATTCATCTACTACATCCTCTACCAGCAGTTTGAAAACTATGTAATTCGGCCTAAATTGCAGGCCAATGCCACCAAGATGAGTCCGCTGTTAGTTTTTGCATCATTAATTATTGGCATTAACTTTGCCGGTATATTGGGCGGCCTAGTAGCTATCCCGGTTGCCGGCTGTTTAAGAATTGCCGCCCTTGAAGTCTTAAGGACTAGGAAAACTATATCGACATCTCAATTTGAAAAAGTTGTTACGCGTGATTCTTCCATCGCCACTGAGGACCACTAGGCTTATCTTCAAGGGCAACATTCATTTTTTCTAATTCTCCGCGTATTTTATCTGCTTCAGCCCATAGCTTTTTATCTCTTAATTCCTCACGTTTTTTAATAAGCTTTTTGGCTTCGACCGTTATATCCTCAACTTTAGATAGCTTAAGCCCCAGCAGATTATCTAGCTGAGTTAACATGTCGACAAAATGATCAACCTCGTTACTTTCTAGCCCTGTCTCTAGCAGCTTCGTTGAAACGACGCTTAGGTAGGCGACAACTTCTGGCGTGTTTAAGTTATTGTTTAAGAAGTTCAGCACCTTTTTAGGGACGTCTGAAAAAGCAAAGGCAGAGATGTCATTGGCTTTTGTTTGGGCTTGGTAGCGAAGGGCGGCCATAGCCTGAAGATCGTTAAGCCTTTGTTTGGCGGATAGCAAACTTTGCCAGCTAAATTTGGACTGGGTTAGGTAATGGGACTCTAAAACTAACAGTCTAAATACCTGAGGGCTATATCCTTTCTCTTCGACTTGTTCAAGCGTAATGCTGTTGCCAAGAGACTTAGATATCTTTCGGTCGTCGACGGTTATGTGGTTGGTGTGCATCCAATAATTTACAAAGTGTTTGCCGGTGGCTGCTTCGCTTTGAGCTATTTCATTGGTGTGATGAATCGGGATATGGTCTATGCCGCCGGCATGAATATCTATTGTTTGACCTAAATACTTCATGCTCATAGCCGAACATTCTATATGCCAGCCGGGGAAGCCTATACCCCATGGGCTGTCCCATTCCATATCTCTTTTTGAACCATTGGGACTGAATTTCCAAAGAGCAAAGTCCATAGGGTTTCTTTTCTCGGGATTAAATTTTACTCTCTCGCCGGGCTGCTGTTCATCAATGTCTAAGCGGGCAAAATCTCCGTAGTGGGGAAACTTTGAAGTATCGTAGTATAGGCCGTCGCTTGTAATGTAGGTATAACCCTTCCCTTCCAATACCTTGATTAAGGCGATTTGATCTTCTATATGATCTGTTGCTTTGACTAAGTAATCCGGCTCTAAGATGTTTAGCTTTTTCATGGATGATACAAATTCGTCGGTATAAAAAGCGGCTATTTCCCAGGCGGTTTTGCCTTCTTTTTTAGCTTCTTTTACTAGTTTATCTTCGCCTTCATCGGCGTCTGAAGTTAAGTGGCCGACATCGGTGATATTCATAACCCATTTAGTTTTAAAACCGTCCGCTTTTAGGGCTCTAATTAAGATGTCTTCACGTATGTAGGTGAACCAATGGCCAATATGGGCATGGTCGTAAACGGTTGGGCCGCAGGTATATATGGTAACAAGCGGCGGATTTAAAGGTTTTATTTCTTCAACCTGACGGTTGGCGGTATTAAATATTTTCATTGGCTTTTAATAGCTCGCTACTAACAGATATTATTTCCTTTTTTAGATCATCCGGCAAATATTCGGTAGTTTTAAAGCCGGCGGCATAGTCATGCCCACCGCCGCCGAAATGCTCAGCTAATTTAGCAGCCAGCGGATAGCTTTCGTTAGCTCTTATCTTAGCTGTTATATGGCCATCATCATAGTGCTTGATAATAACAACTAGGGCGTTATTTTCAATTAGACGCATATCTTCAATAACCAGCATTGGCGGGTTATATAAGGGGCTGTATTTTTCTATCTCAGTCCATGGAATATATAGGTAGGCTAATTTATTGTCTAGGAAAGTTTCAATTCTATTTAAAAGCTCACCCTTATATTTAGTCAGTTCTAGGCTTTTACGGTAAGTATCTTTTCTAAGATTATCTATATGCGTTAGATTAACGCCTCTTTCAACCAGTTCGGCAATTATTTGAATGGAGTGGGCTGTTGTTGAAGAGCTCATAAGGCCTAGGCTATCAGATAATATGCTGACGGCCAGCATATCCATGGCCTCTTGAGTCAAGTCCCATTTAAACGTTTTAGACAGATCATATATTATCTCGCCTGTCGATACAGCCTGACGGTTTATGATCACCTTAGCAAAATCGATGGTGGCTTCTGTTTGGTGGTGGTCAATTATTACCGCCGGTTTGGATTTGAGCTTGGCTAAATAGGCTTCAGACATCTTTCCTAGAAGACTGATTGAAGACGTATCAACAATTATGGTCATATCGAAGTTGTCCGGCAGCTCGTTAGTTACCCTGCTCCAGCCTTGAAGATATTTAAGATGAATTGGTGTTGAAATGGCGCAGTACATGGTAACGTCTTTATTTAAGCCGGTTAAGATTTGCTCTAGGGCAATTGAGCTTCCCAGGCTATCACCATCGGGGTTATCTGCCTGGACGACAACAATACGATCAGAGCTTTTAATTAGATCGGCAAATTGTTCTTCGCTTGGCATCAACTAGATTATATCGGTACTTACGCTTTTGAACTAGCATCATTAAAGAAGCTGACGGCCCTCCAGTGCGCTCGATAGGGTTATTTGGTCGGCATATTCAAGATCGGCGCCAATTGGCAAACCGCGGGCTAATCTGGTTATTTTAACTTTGCGTTTACCTATCTGCTGCTGAATGTAGAGGGCGGTGCTTTCGCCTTCAACCGAGGCGTTAGTAGCCAGGATTATCTCCGTGACCTTATCTTCGTCTATTCTTTTAATTAGTTCCTTAATCCTTAACTGGTCAGGTGAAACATCATCTATGGGTGAAACTAATCCGCCTAGAACATGATAGGTGCCCATGTAGGCGTTAGTCTTCTCTAGAGCCAGGATATCAAAAGGATCAGCGACAACCGCTACAGTCTTTTTATCTCTAGACGGATCAGTATATAGCCTGGAATATTGCTGGCCAGCTGGGATAAGAGCAAATGTCTTTTTACATAGTGTTATGTTGCCGTGGAGGTTATCTAGAGCACTGGCTAATCTTTTAGCGCTTGAGGGATCTTTTTTAAGCATGGCGTAACTATAACGTTCAGCAGACCGAGGACCAACGCCAGGCAAAAGGCCAAAGGCCTCAATTAGCTCTTCTAGTGCTGGCGGCAGACTACTCATTTATTCCTTTTAGAGACCTAGATCGCCAAGGGAGCCCATCATTGGCTGCATTTTTTCAGCGGCAATCTTTTGCGAAGAAGTGATGGCTTCTTTAACGGCTTCTTCTAGCCACATCTCCAACTGTTCAATGTCGTCAACGGTGTCCTTTGAGATGTGTATTTTCTTTATCTTTTGTTCACCGGTGATCTCAACACTGACAGCACCGTCACCTTTTTCAATGGTTATAACCTGCTTCTCAAGCTCCCTTTGGATCTTCTTAACTTGCATTAGCATCTTAGCCTGATCAAATCGACTCATTGTTTGTCTCCTTAAATACTAGATAATATTGTATCAATCCTTGCCCTTGACATCAAAGACGCTGACCGAGGCATCATTATGCGGCCAGGCTACAAAGTATGATCTTAGGTTATATGTCATGCTCATGGCCACAGCCAGGGCGATAAGAATGTAGCCAACCGATCTGGCAATTGGGTTTTTGGGAAAGATGCTTAGCCACTGAGTTAAAAGATAGGCTAGACCGGCTGCAATAAATATATAGACAATTGGCACGACAATACTTAAGGAAACAGGTCCGCCAAGAGCTATTAAAACAGCCCCGATTAATAAACATCCAAAAAGAAGATGAGTGCGCGTTGCCTTAATGTGAATGGCGTAGAAATATATGCCAATTAAGGCGGTAATAACACCAAAGATATCCAGGATTGGCAACCTGCCCAGCCACAGATTTGGCAGTAGCGGTCCTCGGATAAAGATATGGTAAAAGACAGCGCCAAATTCTTTGACTATATGAATCGGGCTGGCAAAATGCCGAGGAAGCCCAAGCCAGTTAAGGATGTTTCTTGGACTCCTAAATAAATATCTGCCAATAAGCGGCAGCCAGATTAAACAGCTAAAGACATAAGCTAGCTTGGATTTAAAGTTATCTTGAATACTGGCGCCAAAGCCAACTTCACTTCTTTGTCTATATATGTTATAGGCAACTAAAAAGACCATACCCGGAACATATAAAAGTAGGCTCCAGGCTAGATTAATTAACCAATAGACGTACCTTTTATTAAGTTTCTTTTGAAGAATGGCGGTAGTTAGAAAAAAGAAAACAATAGCGGCTAGGTATTCGACATTAAAATCTGCTAGCCGGCTAACATGCAGTGTCCAAGCGGAAGTGGCAAATAAGACACTGCCGAATATGGCTGCTCTCCGGCCATACCAAAGATAAAGCAGGACAGCAAAGCCAATAATCGTTAAGCTGCCAGTTATTACAGACGGAGTTCTAAGGAGCGTCATGCCAACTGGCGAGAAGAACTTGAAGATAATAGAGTATAGAACATTTAATGGCAAATTCAGGGGGTTATCGTATAGTCCATGCCAGCCCAATTTAAGGCCGTAAAAACTATTTTCACCGGCTGATATTCCGGGCATAATACTGCCTAAACGGTACACAAGCGCAAAGATTATAGCGGCCAGTCCGACAATTGCAGCTAGAAATAGCCATAAATTAACTCTGGAGGATTTTACGACCTGTTTTTTAGGCGCCATATTATTCCCTTGGTTCTGAATGCTTAGAATCTACTGAACGAAATCGTTGCTTGTCGGTATCAAAGTATAACTCAACTGCGCCCGTAGGGCCATTACGATGTTTCTTTATAAGGATGTCAGTCAGCTTTTTACGATCTGTTTCCGGGTTGTAGTATTCTTCACGATATATAAACATTACAACATCTGAGTCTTGCTCAATTGTGCCGCTATCGCGAAGGTCAGATAACTGTGGAATTTGGGGCGATCGGCTTTCAACTGACCGATTTAGCTGGCTTAAGGCTAGGACTGGCGTATTTAATTCACGGGCTACTCCCTTAAGGCCTCTAGATATTTCACTGATCTCTTGGACTCTATTTGCCTCGTTGCCGTATTTACTGCTGCCTGTCATTAGCTGCAGGTAGTCGATAATAATTAGGCCCAGTGGACGCTTATGCGCTTCTCTTCTAGCTTTCGTCCGAAGATCGCTGACTGTGATACCGGGAGTGTCATCAATAAATATTGGTGATTCAGACAGAACCCCCATTGCCCGGCCAATTTTCTCAAAGTCGCTATCCGTTAAATTACCGGTTCTAAGAGCCCAGGCATCAACACCTGATTCCATTGAAAGCAGCCTGTCTACCAATTGCTCCTTGCTCATTTCCAGACTAAAGATTAAAACCGGCTCTTTGGTCTGGGCGGCTATGTTGTGGGCAAAATTTAACGCAAGAGACGACTTACCCATCGACGGTCTGGCAGCCAAAATAACTAAGTCGGATCGCTGGAAGCCGGCTAGAGTGCTATCTAGGTCTTTATAGCCGGTTGGTATGCCTCTAATTTTTTGTTTGTCTTTATGCAGGTCATCAAGTCTGTCAAAGCTTTCGGCCAATATTGCCTCAAGGCTTATTATATTCTGCTTAATATGGTGCTGAGATACGTTAAACAGACGCGACTCAGCGTCTTCTATGAGCTCTCTAAGCTGTTTTGTTTCATCCTGACCTAGTTCTGCTATTTCCTTAGATGTGGTTATTAAACGCCTTCTAAGTGCTTTCTGAGCAACAATATCGGCATATTGTTCAACATGAGCGGCCGTTGGTACGAAATTAGTTAGTTCTGTTAGGTATGACGGACCGCCAATCAGTTCCAAATGACCGTCATTTGACAGCCGGTCGGATATTGTTAAGACGTCAATGGCGCTATGTTCGTTATATAGATCTAAGATTGCCTGATAAATATATTGGTGGCGCCGGTCATAGAAGTCTGAGGGGTCTAAAGTGTCAGCTATTTTAACAATTGCTTCCGAATCAATAAGCAATGAACCCAGTAAACTAGCTTCCGCTTCCAGGTTTTGCGGTGGTGTAGTACTTCTTACACCTGTCTCTTTTAAGTCTGATTGCGCCATAAAGTCCACCTATTATATAAGGTTTTAATGAGCTAATAAAGAAAAGCCTAACAGGTGGAACTGCCGGTTTTACTACTACGAATCAACAAGTTCTCCACCACCGAATATTTTATTGATGGTTTCTAAATCCTTGCTCTCTGGCTTCTCTGGCAGTCCTAGGTCTGATCTTTTCAAATCCTGGCCCGAATTATTCAAGTAACAATTAATAACAAAGTCCTGATCTGTTAATTCAAGAATAATATTAGATATTAATTGCTTATTCTTGGCTTCAGCGACCTTCTTTTTATGGAATGGGAAGTCAAAGATCAAATCTAGCCGGTTGTTGTCTTTAAAGACTGGCTGGGCCATCCTGACTATGCCATATAAAGTATTATATCTATTCTTAAGCTCATTTAGGATTTGAGGCCATATCTCCTCTGAGACGACAGGTTTGGCGGATTTTTGATGAGTCGTGCTTACTGCCGCTGCCACTTTTTTAGTCGGAGATTCTTTTTTTGTTATTTCTGGCCCTGTTTCTTTGGAGAGTAAACTCTCAGTTTCACGAGGTTTGGGCAGGGCTTTAATTAATGTCAAAAGCAGGTATGAATTTGGGTCAGCTGCACCGTTAATATCTAAGAGATCTTTAAGTATTTCGATTGTTTTTGATGGTTCAAGATTTAAGCTGCCGTCAATTAACTTATCCCTTAGATCGTTCATTAGTCTTTTAGCAAGCAGCTGTGAACTGAAACCTTGATCAATTAGTTCCTTTAGCTCCTCAGATACTTCCCTATACGTGCCATTTTGGCTGTCTATCATATAAACTAGCTTGTCTATTGCTGCCGAGGGAGGTATACCCAATACCCTTGTAATGTCTTCTTCGGTTACTTCTTGGCCACTGCTACCCATTTGATCTAGCAGGCTGATACTGTCTCTGAAACTGCCATCTCCGTGTTCGGCGATCAGTCTCAGTGCCTGGTCGTTAATCTTAATCTTTTCTTTTTTGGCGATTTCTTTTAGGTGGGATACGGCGCTTAAGTTGTCGATTGGCTTAAAGCTGAATCTTTGGGTTCGGCTAATTATTGTTTCAGGTAGTTTATTAGGATTAGTTGTGGCTAGGATGAATATTACGTGAGCTGGTGGTTCTTCAAGTGTTTTTAGGAGCGCATTAAAAGCTTCATTGGTTAACATGTGAACTTCGTCGATAATATATACCTTATATTTGGCGCTTGAGGGCAAGGTGTGGACTTTTTCTCTTAGGTCACGTATTTCATCGATTCGTCTGTTTGAGGCGGCGTCTATTTCAATAATGTCGATATGGGGCTTGTCATCGGTATATGCAAGACCGTTTACCTCATGGGCTAATATTCTAGCAACTGAAGTTTTGCCTACTCCTCTTGGGCCGGTAAAAAGATAGGCATGGCTGATCCGATCGGACTTTAAAGCCTGAGTGAGAGTTTTAGTGATATGATCTTGGCCAACTATCTCAGACAAATTCTTAGATCGGTACTTTCGGTATAACACCTGTGCCATTATTACTCTTTATTATACGCTTTTAACTGTTGATTTATTATTACCTAAACATAACTAAAGAGCTGCTTCAAGGGCTGCCCACTCGGCGATACTGTCATCTTCCGGTAGGTTAACGCTAACCTGATCGCCCGGCTTGGCCTTGAAATATGTCACGCTAGCCAAAAGAATCCGGTAGTTCTTGCCGTTAACGTCTACAAAGTAGTGGCCGTTCTCTAGTTTCAAAGTACCAACGACTTGTTTCCTGGGAATGGGGCCAATCTGCTTATATAGGAAAGCACCATCTTCGGCAATCGTTAACTTTAAAATGTCGCCTTGGACGAGTTTGGACTTTGAAGCGTAATTAGCCGGTACAGGATAGGTTTTACCATCACTGCCAACCATATTCTGGCCGTCAAAGACACCTTCAATTATCTTGCCCAGGGTTTCTTCTCTGGCAACAGGTGCTATCTTCTGGTCATCACCAACAAGACTGAGTAGCAGCTCGGTAGCTGCCGCTAGGTTTGTTTCAGCTTCTTGTATTAGCGTTTTTAAGCGTTTAATTTGCTTTTCAGGTACATCAGCCATTTGTCTCTCGTTTAATTTCAGCTTTTATTTACTCACCCGTTTAACTCGCAACACATAACTAGGTGTGTTTATATACACCCATTATCTAAAAAGTACCATTATTATGTTAAATCGTCAAAGATTATCAGCTGACTGTGGAAAAGTGACGAGTATGTAGCCAGAACAAGTAGTTGCTATATTTGTCTACCACGACGACTAGGACATGGTATGCCTTCAGGAAATTTATAGGTTAGAATAATCCGAGTGGATGTAAGTTATATTAGCCTTTATTACGCTTGGATAAACTTCAGAAAAGGAAAACGTCCAAGCAGTGCAATTGATGAATTTGCCTATAACTTAGAGATAAATGTGATGTGTCTATCGGCTGAGCTAAGTGACGGAACATATCTACACGGTGATTATCAGCCAGTGGTACTGTATGAAAAGAAGCGACGCGATCTGGCTGTCGCTACAGTTCATGATCGCGTTGTGCATCGTTTACTTTATGATTACCTGGTCAATATCTACGATAAAACTTTTGATCCAGATGTTTGGTCCTGCCGCAAGGGCAAAGGTCTCCATACATGCCTAGCCAGAACTAAGAAATTACTCCAAAAATATCCGAATACCTATGTCTGGCGGGCTGACATAACTAAATTTTATGACAATGTAGATCACAGTATATTGCTGGATTGTCTCAACAGAAAGATCAGCCATGACAAAGATACTGTATGGCTGTGCGAACAGATCATAACCAGCTATAATAACTCAGACAGACAGACAGACAGACAGACAGACAGACAGACCACGGTATACCTATTGGCAATTTGACCAGCCAGATATTTTCCAATATTTACTTGAACGAACTAGACCGTTTTGTTCGTCATCAAGTGAAACCGTTAGCATATCTTAGGTATGGTGACGATTTTATTGTTTTTTGCTCTAATTCTAGAAAAGCATATATTGCTAGGGAGGTAATATCCAACTTTCTAAAAACAGATCTTAAAGTACGCATTAACCCTAAGAATGATGTAGTGGTTAAGTCTTGCTTAGGACTAAATTTCCTCGGTCACAATATCACAGAAGATTATATAGTCGTCGATCGGCACACTACTAAGCATGCTCTAAGTAGGCTGGATTGGTACAATGCATCCAGTTATAAGTCTTTATCCTTAGCTGATTCGGAAAGAATCCGGCTAGATTGGATTCTTCTTGAGAAAACCTTTGACATACCATCATAATTCTTGTAAAATACAGTAGTAAAATTTCTAGAGATATTTTTTAAAAGGAGTAAGTCAATGGTTATTGAAGGATTAAGAACTGTTCCAGAACAACCGAAATCAGCTAACATATCTGATCACGTTGCTGCTAATGTTGAAGCGTTAGACATGATTGGTTTAGTAGAAGACAGAGACCAGGTTACGGAATCAGTAGCTAGGGATTTTGAAGCTTTAACTGAGTCAGGCAGAACTGGAGAATCCTACATTGCTTTGCCCCGAGGATTAATAACTCTATCGGGCTTAATCGAGGTCTCAGATAGCGGTAATTACAATGGTAAAGAATATCCTGAGAGCTACGTCTGGTCCTCATTATGGACACCTGGAACTAGCCGGGGTGGTTACAAGGCTGATGAGCTGGATAACTTAACATTTGGTGGTAACGTCGACTTTCCAGTACGTGCTCGCTTAGCAGTACATGGAAATGAAAGCCAAGAAGAACCGCTACTTCACTTCCTGAATAAGCCTTTTGATGAAAAGTACGCTCAATCAGGCGAACAGACACAGCTAGAAGCTATAGATAAGGCTGTAGCTGCCTACGAAGCTGAAGGTCACCAAGACTTTGCTATGACCCCACTTAACGCTAAAGGAGTTGCCTTTATAGGTTTAGTTAGGCGAATTAAGGGCGAATCTATGCCATTTGAATGGGGCTATATGCGAGATGGGACTTTGCGCCGAAAAACCGTGGGCGGCCGCTCGGTCGTCGGGGACGTGGACTCCGATGGTGACGAGTTCTACCTGGGCGGGTCTGATGGTGGCGCTGGCTCGGGCTGTGGTGTTGGTCTCTCGGTGGGGCCAAGAGTTCTTGAATCTTAGGTCTTTTAACTTCTTTTTACCTTTTTCTTTCTGTTAAAATACTAAAGTCCATTTTGCATTGTCGATAAAACGCTAAGCCTGGTGATTTAATTCACTGCAGACTTAAAGCTGGCAATCAAAAGGGGAACAAATAACATGCCCCACGTGCGTCTGGTGTAAATTGACTAAGTCACTCAACTGCTTGCGAGCAGATTGAAGATTGAAACATCAGAGAACAAGACCGTTGACGACAACTCTGTTGTTGGTAACGTGAACTCCAATAGTGACAAGCTTAACCTGAACAACTCGAACGGCAACTCTAACTCCAACAATGGCGTTGGTCTTTCGGTGAGGCAACAATTTTTCATAGGGCTAGTTACTGTGTGCTTTTGCGCCAACCGCCAAGCATACGACCAATTTCTACAACTTTAGCTTGGAGCTGGTGAAGTGTCGTTTCATTAGCTAGTTTACGGTTTAATATTATTCTTAGATGAAACTGTATTATCTCAGTTTGAGCTGAGGCTTTTATTAAATAGGGACCTTTATGGGCCGCCGGCGCATGTTTAGCCATGCGGTGGACCCATTATTCTAGACAGTATTGTCTACAATAGCTTGTAGCAATATTTAGTAACTAGTAAGGGGGTTCACTCATGCCCAAGCGTCATGTGATTCGTCCAGATGTTAAAGCCCAGATCCTGAAACGGCTCAAAGAAGATGGTGTGCCAGTGACTCGGTTAGCTGAGGAGCATGGTATCTCAACCAAAACTATCTACAACTGGCTGAGCCGGGGTACTGTCAACAACCAGCCAAGCTTACTGGCGTATGCCAAACTCAAGAAAGAAAACCAGATGCTTAAAGAATTGGTCGGCAATCTGACGCTCTACCTGGACAAAGAGAAAAAAAAGACCGCTCGCTGAGGCAACCAGGCCACACCGTATGAGTAAAACAAAGATTGCTCAGCAGCTTGGCGTTGCTCGCTCCACCCTCTACTACCAGTCCAGACTAGCCCTTAAGGATGAGCAGCTCCGGCAGGATATATTACAGATACTGCACCTGCATCCCAGCTATGGCTACCGGAGGTTAGCCATCCATCTGGGTGTCAACAAGAAGCGGGCTTTACGTGTCATGCAGCTCTATGGCATTAAGCCCTACCGCCGCAGGGGCAAGAAGCCAGTCTACACTAAAGCACCAAGTCTGGCAGATGCTGAGCTGCCGAACCTCATAGCTGACTACTTTCCCATTGCGCCCAATGATGTCTGGGCCAGTGACTTCACCTACATCCCATACGAGGGCAGGTTTATCTATGTAGCCACCATTCTGGATCTGTATTCCCGGCAGGTGGTTGGGTGGCATGTATCCAACCGGCATGATACAGCACTGGTGGCAGCAGCTTTTTACGATGCCCTGGAGCACCATGGAAGACCTAGGATATTACATAGTGACCGTGGTAGTGAGTATCTATCTCAGATCTACATGGAGCTGGCTACCAACTGTGGTATTAAGCTGAGCTACTCAGCCAAAGCCCACCCATGGGAGAATGGCTACCAAGAGAGCTTCTACAATGGCTTCAAGGTTGATCTGGGAGATCCAAGCAGATTTGTTAGTGTTGGTCAGCTCACTGAAGCTATTCACTTACAGCTCTACGTTTACAACCACTACCGTATACATCTGGCCCTGAAGATGGCCCCGAAACAGTATCTTGCTAAGCAAGTTCAGTTAACAGCTGTGAGCTTGTAGACAAAGGTGTCCGAAATTTGGGGTCCTTGACAATGGTAATTTACTGGTGATGTGCAGTACATTTTCATATAGCTCTTCAGTTCTATTAATGACCGGTAACTCTTGCATCTAGGAGATTATATATAATAAATACTTAAAGTACTTTAGATTCATTAATTTTCTTATAGATAATATATATAGGTATTAAGCACACAAATACAGAATAATTACAAGAGGTAATAGCATTAATAAACAAGATTTGCGTAATTCATATTAAACAGTCTACTTACGCGTAGTTAATATATGGCCCAAGTCGCTTATATGTTAAACATTGATATAATAGGCCTATATGGGTAAGAAGAAATTTCTGGAACTTATCAAACTCGCTTCGCAGCCTTTGCCGTCAAAAGTGAGAAAATCTGCTCATTCCGGTGGTTATACCGGAAAGCAAACTCCGCAACATAAGAATTTAAATAAGTAGCAGATATTGAGTGATATGTGCCTAGCAAGGAAGTTTTAAACTGACCAAAGAAATTTTCTACGTGGTTAGTCGTTATTCCATCTTTAACATATTCATGCCAAATATGCCTGACTGAGCCATGGTTGTAGTTAGCCTCTATTGACTTGTATCTATAGATTTTAGCCTCATCAGTGTGAAGCATTGAGCCTATGAAGACGTTACCATCTAAAAAACTTGAAGCCGAACTTGCATTAACTGTAGGTTCGACTGCATGCCTTACTGTTTTTACCTCACCGTTCTCAACGGCGGCCATTACCGGAATTGTCGGTTTGTCATGGCCTTTGACTTTAGGATACATCTCGTCGACTTCTACTGGACCTAAATCGCCTAACATACCATGTTCAAACATTAAGCGTCTTATTTGTTTAGCCATGCGATGTGCAGTCTTGTAGCTTACTCCTACTTGCGTTTCAATTTCCTTAGCGCTCACGCCATTTTTTGATACTGAGAATAGATAGATAGCATGAAACCAATCAGTTAAGGGAGTAGTAGACTTTTCAAAGATTGTACCAACTAAAGGATATATCTGATGTCGGCATTCCTTACAAACAAAACTCATGCGACCTTTAACTCGATAATGCTTAGCATTGACCACGCCACATTTAGGGCACGCTTTTAATTCTCCATAGCGACTACCAAATATCATTTGCAGACAAGTATCGTCGTCGGGGAATTGTACCCTCATGTCTTTTATCGTGTATCTCATACTAAACATTATACTTGGCTTGAGGAATAAAGTCAAGGATAATATTATGTACGTTATGTTGTAGAATATCTAACTGTGTTTAAGTACTAAAATAGCTGAATCAGCTTATCTAATTACTTGTCTTGGCTACATACTCGTCGGAAAAGTGACTAAGTAAGTTCAACTGTTGCGCCAGCTTCTTCAAGGACTTTCTTGGCGTTCTCGGCGTCGTCTTTTTTAGCTTTCTCTAGAATAGTTTTAGGAGCAGTATCAACTAATGCCTTAGCCTCGCCTAAACCCAGACCGGTAATATCTTTGACAGCTTTAATGATAGCCACCTTCTGAGCACCTGGGTCTTTTAGAATTACGTCAAACTCTGCCTTTTCTTCTTCGGCCGGACCTGCAGCTGCTTCGCCAGCAGCTGGAGCAACGACAACTGCAGCCGGGGCTGCCGCACTTACGCCCCAGTATTCCTCTAGAAACTTAACGAATTTGCTAATTTCCAAAGCACTTAGTTTGTCAAGTTCTTTGACTAAACTTTCAAATTCCTTAGGTACAGTTACTTTATCTTTATCTGCCATTTAAATTCTCCTTAATTACTATTTAACTGATCACTTCGAGCATTTAGGATATTCAATACAGCGCGTACATTGCTGCTAATAACACTCACGAATCCGTTAAGCGGGGCGGCCAGCGTACCAGCTAGAATAGATTTTAACTGATCCTTTGACGGCAAGCTGGCGATGGCTTTAACGTCTTCTGATGGCAAGAATTTACCATCGGACGAAAAAGCACCGATAAATTCTATTGTTGGGCTGACTTTAGCGAAGTTAGCCAGTGTTTGGGCTGGGGCAACTTCATCTGTGCTATTAAAGGCATATAAGAGCATGTCTGAGAGAACCGAAGTGTCAATATCCTTAAATTTAGGAATATCCTTGAGTGCTCTTATCACGAGGCGATTTTTAACAATTTTAATCACCGTGCCGTTATCCCGGCCACTTCGTCTTAGCGACTGCATTGCCTTAACATTTACACCCGAGTATTTAGCAGCCACTGTTAGCTTAGAACTATTCAGTAAACTGGATACCTCCTCAACTACCTGGGCTTTCTTATCTTTAGTTAATGCCATTTATTGTTACCTTGTTTTAATTAGTTAAAGGCAGCGTATCGACCTCTGTTCGTGCCTTATAATCGTTGCCTAAATAAAAAATCTTTGGTCGTATATGTACCAAAGACTAAAATAGATCTTTACCTCGGCGACATTATCAAGGAATATTACTTCCCGTCGCTGTCTCTGGCAACGTTATCCTTATTTTACTAAATTACGGAGTTGTTGCCAAGCTGTTTTTAGATTATTAGGCATTAGTCAGTTAGGTATAGATATTACTGAGGTGTCCAAAGTCGTCCTTTATCAGATGTAGCTTCAGTCATCTCTATACTAACTAATAACTTTTCCAGATATCGTAATGCTAGAACACCTCGTGCATCACCTTCGCCGACTTTGTTACAAAGTGCTATAGCTCCAGCACCAAGCTTTTCGCCAAATCTAATATCTATTAAGCGCCTATCGCCAATGACTCCGAGCTCAGCAGGCTTAACGCTAAAATATGAAGCTACCCCTAAACCCATTATTGGATTTGGTTTACGAGCTCTACCCGGAATTTCCGCTTGGCATATAGAATAGATAAATATGCCACCTAGAGTCTCTGCAAGATTCTCTGCAACTCTATGGGTATGTTTCGGGTCGCTGCTGTTTGATACAAGTGCTATTTCAGGGAAAAATTCGTTCAACCTGTTATCTATAAATCCCTGAATTACTTCTTCAATAAGGTCATCTTGATGAAAAGAAGTTAACGTGCCATCAATGTCTAAGATCGGTATTTTTATTCCTATTTTATACCAGTCTTCAAAAGGAATTTGACCAGCATTGTCATACATTTCATAACTAGTCATTTGACAGATATCATATAGCTATGTTTTAAATAGCGCAACTATATGTTGTGTAGACTGATAGATACGGCCATTCGGTCAGATTTATATAATTTGTGTTTACTTCAATTTTTTGAGCTTAAACTGAGTGTATCTTTCGGCAGCTAGTCTAATCAGTTCAGGGTCTTCATCTTTGTTAACGAATTTCATCGATTCAGCAATTAAAGGATGAACTTCAGCTAATTTGTCATGCATTTGTTTGACCAGTTTTCGGTAGGATGGGTGGCCTTGTGGGCTGGTTCGGAGCTCATGGAGATGCATAGCTTCCCGAGCGTTATATGTTACCTTCCAGCGCATCCTATGTCCTAGTAGTGTGGCATATTGAGCCTCCAAACCGTAGCCAGCCTTTTGCATTTTGCTAAATAGATTAAGACTGAGGTCAAAACAGGCGTCAAATTTGTCTGTTAAGCCTGCTTTCTGAACTAGTTCTGGTGTTTCATAGCCGTATCTAGGAGATAATCGTTGCCATTCCAGGTCATCGACCATACGGTGCCTCTGGAGGTCACGGAATATGCCGTAGTCACAAACAATGTCCCAGGAATAATGGGCTTTTTCCATCGCTCTGCCTGGTCGGTGTCGTCTGTTCAGCCTTTCACCAATATAAGTATTAAATATTTCTAACTTTTGTTCATACGTTAACTTAAACAGTTCTTTTTTAATTTGCTGCAAGCTCAACTCGGATGAGCTATATAGCATGTCGGCAATTAAATCGAGCTCGTTCTTGGGGTAGTAGTCGACTAGAGTTACATTTTCTATTTCTTCAGCCGGGTAGCTGTCTGGCAGATATTTATCGGCTAGCTTATTTACAGCCTGTTCATTAGCTGCCCTATAAGCTATAAAGGCGCCACCGCGTTCCGGCTTATCTGCTCGTTCCAGGAACATGGGGACGACTTTACGGGCCTCCGTGAGAAGCTGTTCGCCCGTTAGACGATATTCCGGCAGACTATCGCTCATTAGATGGTAGATAAGGTTTTCGAGTGACTGAGCGGAGGCATAGACGCCAACAGTTGATCTTGTTGCTACCGGCAGGACTGGACGGATAGCATCACAGGCCTGGGCTCTGGTTGCACCTTGCCAGGCAATGTCCTGCTTTTCTTTTGGCACCTTAGAGTTCTTACAGACGTAATCAGTTAACTTTCTGACCAGGAATGAATAGTTATCAAAAATGGCATCCATATCTGCCTTATACTGCTTCTTAATGGCTGGTTTTAGATGTTCCGGTGTGTAGTATTTATATTTATCATCTTTATCTTTCTGGTCGTAGAAAATATATCTCGTCGATTGTTCAAGATAGGCTGCCAGCCTGCCCCATTCAAGCTTCTTTGTTAGTAGATTAGAAGCATTCTCAATAACGAAGTGAATACCGCTTAACTGCTGGACCGAATCATCACCATAGGCCGTTATTACTCTTTGCAGGAGCTTTTCATCTTTGCCTTCTGATGCGGAAAATTCATCTAGGATAGTGATTCGCATGTCATCAAAGCGACGACTAAGTCTGGCCATGGCAGCGGCGATAGTCACCGGACTAAGCTTGTTGTTGAAAACATAAACATTGCCAGTTGAGTTGGTTAGTATAGAATCTAGATAATCCCGACCATCTTCGGTTATTTCAAAACGGCCTTGATCGTCTTTGACTAGAAGTTGTTTATGTTCTTGTTTTTTAATCTCTTCCTGAATCCCTGGTTCCTGGTAGAACTTGGTTTCTGAAATTATTTCTTTAACTGAAACTGGTTTGGAAGCGCTGACTAGGCTCTTTGAATCTTTAATAGCCAATGTCTCGGCAACCATTACCCATATCTTATCGGCTACCTTTTCCATCGGTTCGGTAGCGAATATTACCGGCATGCCCCTTTGCTTTGCTTCCCAAAGATAACCTGATCTTATTCTTTCCAGCATAGCCAGGTCTAAATTGTCAAAACGCTCGCCTTGATGGCGCGCAGTTGTTCTTGATTTTAGGACTTGTGCTGGAGCATCTAAAACGACACATAAGTCTGGTTCTATGCCGCCGACTGCAAAGCTGATAATGCTGTTTATGGCGTTATAGTCGGGAATATCTCCACGGCCATAGTATTGAACGGCTAAAGTTGTTAGGTAGTTTCGGTCAACAAGACAAATAATGCCTTGGTCAACACTATTTCTAATAACTTGAAGGCTTTGAGAACGGGCGGCGTTATATAGAAGTACTTCCGTTTTGGTGTTCATTGGGTAGCGAGGATCTTGAGTAAGCTGCCTAATCGCTCTGGCCGTTAGATCGCTCTGGCTGTCTGGTTCTCGTAAAACGCGGTAAGGTAAATTAGCAGCCGCCAGGCGGCTGGCAAGCTCTAATACTTGAGTAGTTTTACCTACGCCTTCCGGTCCCTCGATAACGATATATTTTCCTGGTCGGCTCATATTATTCCTTAGTCATAAGGTAAACCCTCAATTTTAACTGGCATTTGGCGCATGTCTTTGTATGACATCGGCAGCATTTTATCTGGCGACCAAGTCTTAATGATGGTTTCAAGATCCGTGCCTTGCTGGTATTTGCCGCTATAGCCGTTGTGCCGGCCTAGACCGTAGCTGCCTTCAACCTTGCCTGTTTCATGGAAAACTGCCTGGGCTATCCTTTCACCGACCGGGATTAAGACTGATTCAGTTTCATTCAAGTTATATATTTCTAGAGTAAGGCGGTTAATATACCCGGGATCTACCCAGCCGGCATCAAAGCAGACGGCGATACCATTCCTGCCCCAGCTGGAGCGTGATTTAAGCTCATAGGCGCCTGGCGGAAAGATGCCGAAGAATTCATGGGTGTGGGCTAGAATTCTTTCTCTTGGCTTTAAGATAATTACCGGATGCTCAGGCGGAATGTTGGCTACCATTTTATAGCCATTTAAATCGCTCCACTGCTTGTGGGCCATGGCTTTATACGGGCCGTCGAAGTATCTTTCAACATCTTCTCTATCAAAAGGGTTATAGATGGTTCGTTCGTTTTGTCTTTCAATACGGTAGTAGTAATAGCCAAGAGTTACGTCCATTGAAGCATGGGAAACATTCTTCGGATTAAAGGGATGGCAAACAATGTGCCCTTCCTCCACTGCTTGTAAGATTTGTGTGTTACTAAATACCGACATTAACTTACGGTCACCCTCCAAAAGTAATATCTCTATTGTAGAGGCCTAGCTTAAGCTTTGGCAAGCATAAACATGATGTGTTTTTTTAGGCAAATTGATGTCTAAAGATTTTTAGCTGATAGGGGTAATATTTAGTACAATATTTATAACAAAATGAATAAAGAATTGACGATCCGCCGCAGATTAGAAGTTTTGTTCGGGCCTAGATTAGTAGCTCTAGCCGTACTACTGCACGGTATTTTAATTGTTATATTTACTCTATTTAACCAGCTGATGGCTCATCGCCACGGTATGTTAACCGATTTTTCTGTTGACCTAACACTTGGTATCGGTCTAACTATAATTTATCTAAGTACTCTTCTTGCCAGGAGAAAAAGAACGGCTTTTATTGCCACCCTGGCTGCATATGTGTTCTATCTCGGCGCCGACATCGAAGGTTTAATCGATGATTTCCAGATTCACCATCACCTTACTTGGTTTAGCGTTACTCGGGCCGTAATTCTGCCGCTGGTTATTTTAGCCCTCTTGCTTATTAATCGTAAAAAGTATGTCGTAAGGAGTGATTCCCAGGGTTTTCGAACTGCCGTTATAACCTCGTTTATTATCTTAGCCTTAACATTTATTTACGGCACAATTGGTTTTTATGTTTTAGGTCGGAAAGGTTTCCATCACCAGCTGTCTATACCGGCCGCTATGCACTACGCGGTCGATCAGTTAAACTTAACCACCAAGCCAATAGTTGCTTATACCAGGCGGGCTAAACTGTTTGCCGATTCGTTATCTTTTATTACAGTCTTTGCCGTTCTGTATGTTCTAGTTGCTTTCTTCCAGCCACTTAAAGCCAGATTTGGTGACCAAAGAGGGGCTATTGAAAAGTTTAAGGGCCTGCTTAATGACCAGCACGATGCTGTCAGTGAAGATTTCTTTAAGATTTGGCCTCATGACAAACAATATTTCTTTGACTCTAGCGAAAAAAGCGGCTTAGCTTTTCATGTCCGTCATGGAGCAGCTTTAATTGTCGGCGGACCGACTGGTAAGAAAGCCCGCTTTAAACAGCTTTTAAGCGAATTTGAATATGTTTGTTTTGGCAATGACTGGCAGCCGGCAATAATACACTGTGATGATTTGCTTAAAGATGTTTACGGGGATCTAGGTTTTAATATGCAAAAGATTGGCGAAGAGGCCGTTGTCGATCTGTATAAATTTACTTCAGAGACCGTATTAGATAAATATTTTAGGAACATTGTTAGCAGGTTTAGTAAATTGGGGTATAGCTTTGAAGTTTTAAGACCGCCATATCACGCGGCTGTTATATCCCGTCTTAAGGAAGTGTCCGATCAGTGGCTAAGCAGAGGCAATCATGCCGAACGGGGCTATGCTATGGGTTATTTTACGGAGAACTACATGGCTATGTGTGACATTGCGGTAGCTAGAGATGCGGCCGGTACTATTCAGGGTTTCGTCAACATAATTCCGGCTGATTTTGATAAAGAAGAAGCGACTTATGATCTCTTAAGATCATCTAATAGCGCCCCAGGCAATATTAATGACTATTTACTAGTTAATCTTTGCCAAAGTCTGATTGAAGAGGGATATAAACGGATTAACATGGGTCTTTGCCCCTTAGTCGGCATGGATGATGATGAAGACAGCAAAGGCCTTATTAGTAAGGTGTTAAGCTTTGCTTATGCTAACGGTGACCGCTTTTACTCATTCAGCGGTCTTTACAGGTTTAAAAATAAGTATCAGCCTATGTGGCAGCCTAGATATGTGGCATATAAAGGCGGTATTGCCAACTTTACTAAAATTATGAACTCACTAATGTGGGCTATGAGCTCAACTGCTAAAAGCTATTTAAGACCAAGAAAATAGTGACTAGTTAACGCTATTAATGTCGAAGTTGATTGATGGCCCCATGGTAGTCGTGATATAGGCGGATTTAATGTAGTCGCTCTTGACGCTTGATGGTTTATTAGCCTTGATTGAGGTGATTATGGCTATAACGTTATCTTCAAGTGCCTTTGCTTCAAAACTAACTTTACCAACGCTCAAATGAATAATACCGGCTGAATCGACTCGGTACTCGACCCGTCCAGCCTTTGCTTCACTGACTGCTTTTTTAACATCAGCAGTAACAGTACCGCTCTTTGAATTAGGCATTAGACCCTTTGGTCCTAAAACTTTGGCATATTTACCGAGCTTAGGCATAAATGACGGCATGGCAATTAATATGTCAAAGTCTAGTATTCCGTTTTCGAAGCTTTGGATTAAATCATCGCCACCAGCTTTATCTGCACCAGCAGACAAAGCTTCCTCCGGGTTGTCTGTTAGGGCAGCTATCTTTAGTTTCTTACCGCTGCCTGCCGGAAGAAGAACATTATCTCTAATGTTCTGGTCAGCTTGTCTTGGGTCAACACCCAGGTTGATATGTAGTTCAACGCTAGCATCAAACTTAACGTGAGATGTGCCCTTAACTAGATCAACGGCTTCTTTTAAGTTGTACGTCTTTCCGTGTTCAATTTTTTCGGCGCTCTTCCTATAACCTTTTGACCTTCTTTCGAGTCTAGTACGAGGCGGCTTCTGAGTTTTAGCAGCTTTTTTAGCCACTTCGTCTTTTGGAACCTTTTTCTCCTCTTGTTCTTCAGCTTCTCGGATAGCTTTGGCACTTCTTTTGCCAGACTTAGCAACATCGCTAACATCTTTAGGCTTAACTTCTTTTTTAGTTTCCCTGGGGGGCTTTTTTGTTGCTTCGGCTATTAGAATGCGAAGATCAGCCATTTTAAAGGTTGGATCGACCTTAAGGCCTAGGCTTTTAGCTTTTTCCATAAGTTGATGTTTGGTTTCAGCCATAACTATCCTTCAACCTCAACGCCCATACTGCGGGCTGTACCGGCAATAATCTTCTTGACGGCTTCAATGTCGTCGGTATTCATATCCTTGGCTTTAGCTTCAGCAATTTCGGTCAGATCCTTATTAGATAGTTTTTTGCTAATTTTCTCGCTGTTGGGTTGTCCTGAACCTTTGTCGATACCTATTTTAGCTCGGATTAAGTCATCTGCTGGAGCGCCAACAACCCTAAAAGACATTGTTCTATCTTCATAAACGGCAATGTGAGCAGTTACGATTGCTCCATGCATCTCTTTCGTTGCGTCATTAAATGGGTTAACAAAGTCCATTATATTAACACCGTATTGTCCTAAAGTACTGCCAACAGGCGGACCGGCATTAGCTTGACCGGCCCTGATCTTCATTTTTAAATTTGCTACTACTTTCTTGTTAGCCACAATATTTTTTCCTTACGAAGTTAGTCGATTTAATATATCCTAAGTTTATAGATTAGTCTAGACCCTTTTAACCTGTAACGAGTCGAGCTCAACCGGCGTCTCGCGTCCAAACATATTAACCAGGACTTTAAGTTTGCCTTTTTGGACATCAATATCGTTTATTGAACCGTCAAAGCCTTTAAATGGTCCGTCAATAATATTAACTACTTCGCCTAACTTAAAGTCTATCTTATGTTTAGGTTGTTCTAGACCCATTCGCTTCTGAATCTTTTCAATCTCTTCTTGGTCAATTGGCGTTGGATCAGAGCCACTACCGACGAAACCGGTTACTGATGGAGTGTTACGGACAATGTACCAAGCGTCTTCAGACAGCTTCATTTGAACTAGGACGTAACCTTGGAAGATACGCTTTTCGGCAACTCGGCGCTTACCGTTCTTTATTTCAATCATTTTCTCTTTAGGTACAAGAACTTCAAATATCTTGTCGCTCATGTCCAGTGAATCTGCTCTTTGGCGGATACTCTCAGCAACCTTCTCTTCGTAACCTGAGTAGGTGTGGATGGCGTACCATTGTTTGGTTGTATCGTAACGTTTCGTTATCGGCATAACTTTACTCCCTTACTTTAAAAGTAGACGCTTAAATACCTTGCCTAATCCCCAGTCGACAATGGCTACTGAAGCACCAAACACTAAGGCAAAGACAAGTACTGCCCAGGTTAGTTTCCGGCCCTGTTCAAATGATGGCCAGGTTACTTTTCTAATCTCCTGGAAACTGTTTCTAATGTATTTTGGAAATATTATCCGGCCGATAAAGGCTAAGACAATAAATAGCGGGTTAAGCTGTTTAATGCCCTTTAGCTTTTGGTAACCGCTGACCACTGGCCTAAAGATATTCTTAAGAAGCTTAATGGGCCAAGTTGTCTGAGTTCGGATTTTCTTGGGTTTAGACTTGTCTTCTGAAGCCTTAGCCATTTTTACTCTAAAAGATTCAGGGTTTTTTAAATGGCGCTTAGGTTTCAATAAGTCGTTTTGGTCGTCCAAAAGATTTATCTCCAAATTAAAAAACCTACATATTTATGTAGGCCATTAAGTCAATACTAGCAGATATGATTTTCTCAGTCAATGAGTTAGTGGCTTCTAATCACTAGGCGGTAGGTAGCCAAAGCTATTCCTCTCTAAACAATCCATTGCGCTGATATTGACCGTGTCTCCATAGGCTTGAACGACGAAACAAATCTTATCTCCGGTTTGGAGATGATGAGGATTAATATCCAATGCATCTTTTATCTCGATAAAGCACTTAGCCGAACACCCTCCAACTGAGCATTCCAGTTGTGTTGCAGTCTTTCCGATAGGGTGACAAAACTCAGATTGACCAGTCAGACCTATTGCCGTTTTATCCCCTTCGGACAGGCTCTCTATAACTTGACCATGAATACGCTCCGCAACACTAACTAAGCACTCGCCGCCTTGAGCAGGTGTTGATCCAGCACTGACATTATCGTGATCTTTCTCGGACATTAGTCGATATTATTGAATAAAAGACGCGTTTTTGCAAGTAAAATAACCTAACTGGATGGTAATTCGTACTATCCGTCATGACAACTTTGTTAATGATCGGGGTAAGATAGAGTGCCCTATGTAGCGCTATTTGTCGAGATTAAGATGTTATATATTCCGATATCTCATTGAGCATAAAAATGCAGATATTAAGTTAGAGCTTACTTGCTATAGTTAGAAATATGATTTGGCTTATTGGCTTATTAATAGCTACTCTATTCGTGGAGTTAATAGCCAGCTATTTGGATATTGGCTGGTTTCAAAAATCCTTAGCCTTAATCTGCCTGATGGTTGTATCAGCCGACAGCTTGCTGATCTTTGGCTTAAAACCGGCCATTTGGTCAGCTGCACTGGTCTACTTCTCTGTTTTTAGAGTTATTAATCTAATTAAACTGATAGATGCCCGTAAACAGAAAAACTATTTAAAATCATCGTTTATAAGGAGCGCTTTAATGCTGGTTCTGATGCAGACAGTAGTTTTACTTCTCTACTGGGCTAACACCGGATTGACGCTCAACTACTTGCAGGAGATCAGCTTACTGTCTGGCGTGACTACTCTTTGTTTAGCTATATTGGCCCTATCTCTAAGAAGGAGCCTAGTAAAAACAAGGCCGAAACCTACTGACAGCTATACACCTTACGAAAAACTACCGAGCCTTAGTGTGGCGATTCCTGCCAGGAATGAGACGGTTGACCTTGATGAATGCTTAACCAGTCTAGTTGCTTCAGATTATCCAAAGTTAGAGATTTTAGTTTTAGATGACTGTTCGCAGGAAACAAAGACACCGGAGATTATTAGGCAATATGCTCATGACGGCGTCAGGTTTTTAGCCGGCAAAGTTCCCGATGAGTCTTGGACACCAAAGAACTATGCTTATGAACAATTGGCCAGTGAAGTTAATGGCGAGATTATATTATTTGTTGGCGTTGATACCCGTTTTGAAAGACAAACCATTAGAAAGATGGTGGAGCTTAAAATAGCTAAAAAGAAAACCATGGTTAGCTTTATGCCTGTTAATAGCCTGACTGCAAATAATTTTAGAAGTATAATGCTTCAACCAGTCAGATACCTCTGGGAACTGGCTATGCCAAGAAGATCGTTTAATAAACCGCCGGTATTAAGTACTTGCTGGTTGATAGACAAGAAAGTATTGATTGAAAGTGGCAGTTTTAAAGCTGTCAGCCGCGGTATTTTGCCTGAAAGATATTTTGCTCGCCAGGCGGCCAAAAAAAATGATGGCTATAGCTTTGTTTGCTTAGGCGAGACACTTGGTTTGCTTACTAAGAAGAGCTTAGAGGATCAGAAAGAAACAGCCATAAGAACTCGTTATCCGCTGTTAAAACAAAGAATTGAAAGTGTCTCTTTCCTGATTTTGAGCGAGCTAGCTTTATTTATTTTGCCAGTTGTTGAACTTATATACGGATTGCTTAAAAGAAGTTTATTTGTAGCTGTGATCAGCCTGGTCAATATCTTAATTGCCAGTGTCGTTTTGTTTGTTATTACTAAACTAACGTTCAGCAAATCTGTCTACTTAAGTGCCATATTTTATCCGTTTGTAATTGCTTACGATATTTATATGACAATTTATTCGATGTGGGCCTATGAATTTAGTGAAGTCGTTTGGAAAGGTCGAAATGTTTGCGTGTCAGTTATGCAGATTGTAAGAACTAAACCTACTTTAGATTCGGAATCGTGACAGTAAAGGTCGAGCCTTTATTAAGTGTGCTTTTAAGCTCAATATCAGCATGAATTAGTCTGGTTAGTTTCATAGTTACATAAAGACCCAGACCGGTACCGTTGGATTGTCTTGTCCGGTAGTCTTCACTTCTAAAGAATTTATCAAAGATCCTCGCCTGGTCGCTTTTACTGATGCCGATGCCGGTGTCACTGACCGCAAACCTAACACCTTTTTCAATTGGCTTGGCGCTAATTGTGATCTGTCCTTCAGGCGTGTATTTAGTGGCGTTCGTCATAAAGTTCTGGAGTATTTCTTTAACATATAGTTTTGAAGATTTTAAGATCTCTAGATGAGGGTCAAGTTCGACATTTAATTTTAAACCCTTAGCCTTGCAGGCGGGAAAATAGCTGTTGACTAGTTCATTAACTAAATCAACAACGTTAATTGGTTCAACGTCGACAGTTAATATACCCCTTTCTGCCCGGGAAAGAGTTGATAGGTCGTTAATCATATCAGCTAAGAATAGGGTTTGGGAGTGGGCTTCTTTTAGAGCCTTTTTTACCTGTTTTAGATCACCTGTTTTGTCAACTATAAACTCAGCATTGCCAATATTGCCTTCAGTAATAGCGATTGGTGTTCGAAGTTCATGACTAACAACGCTAATAAATTCATCTCTTTCTTCTTCCAGAGATTTCTCGCGGGTAATATCTCTAAGCAGTAAAACAAAGCCTTTTGAGCCGTTTTGGCCGTAACCCAACCCAACAGGGGCAATTGAGGTATAAAGGTTAATAATACTGCCGTCACTGTATTTAAAGCTGTAATCCCGGTTTGAAGTAGGTAGCTTAGTGTTTCTGACGACATCGTCAATATCTATTGGTTGGCTATCTTTATCCACTGGACTAAATACATTAGCTAGCTTCATGCCCGGTGTTATGGTATTAATATCCAGTAGGTTTAAAGCTGCGGCATTATATGTTGCTATCCTTATGTGCTCATCAACTGTTATTACGGCATCTGCCATGGAGTTAATTAGCGTCCTTAGTCTCTGATGGTCAAGATTTTCTTGTTCGAGTGATAGTTTTAGTGGTTTTAGTCTAGGCATGTATAAAGATATTGTAATCAATATTGGCCTAGTCTAAAAGCTAAACAGTTGTTGGATAGTGTTTAATTTGCTTTTTAAGCTCCAAATATTTTGGCAGTCGGTCTTCAAGAGTCTGCCAGAATTTGGGGCCATGCTGCATTATTTCGGTGTGATTTAGTTCGTGCATAATAACGTAATCTATTAGCTCCCATGGCAGTTCCATTAGATAAAGATTTAGGGTTATGTTTTTAGAGCTGTCACAGCTGCCCCAGCGGGTTTTTAAGCTTTTAATATTGAGATTACCGTACTCATAACCATGCTTGTCGGCCAGCTCTTTGACTCTTATTGGCAGAAGTTTTTCGGCTTGAGTTTTAAGAGCTCTTTTAATTATTCTTTTTGCTGCTTCTTGGACTGTCGGATTCCATATATCTAATTGGCGGGGGTAATAAACTACAGCTTCAATGTCGCCGAGACGAGAAGTTATAGTCTTTTTGTCGGTAGGCCTAAAGACTAATCGGTGGTTTTTGCCAATTTGTCTGCCGGGGCTTAACATGTTTCTTTCAGGTATCTTCTTTTTGATCCAGTCTTGCTTGCTTTTAGCAAAACTAATAGCCGCGCTATACGGTACCCATTTGGGGATAGATACCTTTACTTGGCCCTCAGCTGACACTGATAATCTAATATGGCGAGACGATGATCTTTTAGATACTAAAATATTAATCTGATCATCAATTGCAAATTGTCTTACGCTCATTTAATAAATGGATATATTGCGTCGGGATATATCTGCTCGGTCAATGTTGCCTGGAGGAACTAAGTTAACCATGCCTGGTTTAGCTAGATTAGAGACATAGTCTTGGGCCTGCAGTATGCCCTTCTCCCTCATTTTGGACATAACAATGTTTCTTTGGGTTGTGTAGTGGTGCTTGCCGCTGGCAACAACTGCGTCCTCACGATAGTCTGGATTCTGCATATATGAGACAACGCTGTCAAATGTAGTTCTATCCCAGGTGGCAGCATGTCGGTCATCAGCTCGTCTTTTATCTCTTTTAATATTTCTGGCAAAGGTGCTCTCAATGTCTATCTGGAACCAAACAAGTATTGGGATAGCACCGTATTTCATGGCTATCTCCTTTAAAGCTTTTCTTTGGACGATGCGCATGGCATTAGTGTCATAAATTACACTTAAACCGGCACTCAAGAATTCTTCGGTCATATAATCCATTATTTGGGCAATAACATTATTTTCCTGCTGATCATAACGAGGTTTTTCGAAAAGTTCACTTCTAACCCTGTCTGACTGTAGATTGGCAGCTTGGACCTCTTCAGCAAATTGTCTGGCAAAATATGTCTTGCCAGAGCCAGGAGCACCATAGAATATTATCAAAAACGGTTTATGGGGGACTATCTTTGACATCTTGATAATTATTGTAGCAGATCTTAGAAGTTTTGAAGTAGTTTGTAAGATGTCAATCGGTGGTTTAGTATAAGTGACTAGAATTACAAGCTAATTCTAATTTAGGGGTGTCCGTTAATTGGTAAGCGGCGACTCTCCAAAAGTCGTGCTGCCGGTTCGAGTCCGGCCACCCCTGCCAGTCATAATTATATGTTAGAGAATAGATATAAATAGTTGATTATCTTCTTATAGTGATAAATTATTGTTGACTCTAAGGTGATGGAGAGGATATAATTTAAGCGTATGCGTAATAGATAAAAAACGCTTAGAGTAGCGTGTGACAAACAAAGATAATAAAAGATAAACACTAGATGAAAGTATTAATGCTGGGTTGGGAATTACCGCCACATAACAGTGGTGGTTTAGGCACTGCCTGTTATGGGCTTTGTAAGAGCCTTGCAAAAAATAATGTCGACATTGAGTTTATTGTTCCCTATAAGGCTGATCACAACATTGATTTCATGAAGGTTACTGCAGCTATACCAATTGGTGTTAGTCATATTCAAAAAGGCGGTGTTGCCTATGATAGCTCAAAATATGTTTTTAACAGCGGTGATGAGACGTGGCTTGATATTGTTGACCAACATTTGCTTTACGAACGGGCCGTTCTTGAACTGGCCAAGTCCCGTGAGTTTGATATTGTTCACGCCCATGACTGGCTGACTTTTAGGCCAGCCTTACGCCTGAGAGAGCGTTTTGGGTGCTCGGTCATTCTTCATGTTCACTCGGTTGAATCAGATAGAGCTGGTGATAAGCCTGGTAATCCCCTGATTCATGAAATTGAGGATACTGCTCTTCATCTAGCCGATAGGGTTATTGCTGTCAGTGAACACACTAAAAAGACCATTATGCGTGATTATGGCTTGCCACCGGAAGCAATTGAGATAGTCCATAACAGTCTGAATGTTGATGAGCTTGTACCACTAGATGATAAAAATATCTATCGCTATCTTGATGTTATGAAAGAAAAAGGTTATAGGGTGGTTATTAATGTTGGCCGGTTGACTATCCAAAAGGGCTTGCCTAATCTGCTTGAAGCTATTTCTAAAGTCGTTCAAAAGGTGCCTAAAACCCTAGTCTTAATAGTCGGCAGCGGTGATCAGCAGTATGGGCTTATGGAACAAGCCGCTAAATTAGGCATAGGCGCCAATGTCTTATTTGCTGATTTTCAAAGAGGTAAAAAATGGCGGGATGCCTTTGCTATCGGCGATTTGTTCGTTCTGCCCTCAGTAACAGAGCCATTTGGGTTAACACCTCTTGAATCAATTGGCTATGGGACACCAGCTCTTGTCTCTAAGCAATCTGGCGTAAGCGAGGTCTTAAATAACGCCCTTAAAGTAGATTATTGGGATATTGATGAGATGGCTAATAAGATAGCCTCAGTACTGATGAATGATGCACTTAGGGATGAGCTGGAAGCTAATAGTTACAAAGAGATTGAAAAAATGTCCTGGCAGCAGTCGGCGGATAAATTGATGGGTATATATTCAAGTCACCTAGCTGGAGCAGGCGCATGAATCAAAAAGCCATCGTTTTATATCTTCATGTTCACCAACCCTATAGGTTAAGGCACTACACGGTCTTCGATAGCGCTGTTAACCATAATTATTTTGATGCTCCTTATGAAGACAATGCTTCTAACGAAAGGATACTTAAAAAGGTTGCCGAGAAGTCTTATCTGCCAACCAATACTAAACTTCTTAAACTTCTCGAAGAAAACCCTGGTTTTAAACTAAGTCTGTCAATTACCGGGACAGTTATTGAACAGTTAGATAAATGGTCGCCTGAATGTCTGGAGTCATTTAAAAAGTTGGTTGATTCTGGACGAGTTGAGATTATTGACGAGACTTATCATCATACCCTGGCATATTTCTACTCTAAAAGTGAATTTGAAATACAGGTCGATATGCATAAACGGAAGATTGAAGAAGTTTTTGGCCAGCATCCGTCCGTCTTTCGAAATACTGAGCTTAGTTATAATAACGAGATTGCCAAATGGGCTGATAATGCCGGCTATAAGGGGATACTAGCAGAAGGCTGGGAACCAATTCTTAACTGGCGTAGCCCAAACTATGTTTACCGTCCAGTTAATACTGAAAATATTAGATTGCTTCTTAAAAACTATCATATTTCAGATGATATTGCCTTTAGGTTTGGTGACCGCAGTTGGAGCGAGTGGCCACTGACCGCAGATAAGGTAATGCATTGGCTGAGCGAAGATAAAAACGCTACTAACTTTAATTTATTTATGGACTATGAGACTTTTGGTGAACACCAATGGTCAGATAGCGGTATTTTTGATTTTCTGGAACACATCCCTAAAGAATGGCTTAAAACCGAAGGCCATTCGTTTATGACGGTCAGCGATGTAATTGACAGCTTTGAACCAGTCGATAGGGTTGATGTGCCTCAGACCCTTACTTGGGCTGATACGGAAAGAGATTTAAGCGCCTGGCTGGGTAATGCCCTTCAGGTCAGCTCAATCTCCAGCTTATATGCTCTTGAAGATAAGATTATGGCGACTAATGATTTAGCCTTAATAGATGATTGGCGCCGTCTGCAGACTTCCGATCACTTCTACTATATGTGTACCAAATGGTTTAATGACGGTGATATACATGCCTACTTCAGTCCCTATGCGACCCCATATGAGGCTTATATGAATTTTATGAACAGTTATCACGATATTCGCTACAGAATTAGTCAAGCTGGGGTAGAATTATAAGCATGATTAGGGTGGAAAATGGGTAGACCCGTTGTTTTAAGTAACGGCCAGTTATTTGTTGGCTTAGATGAGTGTGGCCTTGTTCATGATTTCTATTACCCTTATGTTGGACTGGAGAATTTAACTAATGCCCGCTCTTCACAGCATAAGATAGGCGTTTGGGTTGACGGCAAGTTTAGCTGGACTGATGACGGCTCATGGGAAATTAAGGTTGATTTTGAAGAAGAAGCCTTGATTAGCTACATTGAGCTTAAAAGTAGCAATCTACAGATAAATTTGTTATTTCAGGACTTTGTAGATATTGACACTAATACATTCATCAGGCACATCACGATCGCTAATACTATTGACCGTGAACGAGATATTCGGCTATTTATGCACCAGGTATTTCAGATATCTAGAGCTGGACGAGCTGATACTGCCCTTTATGTACCCGATGATAACTACATATTAGACTATAAGGGACGTTATTCACTGGCTATTTCGGGTAAGTATAGCGATAACTGCGAGAGCTTTGATCAGTATGCTGTTGGTAACTGTGGCATTGAAGCTAAAGCTGGTACATTCGTTGATGCTGAGGACGGCGAGTTATCTGGTAATGCTGTCGAGCATGGCAGTGTGGACAGTGTAATTCGTTTTAAACGTTCTATTGGTCCGTATAAGTCGGACCTTATTGATTATTGGATTATTGCTTCGTCCAGCCAAAGTGATGCTCAGGTTGTTGATGAGGCCTTAAAAAAGGAGGATATTGAGAAAAGACTAAAATCTGTTAGAGAGTACTGGCGGAAATGGCTTAAGAATGATCACGAGCTGCCAAACTACCACTTAAGAAGCCTAAGGCATGGTTTACTAGTTATTAAGGCACATATAGACGAGAGAGGCTCTATTTTAGCTAGCGGTGACTCCAGTATTTTTAACTTTGGGAGAGATTATTACTGCTACTGCTGGCCAAGAGATGCGTCCTATGCCCTTTGGCCTCTCATTAGGCTTGGTCATTTTGAAGAGGCTAAGCTGTTCTTTGAGTTTGCCCGTGATACGAAGCATAAAGACGGCTATTTGATGCATAAGTACCAGCCAGATAGATCAATTGGCAGTACCTGGCACCCCCTAGTTCATGGACGAAACAAAGAGCTGGCTATTCAGGAAGATGAAACAGCTACCGTTATATACATGATCGGCCAGTACTATGAAGCATCAAAGGATAAGACTTTTATTGAGAATATTTATCATAGTTTTGTGGTTGGGGCAGCTAATTTCATGACTCGTTTTATTGATGAATCTACTGGCCTGCCACACGCCAGTTATGACTTATGGGAGGAAAAGTTCTTAACTTCAACATATACAGTGTCAACGGTTATTGCCGGACTGGACACTGCCTCTTATCTAGCAAAAGAAATTGAATCAGCTGATGATGCTGTCAGATGGAAGAAGATGGCCGACCAGTTTAGAAATAATTTAGATAAGCTTTATGGTAATGTTGGCTACTTTACAAAAGGTTTTTTGGTTCAAGATAACGGCACACTTAAATATGACTATACGCTGGACATATCTAGCCTATACGGACCGTTTATGTTTGCTGGTATTGAGCCGACAGATAAAAGACTGGTCGCAACCGTTGACCAAATTGAAAAGCGAATCCTAAACTCTTCACCTTCTGGTGGTGTACCTCGTTACGAGAATGATAACTACTTCTTAACTAAAAAACAGTACAAAGGTAATCCATGGATAGTTAGTACATTATGGCTAGCGCAATATTATCTGGCTGTTGGTCAGCACCAAAAGGCTAGAGACTTACTTGAATGGTCAGTTGCCCGTGAATTACCTAGTTCGGTATTATCTGAACAATTTGATCCTGAAAACGCCCTGCCGCTAGGAGTTACGCCTCTGGTATGGAGCCATGCGGAATTAGTTAATACATTGCTTGATTTAAGTAAATATCAGAAAGACTAGTGTTTACGGGGTTTAACTTCGTTTCGGCCTAAGCTCTTTTTAGTTTCAGTAAATATAACATGTTTACGAAGCCTTGGGCTGTATTTCTTCAATGATAACTTATCTGGCGTATTCATAGTGTTTTTGGTTGTGTAATAGATTCTTTCGCCACTTTCTTCATTAACCAGTCCAATTATCTTCCTCTTATCACCTTTTTTAGCCATGAATTATTGCCCCTAGACTTAAATATTATATATAGATTAACAGATTAGAACTAACTTGTAAAACCAGATATTATTCTGGAGCCGCGATCGAGATTTGAACTCGAGACCTTTTACTTACCAAGCAAATGCTCTACCCCTGAGCTACCGCGGCGTATTCATTTAGCCAATAGTAGCAAATTTGATCTGTTTTTGCTACACTTTTAGACTGTAAGTAGGCCACCTTAGCTCAGCGGCTAGAGCAACACTTTTGTAAAGTGAAGGTCGTCGGTTCAAATCCGACAGGTGGCTCCAATGCAGGGATAGCGAAGCGGTTCAAACGCACCAGTCTGTAAAACTGGCGGCTTTATGCCTACGGGGGTTCGAATCCCTCTCCCTGCACCACGGATTTAATGAAAAAGTATATATTTCTTACTATGGTATATTGCTTTATTTTATTGGTTCTTAATACGATCCGAGACACATGGGGCTGGAGTAATAGTTGATGATGGCGATAGAATACTGCTAATAAGGCAAAATTATGGCCACCGTAAACTATGGTGTCTACCAGGAGGTCGTATAGGGCATGGAGAGAGCTATATTGATGCTGCCACTAGAGAACTTAAGGCAGAGGTTGGCCTGAGTATTTCATTAACCAAGGTTGCAACAATTAAAAACTATCAAGACTTTAAGCATGAAACGAATGAAGTTTTTGCAGCAAAATACGATAACCAGTCCATCAAGCGACAACAATCAGAAATTAGAGAATATCGCTGGTGGCCAAAAAATATGTTACCAAAGAGCATGTTCCCTTCGACTAAAGATGCTATAAAGATATACTTGAGTAGGTAGCCTTTAGGTTTTGTCTATTAACGATATACGGCGAATAACCAGCCACGCCTATTTATTTTTCGCCTTCGCTTGCCATCAGGCCCAATTTCCCAATCATCGTCATCTTTATTACTATGTTTGTCGTGATTTTCATGACCTGGGTGTTGTTCGTGATTGGAATTAGCAACATTAAAAATTTTATCTGTAAATGACTGGCTCATGCCAAAGTCTTGTGGGCATGTACACATCATTTGATAGAAGGTATCCAAGCTCATCATGGTTTGCTGTAGCTGTGTTAAATCAGTTCTGAGAGCAAGTAACTCGCCAGAATATTCATTAACGATGCCGAGATCTTTGCTACGCCTAGCAATCATAGCCACGTGATTTTCGAATGGTGATTCTAAATGTCCAAAAGTTTCAGGATCTTTCCAACTTTCTTCCGTTACAAGCATCAGATATTCTCTATCAATCGCCGCATCGTCGGCACGTTCTTCAAATACTAGACCTTCCATCATATAATCAGACTTTCAGCACTTCTCTTAATTATGTTAGCTACCGAAGAAACCGGACGATCCTTGTCCGTGAATGCTCCCCGGCTTACCGCTGTCTCAATTCCTCGCAACACAGCCGCTGGAGTTAACTCGCTTAATACGGAACCCTTGCCGGTAAGTCGCTGGATTCTATCTAACATACTTCTTTGGTCACGTAATTTTTTAGTCGGCTGTTCTGAATGTCGTTGACCAGGCAGTAAATGAATAATCGTGCCATCGCCATCACGTCTTACCAGATGGGAGTCTGGCAGTAATGTAATTGCTCTCCAAGTATAATTATCTAATAATTGCGACATTGTGAGTGTTGGGGCAAGCCTTTTCTGGTCGTGAGAGCTGCAACCAGCCGAGCCAATTGTCTTTGAAGTATTTGTACTTACTCCTATAAACTGTCCAGTTGTTTCTGATAATACGGCGATAGAACCAAACTCAACTTTAGGATCAAAAAGTCGGTCAAGTGCCGCTAACGCGTCAGGAATTTCACTTGCCACTTCCTCGTATGCATTGTGAACTCCCCATCTACCACCATCTTTTGGGGTTAGGCTAATCAATTGAATTTTTTCATCAGCATGACCCATAACCATCGCAACTGCATCGTAGGCCGGATCGGTTGGACGCTGCTCATGTTTAACGAACAACTTAGTACCTATTGGAAGACTAGCTAGACCCGCATTATTCTCTGGAAATACGCCAGATGCAACATTAAATTCTGCACCAAGCGTAGTATGACCAGAAATCTCAGTAAATGTGCTGGTTAGCATGTCTGGTGCGATCGCTTCTATGCCAATATTACCGTTAGCCATCATATAATCATCCGCCTATTTACAAAATTAAATCATCTTAAGTTGGTAAAATTATATTCGTTATAAATATACTTTGCAAATATGTTGCAATTTCGTATATAATTGCAACATGCCATCTGATAACAACGTAATTTTAAAGAAAACGTTAGTTGATAATGGCCATAACCTTACTCATGCTCGATTAGCCGTATTTGGACTCCTTAACAATAATGAGCCACAAACCATATCCCAAATACTGGTAAAAGCCAATGGGCTTGTTGATAGGGTAAGCGTATACAGGAATATAGAACTGTTTGAAAAGATAGGTATAGTCAGACGAGTCTATCTAGGCTGGAAATATAAACTGGAGCTTTCAGATAAATTTTTTGCTCATCACCATCATTTAACCTGCTTAAGTTGCGGTAAAACGGTAGATATTGAAGACGAAAAACATATTGATAGTTTTATTAAAGAAGTTGCTAAGAAGAATGGGTTTGTTCCCAGAGGCCATCAGTTCGAAATTGAAGGCCTGTGCAGTAAATGCCAGGCTAAACAATAACTCGTTTAGGACGGAGTATTCGTTTAACTTTAGCTGAAGGCAGACTGAGGCGTCTCAGTCTCTTTTTTAAGTCTCTGGCCTCATCTTCCATGCCATGGTTAATATAAGCGTTATATAGCAGCGAATATGTCTCTCGACTGGGTTCTATTTCAATAGCTTTATTGAGCTCTATGAACATAGCCTTAAAATTACCAAGTTTTTCCTGGACTTTGGCATAGGCGATATGACGGGCCGCTAACTGATCTTCTATCTTTAATGCCTGCTCAAAGGCAACGGAAGCTTTCTCGTAGTTTTCTGTCTCATAATAAATGAGACCCAGGTTATGTAGACTTGATGGTGTAGCTTCGATGCTTGAAGCTATTTCAAAACAGTCAATAGCGTCCTTATATTCCTTTTGCTTGGCATATAGGATGCCTAGACGGTTATAGGCGGCCACATTCTTCTCATCAATCTTTAGGATGGTTAGTAGGGCCTTCTCGGCTCGTAGAAAGCGGTTCTCTCTCATGCCTTGATGGGCAATATCCCACAAACGACCGATACGTTCACCGACTTTTCTTGATACGTCAGCAAATTCGTCGTCACGTACCTCTGAGTTTCTAAAGGCTAAAATCCCAAATGCTAATACGATCACTAGTTCGTACATGTGGGGATCATTATATCAGATTAAGAGATTCCTAAGATATAGTCGGTCAGGAGAAGTTTAGACTGGACATTATCTGTCAGTTTGCTTTCACTATCTAGGGTGGCGGCTAATATCTTATGCCACCTGACAGCTTGTTTTGGATCATCTGAACTGATACCTATTTTAGCCATTTGCCTAATGACAAAGAGAGTGTCTCTTAGCTCATCCTTATCTTTTACCAGCTCGTTAATATAGCTCAGTCTTTCAAATGTAGTCGATGAAAGTAGTTTTCTGGCTCTTATAGTTGCTGCGTTAAAGGAATTATTTGGATTTAAGAGGAGTTGGTCCATGAGTCCAGGAAAGCCGTCTGCTATTAAATAAGCCTGGTTAATATCCGCTCTGTCTAGATCTAAATGTTCATAGTAGGAGATTAATTCATCCTTATCCGGTTTGAAGACGTGTATAGAGTGCAATCTGGAGATAATTGTTGGCAAAAGCGAAGTTAAGCTTTCGGCCGTTAGTATGAAGACCGTGCCCTTAGGCGGTTCTTCAAGGTTCTTTAAAAGCGCGTTCTGAGCTTCTAGCGTTAGTCTTTCGGCTCTTTCGATTAGTATTAACCGGTTAATGTCTTTTTTTAACGGTACCTTAAGGATAATAAAGTCGTTGATTGACCGGATTTCATCTATAGTTATGGAATTTAAACCCTTGTTCTTTATATCTAGAAAATAAGGGTATTTAGTTAATTCGTCATCTCTAATGTCTAACAGTTTAGCGGTTAAGTAATATGCTATGTACGATTTATCTAGACCTTTAGGCCCAATTAAGCCGACTGCTTGACCGGGATTCGACAGATAAGAAGATAAAGTTTTTTTAGTTTTAGGATTAATCGGCTTATTCATGGCTAATAAATATTTTAAACTCTTTTGGTGTATCGACTTCAAAGATCTTACGTTCTTTTGATGGAAGAGTTATTTCCAGCTTCTTAGCTAGTAAATACAATCTGTCTGCCGGTTTGCCATTGTAAAGAATATCGCCAACTATCGGGTGGCCGAGATGAGATAAATGGACTCTTAATTGGTGGGTGCGGCCGGTAGTTGGCTTTAGCTCGACAAGGCTATAGTCGTCGTTTGTGTCAAGTACGCTATATTCAGTTAAGGCTTGTTTACCGTTAGGATCGACTTTAAATGACTGCGGACTTTTAGGATTACGTATTATTGGCAGATCAATAAAGGCTGATTCATAATTTAAGTGTCCGCTGATTACCGCTAGATATGTTTTCTTAACATTGCGGGTTGAAAACTGTTTTTGGAGCCACTTAGCTGTGGCTTCGTTCTTGGCTAGAATCATGACACCGCTAGTTGATCTATCCAGTCTATGGACTATACCTGAACGGTCGTTTATATGGCCGTCATATTTATCTGCTAGCCAGCTGGCGACTGTCGCTTCAGGGTTATATTCACCCTTGGAGTGAGCTAAAACACCGATTGGCTTATTTATAATCAACACATCTTTATCTTCATAAATGATGGGAAGCTTGATTTTGGGAATTTTAATCTTATTCGGGTTATATTTTATTTCAAGTTTGTCGTCAGTGGATACCTTATATGAAGGTTTCAAAACTATTTGACCGTTAACTTTTATGAGACTATCTTCAATTAGTTTAGCGGCTGTTGCCCGGCTGATTGAAGATAGACGGTGCTGGACGGCAATATCTAAACGGACTTTGGTACTCGTGGTCATTTCCTTAGGCCAACGGCATGCTGAACTTTATTGAGTGTTTCGTTGGCAACTTTATTCATGGACTCTTCTGAGGATATTAGATGGTTTAATATCTGTTGTTCGTTTACTTTAGCTAATTTATCCTGGAAAGTAGTTAAAAACTGTTTAGTGGCTTCACTGACAGCTTGTTTTAGTTCACCGTAATTAGTCTTACCTTGCCATTCGCTGTTTACTTCTTCTTGTGATCTGGACTCAAGAAGCGCTAATAGTTGCAACAAGTTAGATATACCAGGCTGTTTTTCGGTATCATAGTTAATTTGATCTAAACTGTCCGTTGTTGCCGACATAATCTTTTTAATCGCGTCTTCCGGCTTGTCGCTAAGAAAGACGACGCCTTTATCGCTATCGTCACTCTTACTCATTTTTTTTGATGGATCGGTAAGGCTTTTAATTCTCAGTGCCTGGTCGTGAGAGAAGAAATCGGTTTGTTCCTTGACGCTTTTAGGCACAACGAATATTTCACCGAATCTAGAATTCAGCCGAATGGCAATATCTCGTGTGTATTCAATATGCTGCTTTTGGTCATCGCCAACTGGAACATAACTTGCTCCGTAAAGGAGTATGTCAGCGGCCATTAAAACAGGGTAATTAAGTAGGCCCATGGAGACTCTTGAATCGTCTAGCTTCGCACTCTTATCTTTAAATTGGGTCATTCTGTTCATTTCACCAACGCCTGTAAAGCAATCTAGGATCCAGGCTAGTTCGCTGTGGGCTGGTATAAAGCTTTGTCTATAGACAAAGATACCTGGCTTATCTAAGGGTAGACCGGCAGCCACGAATAGCCGAACGTTATGAATAGCCTGATCATATAGGGCGCCGTGGTCGGTTGGCGTTGTAAAGCTGTGAAGATCTGGTACGAATAGGTTTATCTGGTAATCACTAGCCTTTTTACAAGCCGTATCAATAATTGGCAGCAAAGCTCCGAAATAGTTGCCAAGATGAAGATTATTATTTGCCCTTAAGCCTGTTAGAATAACTTGTTTTGACATGTTCTTAGATATTATATCCTAAGAATTAAATACTAGACTAAAAAACTAAGCTTAACGCTTGGTGAATTGGCGTTGCTTACGGGCGCCGCGTAGACCGAATTTCTTTCTTTCTTTGTCGCGAGAATCACGGCTTAGCAGATCGGCCCTTTTTAGAGTCTGCTTATAGTCTTCATTTAAGACCGTCAAACTCTTAGCGATACCTAGTCTGATTGCTTCTATTTGGCTGTTTTGACCACCGCCAGCTACAACTGCCGATATATCAAAGTCGTTACTTATGTCAAGAGCGCTAAATGGCTGATTTAGCTTATTGAGAAGGTATTTAGAACCATTAACATATTCTTCAACTGGCTGGCCGTTAATTACAATATGGCCTTTACCACGGATTAATCTAACACGGGCCGTGGAACTCCTTCGTCTGCCTAAGCCGTAAAAATAACTGTTATTTGCCATCATTTTCTCCTAGGGTAATGATTTCAGGTTTCTGAGGGTCATGCTTATGTTGGTCGTCGACGTAGATCTTAAGCCTAGACAGCCGCCCATCAAGGAGCTTATTATCCGGCAGCATACCGCGAACAGAGTGCCTTATTACTTTTATTGGGTCTAGGTCTAACTGATCCTCTAGAGATCTTTCTCTAAGACCGCCAGGATGCTGGCTATGATGATAATACTTCTTAGTTTTTAGCTTGTTGCCGCTGACAACTAAGTCTTTGGCGTTTAAGATAATAACGTAGTCACCGCAGTCAATATGTTTAGTAAACTGAGGCTTACCCTTACCTAGTAGTAAACTGGCAGCAACAGTGGATATTCTACCTAGCGGCGCATCCGTGGCGTCAATAATGTACCATTTTCGCGTTACTTCGCTTGGTTTGGCTGAATATGTTTTCACTTGGTGTCCTTAGTTTTTTCAGTCGGTTTAGTTTCTTTTGGTTTTATGGCTGCCGGTTTTGACTCAGGTTTTTTGGCTATCTTTTCATCAACAAAACTGACAACTGCCAACTGGCTATTGTCGCCGCGCCTAACAGTTGAGAGTTTAATTCGCAAGTGACCTGAGGTCCTGTTTTTCATTTGCGGTGCCATATTATCGACTAGTTTGTGGGCGCTTTCAATTGTCGACAAGCCGCGGATTACTTGCCTGCGGCTATGAAGATCACCTTTTTTAGCCTTAGTAATTAGTTTTTCCATATATGGAACTATTTCTTTGGCCTTAGGCAAGGTAGTTTCAATTGACTCATATTTAACGAGTGAATCAGCGAGACCTTTCATTAGAGCTCGACGCTGATCGCGCTCGCGGTGCAGTTTTTTACCTTGATAGCCGTGTCGATGCATTTATAGTTCCAATTCTGCCATTTTCTCTTTAACTTCATCGAGAGCCTTAAGGCCAAAGCCTTTAAGATCTTTAAGTTCGGCGTCGTTTAGGGCAAATAGATCTCGGATAGTATGAATGTCGTTATTAATTAGGGCGTTAGTTGTTCTAGCTGACAAGCTCAGGTCTTCAATGGAGGTATTCAGGGCAGACATTTCATCGCCGTTAGCACCTTGGTCGTAATTGTCATCACCAACCATGCCCTGATTGGGCTCAGCAACCTCAACTCGTGTTTTACCAGCTAGTGCCGTGTATTGGTTAACTAAGATGGCTGCTGCCTCTTCAAAAGCGTCGCGAGGAGTAATGGTGCCGTCGGTGTCGATTGTTAGAAGTAGTTTGTCTAGATCTGTGACCTGGCCAACGCGGGTGTTTTCAACTTTGTATCTAACTCTCAGTACCGGGCTAAAAATAGCATCAATGGCGATCATGTCGCTTGGTTTCTTTAAGGTTCCTTCTTCTATCGTTCTATAGCCTCTTTCAACTTCAACCAAGATGTCCATTGTTAGAGATGCTTTAGCTTCGTCAATAGTGGCGATCACATGTTCCGGGTTAACTATTTCAACATCGGCATTAGTCTCAATGTCTTTAGCTGTTACTGCACCCTTTCCTTTTTTAACTATTCTGAGAGTTTGCGGTTCACTGCCATAGACCCTAAAACGGATGCCTTTAAGATTAAGCATGATGTCGACGACATCTTCTTTAATACCCTTAACATCAGTGAATTCATGGACAATTCCCTCAATTTTAAAGGCCGTTACAGCCGCCCCGGCTATGCTGGACAGAAGTACACGTCTTAGCGAGTTGCCCAGCGTCATACCATAACCACTGTGCAGTGGTTCAATGGTAAAGGTTGCTGAAGTCGCGCTGTGATCGTCGACGTTGACGATACCTGGGGTATGAATTATGTTTGACATTTATTTACTGACCTCCTCTTTAACGTGAATAGTATTCAACTATTAGCTGTTCATTAATATCTGGCTCAGCATCTTCTCTAGTCGGGTAACTAGTGACACTAACCTCAACCTTTTTACGATTGACTTTGAGCCATGCTGGTATTTCGGCTGGAGCTGGCGACGTTTCGTCCAAGTTCTTAAAATAGCCGCTTAATGCACTATGTTTCCTTAAGACGATTTTATCACCCGGGATCAATCTTAGACTTGGTATATCTACTCGGCTGCCATTTAATTCGAAATGGCCGTGAGTTATTAATTGTCTGGCAGACTTTCGACTAGGAGCAAAGCCGGCTCGATAAATGACGTTATCTGATCGCTGTTCCAACAGTTTGAGAAGTGTCTCGCCGGATTCTCCCTTAGTTCGACTGGCTTCGGCCATTAGTTTACTAAATTGTCGTTCAAGTAAGCCATATAGCCTCTTGACCTTCTGTTTTTCTCTAAGCTGGATAGAATATTGACTGCCACGGTTGCTGTTTGGGCGAGCTGAGTTATTATATCCCGGCGTTGCTGACCTCTTTACTAGGGCTTTATGGGCTTTGGGATGAAGAGCATAGCCTTCGCGGCGGCTTTGTTTAACAATTGAGCTTCTGTCTCTGGCCATATTTATACCCTTCTAGCCTTCCTGGGTCTGGCGCCACCATGGGCTACACCAGTTACGTCTATAACGTTTTCAATCTGAATGTTTAAGTTAGAAATTGCTCTGATGGCTGAATCTCGGCCCATGCCTATACCCTTTACATAAATATCTGCTTTAGTCATACCGAACTGGGATTTAGCGACCTGGCCGGCTGATTCACTAGCGATCTGAGCAGCATACGCAGTGCCTTTTTTAGAGCCCCTAAAGCCATTCGCACCGGCGCTAGAGGCAGATAAAACATTACCCTTAGTGTCCGTAAAGGTAACTATAGTGTTATTGAAACTGGCCGAAATGTGAGCTTGTCCAACTGGGACGCTACGTTTAGCTTTCTTTTTCCTTTTTGCCGGTTTAGTTTCGACGACAGCTGGAATATCTGTCTCGACTGATTCGTTAGCGGTAATTTGTTCTTTAACTTCTTGTTCTGCCATATATATCCCTTTTAGGTCTTCGTTGCTACTCTCTTAGCTGTTCCGCCAACAGTCACTCTCTTACCTCGTCTGGTACGGGCATTAGTTCTTGTTCTTTGACCGCGTGTTGGTAAGCTAGCAATATGTCTAAGCCCACGGTAAGATTTAATATCTTTAAGGCGTTTAATATTGCCGGAAACGATTCTTTGCAATTCGCCTTCAACAATAAAATTATTGGTAATAACTTCTTGGATTCGAGATATTTCAGCATCAGTTAAGTTTTTGACCCGGACAGTTGGATCAACATTAGCTCTTTCTAGGATGTTGTAGCTGGATTTACGGCCAATACCGTGAACATATGTCAAAGCAACCCACAGCTGCTTGTCGTTTGGAATGGTGACACCAGATAGTCTAGCCACTTTTATCCTTGCCTCTGCTTGTGTCTTGGCTTAAGTTTGTTAATAACGTAAATACGACCCTTACGACGGACTATTTTATCGTCGGGAGATATCTTCTTTACACTAGCACGCACTTTCATGCGGATCATTGCTCCTTATATGCGAGTAAATGACACTCTGCCTTAATATTATCCTTTGCGATAGGTTATACGACCCTTTGTAAGATCATAAGGTGTCAATTCAACCGTCACGCTATCACCGGGTACGATGCGGATAAAATGTTTCCTCATCTTACCGGCGACATGAGCTATAATCTTATGACCGTTTTCGAGTTCGACCCTAAATTGAGTACCCGGTAAGGTCTCAACTATTGTGCCGCTTAACTCAATTACTTCCTTATTTGCAGTCATAAATATAACAGCCTATCATTATATCAAGCCAAACAGATAGTGTAAAGTGTTAATTTAAGAGTTTTCCCCATGATTGCAATTTGCGGTAGATATATCTATACCCTACCTTCTTTAGCTACTGTTTTCGTCTTCTAAACTTTGGTATGAACCTAAGTTCTCTGGCGCCAGTAGCTGCTTCAGCACCCGTTACCGGATCGTAAAAGAAATCTGGCTGGGAGTATTGGTCATAGGTTACCATTAGTGCCTTAGATTCAACTGCTCTCAGGGTTAATAGGGCGACAGATACCAATATCAAGATACTAGTACCACCAATTGTAATGCTAACTTTTACAAACAGCTGAGCAATAATTGGCAATAGCGCCAGTAAACCCAAAGAAATAGCCCCAAATAGAGTTAGTCTGTTGACAATTTTAGATAGATACTTCTCTGTTTGCTCACCGCCTCTGATACCTTCAATAAAGCCGCCTTGTTTATGCAGGTTTTCAGCTATCTCCTTTGAATTGAAGGTGATCGATGTGTAAAAGAATGTAAATACAAAGACCAACAGGAAATATGTTATCGGGTAGATGTAAGCCACAAAGCCTTCGGTTCTAAAGCTGGTCGCAGACGGAGCCTGGAACCAGGTTGTAAGATCTTTGCCAATATGCGCCCACTGGCCGCCATGAATGCCAGTTAAAAGCTCACCTCCAAAGCTAGGCACACTTAAAAAGGCCACAGCAAATATAATAGGTATAACGCCGGCCGTTATTAGTTTTACGGGCAGCGTGGTCGTTATGCCGCCATAGGCCCGGTTGCCTTGGACCCTTTTAGCATAGTTCACCGTTAAGTTTCTCGCCGCCTCGTTTAGCATGACCACTAGCCACGTTAGAATAACGATAGACACTATTATGATCGCCGTATAGATTAAGGCGTCATTATTAAAGGCAACGCTATGTCCGAAGACTTTCCAGTGCTTTTTACCATCGACCACAGATCCAATAATGTTCTGGATATTAGAAGGTAGACGGCTGACAATACCGACGGTTATGATTAGCGATATACCATTACCAAGACTTTGTTCAGTTACAAGCTCACCAAGCCACATAAGAAGCATTGAACCGCCGGTTAACGCAGCCACCATTAAAACCCACTGCATGATCGACGTATTAGCCGTAATATTTCCAGCACCGCCTAAACTTTGGGCAGCCTCTCTAATTAAAAAGATTGAGCCGACAGACTGAATCATGGCCAGTGGAAGGGTCAGGATACGGGTGTATTGGTTAATCTTCTTTTGGCCAAATTCACCTTCTTTATGGAGTGCTTCAAGTTTGGGTATGGCTTTAGTCAGAAGCTGCATAATAATAGAGGCATTAATGAACGGGCCAAGGCCGGCAATCATTATTGAGAAATTAGCTAGTGCGCCGCCAGATAGGACGTTAATAAAGCTTAAAAACTGCGGGCTGTTTTTTGAGTTAAATAAATTCTGGAGGACTTGGTGCAGAGCCTGCGGATTAGCTATTGGTACTGGCAGCTGGGCGAGTATTCTAAAAATTAACAATATGCCAAGGACTGCCAAGATCTTCTTGCGCATGTCGCTATGGCTTAGTGATCGCCAGATTATCTTCCAATTCATTATCTAATGATTCCCTCCACGGAGAGTTTTATCTTATATAGTCTACCAAATTTATTTTATACTGTCAGAGTTCTTGGCTGGTCTTAGAGGATGCTCAACTTTTTCAAAGCTACCGCCAGCCTTATTCAGCTGATCTATGGCTCCGACACTAGCATCAGACAGCTTAACTGTTTTAGGATCCGTCAGTTTACCGCCAGCCAGTAGTTTTACTCTGGCGTACGGGCTGGAAGTAAGGCCCTGGTCAGCAAGTGTATAAGCGTCTATTTCTTTAGATTTAACTGAAGAAAGTGCACCAACTTTAACTATTTCCGCCTTATCTTTTAATGATCTAAAGCCTGGTAGCTTCGGTAACTGCTGCATGAGCGGGTTTTGTCCGCCGCTAAAACCTGGCCTGACGCTAAATCCTGTTCTGGATTTTTGTCCTTTAGTGCCACGTCCGGCTGTTTTACCTTGACCACCGGCAATACCACGGCCGACTCTTTTAGGCTTTTTGTCATGAGATAAATTTAGTTCGTGATATTTCATTTACTTTCCTTGGTCTTTTTGGTTGCCACTATTTTAGTAGCTTTAGTTTCTGCTTCTGGTTTCTTCATTCTAGTTATCCATTCGTCTGCTGGTTTAATTTTGCCAAGAGCATCGATAGTGGCATAGGCAAGATTAGTTTTGTTGGATGAACCAAGTGATTTTGTCAAGGCGTTAGATACTCCTGCTGCTTCTAAGACCGCTCTAACAACACCACCGGCAATAACGCCCGTCCCCGGACTGGCAGGTTTAAGTAAGATCTTAGCACCGCCAATCTTCGATTCAACTTCATGGGGTAGTGTGCCTTTGTATAATTTAACGGAGATAAAATGTTTTTTAGCGACTTCAGTAGCCTTACTAACAGCGGCAGTAACATCGGCGCCTTTGGCGCTGCCGACACCGACACGGTTCTTACGGTCGCCAACAACGACTAATGCCCTAAATCTAAACCTTCGGCCACCCTTAACTACTCGAGCGACACGGTCTACCTGGACGGTTCGTTCATCGAACTGTTTTTCTTCGACAATTTCTCTTCGCTGAGTCCGTTTACGGTTCTTATTCGATTGATCTGTGTCCATTATATCTCCAATCCTGATTTACGAGCGGCATCGGCCAGGGCAGCAACTCGGCCGTGGTAAAGCTTACCATTTCTATCTAAGACTGCTCTATTGAGTTTCTTTGCATTAGCCTTCTTAGCTATGTCAACACCAACCCACTTAGCTCTCTCGGTTATATTAGCCGGCATGTTTTTTTTACCAATCGATGTCGAATAGGCTAAAGTTCGGCTGGTATTGTCATCGATCAACTGAGCCGTTACGTGACGGTGGCTAATGAAGACAGATAGTCTGGGTCTTGATTCGCTGCCTTTAACAATACTCCTAACTCGAAGTTTGCGTCTCTTTCGGTTGGCTAAATTGTGCTTTAGATTATCCATCGTTATTTTTCCTTAGCGCTTTTACCGCTTTTGTGAATAACATGTTCACCTACATATTTAATTCCCTTACCTTTATATGGTTCCGGTTTCTTAATTGTCCTGATCTCAGCAGTAACTTGTCCGACTTGCTGCTTGGAGTTGCCACTAACGGTTATTATATTTTGTTCAATTGATATGTTTATACCCTCGGGGATTGTATAAATAATATCATGAGATAAGCCGACACTTAGCTTAAGCGTTTGGCCTTGTAGGTTTACCCTATAACCAACACCATTTATCTCCAGTTTCTTAGAAAAACCGACTGTTACACCATCAACCAGGTTATTAACGAGGCTTCTCATCAGGCCATGCTTAGCAACCGTTTTCTGGTCTTCATTTTTTCGTTCGATAATTATATTATCTTCAACTTGGCTAACTTTTAGCACTGGCATCATGAACTGGCTTAATGATCCCTTCGGGCCATTAACGACAATATTATCCCTGCCAATGTCGACCGTGACACCGCTAGGAACTTTTATAGGTTGTTTGCCAATTCTACTCATTTAATATACCTGACAGATTAATTCTCCGCCGACGTGTTCGCTCTTAGCCTGATCGCCGGTCATTACACCTTTAGAGGTAGATAATATTACCATTCCCCGGCCCTGTTTAACTACAGGGATTTCTTTAGAGTTAACATATGTTCTTTTGCCGGGACGGGATAACTTAGCTATTTCGGTGATTCTAGCTATCGATGAATCACGGTTTAATGCTAGAGTTAGTATCTTTGACGTCTTATCGCCTTCAACCTTAACTCCGTCAATGAAATTATTCTCAACTAACAGTATAGCAACAGCTTCTTTAATGCGACTGTGTGGCAGAATAATTTCTGTCTTATTAACAGCAATGGCATTACGTATTCTGCTTAGCATGTCCGCTATTGGGTCGGTAGATGATTGGCTATTCATATATTCCTCCTAAATTACCAGCTGGATTTCGTTATGCCCGGGATTTCACCCTTTGAGGCGTGTTCACGAAAAGAAATTCTGCTAAGTCCAAATTGGCGCATATAGCCGCGTGATCGGCCGGTCTCTAAACATCTGTTTTTCAATCTTGTCGGCGATGAATTTCTGGGTAGTCTAGCCAAACCTTCAAGGTCGCCAATAGCTTTAAGTTCTGCTCGCTTTGGAGCGTAGCGTTCATTCATTTTTCGTCTTTTAAGATCTCTGGCAATAATAGATTTCTTGGCCATATAATTATTTCCTTTCTTTCTCAAAGGGGATGCCGAATTTATCTAGCAGGGCCTTTGAATGTTCCCTAGATTTAGATTTAATAACGAGGACTATTTGAAGACCGTGACTGGTTGTTGTTTCTTCAAACGTTAACTCCGGGAAAACAGACTGTTCACTTAGGCCGATTGAGTAGTTGCCGGTACTATCAAATGAAGTCGATTTCAGGCCATGGAAATCACGCAGCCTAGGCAGTACAAGGTTAATAAAGCGATCTAGAAATTCATACATCCTGTCATTTCTAAGCGTCAGCTTAAGTCCAATCTTATTGCCTTGTCGAAGTTTAAACGATGCAATTGACTTCTTGGCGGTGGTTTCTACTGGTGCTTGTCCAGTTATTTTTTTTAGCGTGTTGGCAGCGGCTTCTAAATATTTTTTATCATCTTTAGCTTTACCGAGACCAACGTTTAAAACTATCTTAGTAAGTCGTGGTGCTTGCCATGGATTTTTAAGGCCCAGTTCTTTTTGCAGTTCAGGCAATATTTTTTGCCTATATTCAACTTTAAGTCGCGGCTCGTAAGCAGCTTTGGAATCTTTAGAGGCCATTACTTAATCTCCTTCGAACTTTTGGCGTAGAGCCTTGTCTTAAGACCTTTATCGTCAACCTTAATCTTGACTCTAGATGGCTTTTTAAGCTCCGGTTCATAAATTGCAACCTTGCTTACCCAGATCGGTTTAATAATCTCTTTAATTGAGCCAACGCGGTTAGTTCGACTTGGTTTAATGTGCTTTTTAACAATATTTATGCCTTCTACGCTTACCTTATTCTCTCGAGGATGAACCCTTAATATCTTACCTGTCTTACCCTTATATTTGCCGCCTAGGACAATAACCTTATCGCCGGTCTTTAGTTTAATCTTATATGGTCTATTTACATTCATTTTAAAGCACCTCCGAAGCGAGTGAAACGATCTTAGAATAACCGCGGTCTCTGAGTTCTCTGGGTACTGGGCCGAATATACGGGTAGCTTTTGGCGTTAGGTCGTCTTCCGACAGGATAACAGCAGCGTTATCGTCAAAGGCAATAGTTGAGCCGTCTTTTCTCCTAATAGTGTCTCTGGTTCTAATAACGACAGCCTTAACAACTGATTTTTTTCTAACGTTGCCGTTTGGAGCTGCTTGTTTAACAGTGGCCACAATAATATCGCCAACTCTGGCATAGCGGCGTCTAGAACCGCCTAGAACACGGATGCAAAGTATTTCCTTTGCCCCTGAATTATCGGCTACGATTAGTCGTGTTTCCTGCTGAATCATGCGGTTTCCTTACTATCTTCGTCGTCGCTTTTCTTAGACTTTGAGGCCGGTCTTTTAACTTCGTCTTCAACTTTAGTTACGGCTAATAGTTCTTCGCCTAGTACCGGCTTCTCAAGGATTTTATCAAGTTTAAAATGCTTTTTAGCGCTTATTGGTCTGGTTTCGACAATTTGGACCTTGTCTCCGGGTTGAGCTTCATTCTTCTCGTCGTGGGTTAGGATCTTCTTAGAGACTGAATATTGCTTCTTATATACAGGATGTGTACGGCGGCTTGAAGTCAGAACGGTGATTGTCTTATTAGCCTTACTGGAAGTTACAATACCGACTATTACTTTAGGCATTACTTCGTCTCCTTCATTAGCTCTTCGCTTAAAACGGTTAATACACGGGCCAAGTCCTTACGCTTTAGTCTTATAGCCCGAACGTTATTATTTTCACCCAAACGTGTCCGTCTTCTAAGCTCGACTAGTTCTTCCTTAATTGAGTTAGAGGTAGTGGCTAGATCAGCGGTCGACATTTTACGTATTTCAGCTATCTTCATGGTTAATCGTCCTCGCGTCTTGTAAACTTAGTTCTAACCGGTAGTTTGTTGGCAGCTAGTCTCATAGCTTCTCTGGCGACATCTTCAGTTACCCCTTGCATTTCGAAAAGAACGGTGCCTGGCTTAACTTTAGCTACATAAAATTCAGGACTGCCTTTACCGCTGCCCATCTTAACGTCTAAAGGTTTTTTAGTAACCGGAATATGGGGAAAGATACGGATCCATATTTTACCGCCTCGCTTAATGTATCTAGTCATTGCCTGACGGGAAGCTTCAATCTGACTAGCCTTGATTCTTGCTTGGCCCATAGCCTGAAGACCATATTCACCGAAAGCGATTGAATTACCAGAGGTTGATACGCCACGGATAACACCCTTTCTAACGCGTCTAAATTTAGTTCTGGAAGGCATTAACATCTTAAAGAACCTCCCCCTTATATATCCAGACTTTAACGCCAATAATACCGGCGACAGTTTTAGCGTTAACTTGGGCAAAGTCAATGTCTGCCCTGATGGTATGAAGTGGAACCGAACCAGCAACTTCTTTCTCTCGTCTAGACATTTCGGCTCCATTCAGCCGTCCGGCAACTTCGATACGGATACCTTTTGCCCCGGCCCTCATAGTAGCGGCTGAAGAAGATTTAATAATACGTCTGAAGCTCATTCGTCTTTCTAGCTGGTGGGCTATATTTTCAGCGACTAGTTTAGCTTGAAGATCGGCTTTTTTAATTTCTTCAATGTTAACTCTAGTAGGCGTAGCATATATCTTTTCAATAGCGTCTTTAAGCTCGCTAGCGCCAGTTCCACCCTTACCAATAACGACACCGGCTCGTCCGGTAAAGATGGTGACGTTGACAAGATTGGGTGTTCTGGCTATTTCGACTTTAGAGATAGCAGCCCGAGAGCCTAGTTTGTCGGTGATCATCTTACGGACTACTAAATCTTGGGCTAAATAGCTGGCGTAATTTCTCTTATCGCTGAACCACTTGCTTCGCCAGTCTTTATTGACCTGAAGACGCATTGAAATGGGATTGACTTTCTGACCCATCTTATTTAGTCTCCTTAGGCTTTATGGTGTTTTCCTTCTTGGCTACGGTAGTAATTTTTGGCTTAGGCAGAGGTCGTTTTTCGCCGTCAATAACTACCCGAATATGTGATGAACGTCTAACAAATGGTAGGGCCCGGCCGTGTGAGGCTGGGCGGTAGCGTTTTAACGATCGGCCGCCGGTAACGCTAATTTCAATAATCCTGAGACCTTCAGCTCTTAGACCGTGGTTATGCAAAGCGTTAGCCTTAGCGCTGCCAATTACTTTTTTAACAGCCAATGCCGAACGTCTTGGGGTGTATTCAAGAATTGTCATGGCATCGTCAACTGTGCGACCGCGAACTAAAGCAGCCACCACACTAACTTTACGAGGGCTAATTCTAATATTCTTAGCTATTGCTTGAACTGACATTAGTCTCAGCCTCCTTGGCTTGCTTGCCGCCGTGACGTCTAAATTTACGAGTCGGTGCGAATTCTCCTAGTTTATGTCCAACCATGTTTTCGGTTATGAAAACAGGTATATGAAGTTTACCGTTATGGACAGCGATAGTCCGGCCAACAAAGTCGGGCGAGATGGTACTGGCTCTGGCCCAGGTCTTAATGATCGTCCTGTCATCAGAAGAAAGGGCGGCGACTTTCTTAGCTAGTTTATAGTCTATATATGGACCTTTTTTCAGTGAACGGCTCATCTAATTACCCCTCTTCGAAAGATGTCGGCTTCTAACAATGTACTTATTGGTACTCTTTCGTTTTCTTGTCTTGTATCCAAGCGTCTTTTGGCCCCAAGGAGTTTTTGGTGCGGAACCATGTCCCTTACCACCACCAACACCATGACGACCACCGTCTCCGCCACCATGAGGGTGATCAACAGCATTCATGACAACACCACGGACAGATGGCCTGATGCCCATATGTCGTTTAATGCCGGCTTTACCGATCTTGATGTTTTGGTGCTGTTCATTACCGACAATACCGATACTGGCTGTGCAGTTCTCGTTAACTTGCCTAACTTCTCCGCTTGGTAATCTAAGCTGAGCATAGCCGTTATCTCTAGCCATTAATTGGGCGCTTGTACCAGCCGATCTGGCCATCTGGGCACCTTTACCTGGTTGCAGTTCAATAGCGTGAACCAGACTGCCTATAGGTAGTTCCTTGAGAGCTAGTCTGTTGCCATTTTCAATTGCCGAATTCTCGCCGATAGATATTTTTTGACCTATTTTCATGTCTTGAGTAGCTAGAATATAGTTGTACGTGCCATCTTCTTGCTTAATTCTGGCTAGGTTAGCGCTACGGTTAGGGTCATATTCAATGTGCTCAACTGTGCCTCTAAAGCCTTCTGGCAAACTAAAACTGACCATTCTATAGAACTTCCGAGCACCGCCACCTTTATGTCTGGTGGTGATCCTGCCTTGATTATTTCGACCTGATCCGACAGCCCTTACTACCGCAAGTGAGTCGACTCGTTTATTTGTCGTTATAGCTGAGAAATCACGCTTACTCATGCCTCTTCGGCCGGCTGTTGTTGGCTTATATGAACTATCCATCTTATTTACCTTCCGGCTTTTTGGTCCTTAAGAAATGGCGCTTAGCAGTTGTTTCAACCTTCTGGGCCTTTACTTCTTTTTCAGCTTGTTTCTTGGCAGCTTTATCAAATTTCTCTTGGTTAGCTTCTCGTTTCTCTTCTGCCTCATCGATACTTTCAAAGAAAGGCAACGACTGATCTTTTACTAAGGTTACATAAGCTTTCTTAGAGTTAGGTCGAAAGCCCTCACTATTAACAGACTTTTTACCAGTTAGAGAAATAGTTCTTTTGGCCTTGCCCTTAACGTTCATTATGTTGACTGATTTAATCTTAACTTCAAATTGAGCCTTAACAGCTTTTAGAACTTCCAGCTTATTGGCGCTAGATGGTACATCAAAGACGTAAACATTCTTAGATTTAGATAAATCGTATGTCTTTTCGTTAATTAAGGGTGTCATAGCTAAAGTTTTAGACATTATTTGTCCCCCAGTCGCGATTCAATTTCGGTGAGGGCTTCCTTGCTAATGACGATATGATCGCTATTTAAAACGTCAAAAACATTTAAACCTTTGACGGTAGATAAGAGGACAAACGGAATATTCCTAGCGGATAATTTAATTTCATCAGATAAATTGTCAAAAACAAACAATATTGAGCCTTCCGGGGATATTTTATTGATAAGCTTATTTAATTCAGCCGTTTTAGCTTTTTTAAGCTTTATACTTTCAATAACGCAAATCTTAGAGTCTTTTTGAGCTAGCGTTAGAGATTGTTTTAAGGCAACTCTTTTAGCCTTGATGTTAAGTTTTTTGGTGTAGTTCTCATTGCCGGTTGGACCAAAAACTATACCACCGCCTCGCCAAATCGGGTTGCGGCTTGAGCCAAAACGGGCTCTACCCGTACCTTTTTGTCGCCAAGGTTTCCTACCGCCGCCAGAAACTAGTCCTCTGGTTTTAACAACAGCTAGATTCTCGCGGCCATTAGCTAGGTAGGCGCTGTAGGCATCTTTAAGCAACTGGTGGTTTTTAATCTCTTGACCAAAAACTTCTTTAGATAAAATAGTCTCACTAGCAGCTTTTTGACCGCTGGTTGTATATGTTGGGGCGTTCATTACTTCGCCTCCCTAATTACTAATATTCCTTTTTTAGGACCGGGAACAGCACCAAACAGTCCAATAACATGCTTTTCAGGGTCAACTAAGGCGACTTTAAGATTTTTAACAGTAACCTTCTCATGGCCAAGCTGGCCGGGCATCTTCTTGCCCTTTAGGATATGCTGAGGATACATCGAACCAATTGAACCAGCCCGTCTATAGCTTTGACCGCCATGAGTTTTGCGGCCGCGATGGAAATTATGCCTTCTAATAGTACCAGCCCAGCCTTTCCCTTTATTTAGGCCGCTGACATCAACTATGTCGCCTGGACTAAAAACGTCGGAGCTGTATTTTTCTCCGACGTTTAATGATTCTGTAATATTGTCGACCTTAAATTCCCTAATAATCCGTGGTAATACTTTAGCTTGTTTAGCGTAACCTTTTAGAGACTTGCCTGGATGCTTAGCTGTTTCGGTGCCAATTGCGACGGCATTATATCCATCTATTTGCTCCGTCTTTTTCTGGATAACGGTGTGTTCATCAACAGCTAGTAAGGTAACAGCTCTCACTAAGCCGCTATCGTCGACTGTGGATGTCATACCAATCTTTCGAGTGATTAGGGATTTTGGGGCCATTTAATACGTACCTTACTTATTACCTTAATTTAGTTAATATATTAAAATTCTTGGTGACTGACGGTTTCTATCTATTAGACCTATCTAGTAACACCAAGTAACATAATTTTTGTCTAGATACCATGACAGATTATCACGCCGAAGTTATATCTGTCAATGCGTTGAGAATTCTACAGCATAAAAAAATCAGATTTTAGAGCCTAGGCAGCCTGTTCTAGTCGCGTAGTACGTATTTCGTGATCAGTTAGCCTTGATTCGACGTTGTCAAACCTGTCATCAATGTGTTCGCTAAGATTAGACAAGGCATTACCTACGCCCGCGAAGCCGTTAGCCATCTTGCTCTCTATTCTATCCAAATCTTTCTTGAGACTAATTTCAGTATTAGAGGCAGTTGTTTGAACTAACTCTTTAATATCTTCAAATTGTCCTTGATCCATAAATTAATCATACAACTAGCTCAATATTCTGAGTGTTGTACTATATTTAACATTAAATATTTGAAAAAGTAACTCTTACATCTTTATTTCGACGTCACAGCCGGCAGGCAAAGACAGGCTCATAAGAGAATCGATTGTCTTCGGAGTAGGGTCGAAAACGTCAATTAGACGCTTATGAATACGCATTTCAAACTGTTCACGGCTTTTCTTATAGATATGGGGGCTTTTTATGACCGTGAAGGTACTTTTCCTGGTAGGCAAAGGAATAGGGCCGGCTAATGATGCGCCTGTACGAAGTGCGGTATCAATAATCTGTTTAGCTGCCTGATCAATAACTTTGTGATCATACGCTTTAAGTCTTATCCTAATACGCTGTTTTACGAGTGGGGTTTTGGCTTCGGCCATATATTCCTTAAATTGTTAAATTAAAGCTTTCGCTTTAAAGATATCCTATTTATCTATTTTAGTGACTACACCTGCACCAACAGTTCGGCCACCTTCTCTTATAGCGAAACGCAGTCCCTGTTCCATGGCAATTGGTGACAGCAGTTTAACCTTGAATGTTACTGTATCACCCGGCATAACCATTTCTTTGTCAGCTGGTAGTTCAACTTCACCAGTTACGTCAGTTGTTCGGAAGTAGAACTGTGGCTTGTATCCTTTGAAGAATGGAGTGTGACGTCCGCCTTCTTCTTTAGTTAGGATATATACCTCTGAATCAAATTCGGTGTGGGGTGTAATTGTGCCTGGCTTAGCGAGAACCTGACCGCGCTCAATGTCGTCCCTTTCAATTCCACGAAGTAAGACACCAGCATTGTCACCAGCCTGTCCTTGGTCTAGTGATTTCTTGAAAGCTTCAATACCGGTAACGACAGATTTTTGAGTTGGCCGAATACCGACAATCTCAACTTCATCATTAAGCTTAACAACGCCTGTCTCAATACGGCCGGTACCAACAGTACCACGACCCTTAATTGAGAAGACATCTTCAATTGGCATCAAAAATGGCTTGGCTAAATCACGAATTGGATCTGGGATGTAATCATCCATAGCTTTAACTAGTTCCATAACAGCATCTTCGTTAGCGGCATCGCCATCAAGAGCTTTAGAAGCAGAACCTCGGATAATTGGTGCATTTTTATCGAAACCGTTCTTATCCAGTAGCTCACGGACTTCTTCTTCAACTAGATCGACTAGTTCCGGGTCAGCTATATCCATCTTGTTAAGAAAAACGAGAATCTTTGGAACGCCAACCTGACGAGCCAATAGAACGTGTTCCCTTGTTTGGGGCATCGGACCGTCAGCAGCAGAGACAACTAATATAGCGCCATCAATCTGAGCGGCACCTGTGATCATGTTCTTAATGTAATCAGCATGTCCGGGCATGTCGACGTGGGCGTAGTGGCGCTTTTCGCTTTCATATTCGGTGTGGGAAGTAGCAATGGTAATTCCCCTAGCTTTTTCTTCAGGGGCGTTATCTATCTCTTCATATTTTTTAGGGATGTTAATCTTAGATGGTAGTCTCTTGGCTAGTACATGAGTAATAGCGGCTGTTAGTGTTGTCTTACCATGGTCAATGTGGCCCATAGTACCAACGTTTACGTGGGGTTTACTTCGATCAAACTGTTCGGCCATTTAAACTTACTCCTTTAGTTCAGGTTAATAATTATTTATGTATAACTAACATTAACTCACGCTTTATGATTGAGTTAGTATAACTGAGAAGATCTGCTGTGTAAAGAGTTAACAGGATTATTTAAAGACGAATTTAATTGAAAAACACGAGCAATATCTTGGCAGTTATTTTGAGTTCTTAGTAATTATGGTCTGGGCAACATTGCTTGGTACATCAGCGTAGTGGTCTAACTCCATAGAGCTAGATGCTCGACCCTGGGTCATACTCCTAAGATTAGTGGTATAACCAAACATTTCTCCTAGCGGGACATAGGCTGTTATATCTTTGATATTACCGCCTAAATCTTCCATCGACTCAATGTGGCCTCGTTTAGAGTTAAGATCACCAATAACGTCACCCATGAAGTTTTCTGGCGTGACAACAACTATCTTCATGATAGGCTCAAGTAATACCGGCTTCGCCTTTTTAAACGCTTCCTGAAGAGCAATTGAACCAGCTATGGAGAAGGCCATCTCAGATGAGTCGACCTCATGGTAGCTGCCATCATAAAGTTCAGCTTTTATGTCGACTATAGGATAACCAGCAAGGACACCATTACTCATTGCTTCTTCAATGCCTTTTTTAACAGCTGGAATATATTCAATAGGTACCGTTCCTCCCTTAATGGAGTTAATGAATTCAAAGCCTTTACCTGGTTCGTTTTGGAATATTCTAATCCAGACGTCGCCATATTGACCGCGGCCGCCAGATTGACGTATAAACTTACCGTTAGCTTCAACACCGTCCTTACGGATAGTTTCGCGGTAGGCAACTTGTGGTTGGCCGACATTAGCCTCAACGCTAAATTCACGCTTCATACGATCAACAATTATTTCGAGGTGAAGCTCGCCCATACCGCTAATAATTGTTTGACCGGTTTCATCGTCGACACGGATTCTAAATGTTGGATCTTCTTCTGCCAGACGGCCCAAGGCAATGCTCATCTTCTCTTGGTCAATTTTAGTCTTTGGCTCGATGGCAATAGAGACGGGCGGTTCGGGGAAAGTAATACTCTCTAAAATAATCGGGTGATTTAGATCACACAGCGTATGGCCGGTTGTCGTCTCTTTTAAGCCGACTATGGCGGCAATATCGCCGGTTGCAACTTCTGATACATCTTCCCTTTTATCCGCTTGCATCCGGACAATACGACCGACCCGTTCTTTTTCGCCACTACTGCTGTTTAAGATGTAAGATCCGGCTGTTACTTTTCCTGAATAAACCCTAAAATAAGCTAATTTACCAACATACGAGTCAGTAGCGATCTTAAAAGCTAAGGCGCAGAATGGCTGAGAGATCTTCCGGTTTTCTTTCGATCTCTTCGCCAGTCTTAGGATGAATACCCCATGTTATGCCTCGATCAACAGGGCTAGGCAATAGATCATTAACGGTGTCAAGTAATTTTTCGACTATAACACCGCGACCGTCACCACCGGTCACGGCAAAGAAATTACCAGTTAAAACAGCATTTCGAATTGCCTGTTTGACTTCCGAGTGGCTTAGAAATCCTGCCTCACCGACTTCAAAATACTTTTCTAACATTGTTTCATCTTCAGCAACGGCATTTTCAATCATTAGACTACGGTATTTTTTAACGTCGTCAACATAGTCTACCGGAATTTCCTTTCAACTAAGCTCATGATCGGTATAATCCTTATATGTATAAGCCTTTATGGTAACTAAATCGACTACTCCGTTGATGCTTTGCTCAAATCCAATCGGTAAGTGAACCGGAAAGGCGTGTTTGCTTAAGCGGTGGTGAATGATTCAAGTGATTTATAAAAATCACCACCTGTTTGGTTAATTTTATTAATAAAACAAATTCGCGGAACACCATACTTATTTGCTTGGCGCCAGACAGTTTCAGTTTGCGACTCAACACCCATCTTACCGTCAAAAACAACAACTGCACCGTCCAGTACCCTTAATGAACGCTCAACTTCAACCGTGAAGTCAATGTGGCCTGGTGTATCAATAATATTGATCTGGTGATCTTTCCAATAACAAGTTACAGCGGCTGAAACAATAGTAATACCTCGCTCCCGTTCCTGAGCCATCCAGTCAGTTGTCGTGTCGCCTTCATGAACAGCACCAATCTTGTGTTTTAGCCCTGTTCTATAGAGAATGCCTTCAGTAATAGTTGTTTTACCAGCATCAATATGAGCAATAATGCCAATATTACGAAGTCTGTCGATTGTATATTTAGAGTCAGACATTTAGAACCTTGCAAAGTGAGCAAATGCTCGGTTAGCTTCAGCTATTTTATGGGTGTCCTCTCGCTTTTTAACAGCGCCGCCTTGATTATGATAGGCATCCTCAAGTTCTAGGGCTATCCTATCGGCCATAGGCATGCCTTTGCGGGATCGAGCTGCCTGGACAAACCACATAGTTGTTAAATGCTGTTGCCTTTGGCCTTTGACCTCAAATGGTATCTGATAGTTGGCACCACCAACCCGTCTTGATCTAGTTTCAATATGCGGCTCAATGTTCTTCATCGCCTGCTCAAAGACATCTAGTGGATTTTGGACTTTTAATTTATCGGCTGCTTTTTGCATGCCGCTGTAGACTATATTTTCTGCCAGTTGTTTCTTGCCGTTTAGCATGACCCTATTTATGACCTTTTGAACTTGAACTGAATCATATATCCGGTCAGGCTTAATCTTCCTAACTAATGATTTGGTAACTTTTCGAGGCATTATCTGGATCCCTTCTTGGTACCATATTTGGATCGACCTTTCTTACGGTCGTTAACACCTTGTAAATCTAAGTTGCCGCGAACTATATGATAGCGGACACCTGGCAGATCTTTAACCCTTCCGCCTCTAACAAGTACGGCAGCGTGTTCTTGTAAATTGTGTCCTTCACCACCAATATATGCCCAGACTTCATGGCCGTTGGTAAGTCTGACCCTAGCCACTTTACGAAGTGCTGAGTTAGGCTTCTTAGGAGTTTTAGTCGTTACTTTCACGCAGACACCACGCTTAAACGGTGCCGGTTTTTCATAACTGATATTTTTTAAGTTATTAACCACACGCTGCATTGCCGGGGACTTGCTTTTAGTACTCCCTTTAGAGCGTGGCTTACGAACTAACTGATTGATTGTTGGCAATTTATTCTCCTTCTTATGACCGACGTTTCTACTGCTTCAAATAGTATTGCCAGCATCTATTTGGCTCAGAAACTAATCAATTAAATATATGTTGTTTTACGTAGATACTAACAGATAACGTTATGGTTATCAAGCAAATGATTCGCCGACGGTTAACTCATCATCAGCTTCAACCACCAAGTCTTTTTCCTTCTTGTAGCCGGTACCGACTGGTATTTTGCGTCCCAAGATTACATTCTCCTTAAGACCATAAAGCTTATCGACCTTGCCTGATGTAGCGGCACTAATTAGTACCCGAGTTGTATCCTGGAATGAGGCTGCGCTTAGAAATGAGTCAGTACTTAGCGAGGCTTTGGTTATACCAAGCAGTAACTGGACAACCTTAGCGGGCTTTTTACCGGCTTTAACTAATTTTTCATTAGCCAGGGCAGCAGCTAATTTACTGACCGTGTCGCCGGTAACAAACTCGCTATCACCAGCTTCTTCAATTTGATCGCGGCTAAACATCTGCCTGACAATTATTTCAAGGTGTTTGTCGGCAATGTTTTGGCCTTGACTAGCAAAGATACGAAGGACTTCATTCATAATGTAGCGTTGGGTTGCTTCGACGCCTTGAAGCCTCATTAAGTCATGAAGATTAACCGATCCATTGGTTAGTTTTTGACCGGCAACGACTTTATCGCCGTCTTTTACTTGAAGCTGCTTAAAGCCCGGTATCTCATATCTTAAAACGCTCATCTTAGTCGGGTTAATTCTAATTACTTTTCTGGCAATATCTAATCTGCCAGCCATGGGCGCGATTAAGGGCTCGCTACCGTCTTCTAGGGCGGCAATTATATCACCGACGGCAACATCAGAACCACTGGCCAGTAAAGCTTTGCGCTCACCAAGATTTAAGGTGACCGTCTCTTTAGAATCGGCAGCTACCTGAACAATATAGTGATCACTTTCCTCCCAAGCACTGACAGTTCCGGTAATTTCTGTTAGATAAGCTTGTCCCTTTGGTGTCCGAACCTCGAACAATTCCTCTATACGAGACAATCCCTGGGCGGTATCATCAGCCAGGACAACGCCGGCACGGTGCTTAGAATCCAGGCTTAGCTGCGTACCGGGTTCACCAATACTTTGAGCGGCAATAACACCAATTGGGTGATGGTCGGCAACAAGGTTTCCGGTAGCCGGATCGATGCCGTATGAACGACGATCGACACCCAGGACACTGCCCGAGCTTAAGGCGCTCATTATCTTGACGCCATCGATTGATTCGTCAGTGTCAATCTTATCAGCTATTTCGCTAGTTATTAACTCACCCTTTTAACAATATTCGGTATTTTCTCGGCGGCAAAACGGCCGACTAGGCGAGAGCCATAGGAAACACCAATTTCCTTAGAATCTGATCTAAGCATGGCAAAGCCGGGATCCGAGCTGTCATCTTCAATAGTAAAGACGTCTTGAGAAACATCAACTAGACGCCTTGTTAGGTAGCCAGCGTCAGCAGTCTTTAGGGCGATATCAATTAAGGCTTTTCTTGTACCCCTGGTACCAGTGAAGTACTCCAATGGGTCAAGCCCGTGGACATATCCAGATTTAATCGGTAATTCAATAGCTTGGCCTGAAGCATCTGATTGAATGCCAAGCATACCGACCGACATTTTCATTTGGGAAATATTACCCCGTGATCCGGAAGTAATAATAATTGCCATCGATGAATCTTTATCTACCATTTGTTCGGAAAGTAATTCCTGGACCTGGGTATCTATCTTTGTCCAGTTTTCAACTGTCAGACGGTGTCTTTCGTATTCGTTAATGAACCCTTGTTCAAACTGTTCTGAGATAGCTGACGATCTTTCCTCACCTTCTTCTATTAGCTTATCCGTACCGACTATTTCGCTGAAGTCGCCCATACCCATAGATAGGCCTGATAGAGTGGCGTAATAGAAACCTAGGTCTTTTAGGTTGTCGGCTATTTCGGCAGTTTTTTCCTGCCCGTAGGTTGCATATACAGTCGCCATAACCTGTTGAAGTTTCTTCTTAGTCATAGTCTCATCTTGAAAAGTAAAGTCATCGGGGAAGATTTCATTAAATAAGATACGGCCGACTGTTGTTTCGCGAGTTGAACCTCTAAACGGTAAGCGGACAAATGATTGAAGCTTTATTTTGTCTTTATCTAGTGCCATAAGAGCTTCTTCGAGTGAGCTAAAAGTAAACACATCTTTGGATTGTTTTGGCTTAATGTATGTCAGGAAGTAACAACCCAGGACTATATCCTGTTCAATATGCAGTATTGGTGAGCCATCAGCTGGTTTCAATAGGTTCTTATTGGCACCCATTATTTCCCTGGCTTCTTTTTGCGATTCATCACTTAGGGGCAAATGGACAGCCATTTGGTCGCCGTCAAAGTCAGCATTGAAACCTTTACAAACAAGCGGATGAAGCTGGATGGCTCGGCCTTCAATTAAAACTGGCTGAAAGGCTTGAATACTTAAGCGATGAAGACTTGGCGCACGGTTAAGGAGAACATATTTGCCTTTAATAACCTCGTCTAGCGCATCCCAAACGACTGTTTCAGCCATTTCAATAAGTCTTGAGGCACTTCGAATATTGTGGGCCTGTTCCCTAACTATTAACTCGCCGATTACAAATGGTTTAAATAATTCAAGAGCCATCATTTTCGGCAGTCCGCACTGATAAATCTTAAGTTCTGGACCAGATACAATAACCGACCGGCCCGAGTAGTCAACTCTTTTACCGAGTAGATTTTGTCGGAATCGTCCCTGCTTGCCTTTTAATAAATCAGAAAGACTCTTAAGTCTTCGCCTTTGTCCGGTGGCGGCAACGGCCCGGCCTGATCTTGTCGAGTTGTTGTCAATTAAAGCATCAACTGCTTCTTGGAGCATTCGTTGTTCGTTGCGCCTAATGACTTCCGGAGCGTTTAGATCAATTAGCTTTTTAAGCCGGTTATTACGGTTGATTACTCGCCTGTAGAGGTCATTCAGGTCTGAAGTAGCAAATCTACCTCCAGTTAATTGAACCATCGGCCTAAGATCCGGTGGAATAACAGGCAAAACGCTAATACAGGTTGAGCTTGGGTGGATACCAGCGCGCTGCATGCTTTCAAGCAGCCTAAGACGCTTCATGATCTTTTTCTTTCGTTGGCCCTTAGCCTGTTCAGCTTCAGTTGTCAGCTCCTCAACCAGTTTGCCTAGATCGATGTCATCCAGTAGTGACTTAAGGGCACTGCCGCCCATACCAACTTCAATTAAGGGCTTAAGTTCGTCTGGTAAATTACGGTAATCTGTTTCACTTATAAGGTTTAGTTTATCTAGCGAAAGAATCTGAGTCTTATATGCGTCGAACTGGGCAGTAAGTTCGGTAAGCTCTTTTGTTCTCATTTCGGCTAGGGCCTGAATATTAGCATCTTCGCTCTTTGCTTCATTTTCATATCTAATAGTTATCGCTTCTTTAGCTGCGTTAAATTCAGCTTCTTTGTCCACTAAAAGCTGGTCACGTTTAGCTACATCGACTTTCTTAATAATGTAATTGGCAAAGTAGGCTACTCTTTCTAAGTTCTTTACGGTCATACCCAGAAGAAGACCCATGGCGGAAGGTGTACCGCGCAGAAACCAGATATGAGCAACTGGTACGGCCAAGTTAATGTGGCCCATTCTCTCTCTACGGACAATAGACTTAGTAACAAGTTCACCGTTTTTATCGACAGCTGCCTCACGGCTTCTAACACCCTTATATTTAGCATCATGCGGGTTAATGTCTTTTACTGGGCCAAATATTCTTTCGCAGAACAGTCCGTCTCTTTCAGGCTTTTGAGTTCGGTAGTTAATAGTTTCAGGTTTTGTTACTTCGCCGTAACTCCAGTCTAAAATATCATTACTACTAGCAACAGCGAGCCTAACAGCATCAAAGTCGGCAATGTCACTTGTGACCTGGCTTCGTCCTATATTCATCTGTTACCTCTTTATCTCTCTTCGACTATTTCATCATTAGCTTCACCGACAATTGGAATAATATTATCATCCGCAATCGACAGATCATCTGGTGATTGAACGGAGACTTGGTCATCAACTTCGGCAACAGCGAATTCGTCTATTGGCGACTCTTCGCTCATATCAATGTCCGAAATTTCTGGCTCCGGGACTTCAATAGCTGGCTCATGACTAGCTTCATTGTGTATGCTGCTGGCCAGTATGGCTTCAGCGTCAACTAGGCTATCTGACTTAATTAGGTCAACCTTTAGGCATAATCCCTGGAGCTCCTTGACCAGAACGTTAAAGCTTTCTGGTATCTTAGGTCCGACAATAGCAGTCTTTTTAATGATTGACTCATAGGCTTTACTTCGCCCGTAAACATCATCTGATTTAATGGTCAGCATTTCCTGCAGGGTATTGGCAGCACCGTAAGCTTCAAGAGCCCAGACCTCCATTTCACCAAACCTTTGACCACCATTTTGAGCTTTACCGCCTAGTGGCTGTTGAGTGACCATAGTGTAAGGGCCTGTAGATCGAGCATGAATCTTATCTGTTACCATGTGATTTAGTTTATTCATGTACATCGAGCCAACCGTGGTCCTCTCTTTAAAAGCGACACCAGTTCGACCGTCATATAGCTGCTGTTTGCCATCTCTTGGCAGTCCAGCTTCTTCTAATAGTTCTTCAATCTTTTCAGTTGGCACGCCGTTAAACGACGGGCTGGCTACCTTCATGCCTAGAGCCCTGGCAGCCATACCCAGGTGAGTTTCAAATAGCTGTCCAACATTCATTCTTGAAGGCACACCGAGTGGGTTTAAGATTATGTCGACTGGTGTACCGTCTTCCATAAATGGCATGTCTTCTATTGGCAGAATGGCGGCAATTACACCCTTGTTGCCGTGACGACCGCCGAGTTTATCGCCAACAGAGATCTTTCTCATTTGGGCTACAAACACCTGGATTTGCATAATAACACCGGCCTTTAATTCATGGCCATTTTCTCGAGAAAATATCTTAACGCCAACTACCTTGCCGTGCTTGCCATTACTCATTCTCTGGGAGGTGTCTCTAACTTCTTTGGCCTTCTCGCCAAAGATAGCTCGAAGCAATCTTTCCTCTGAAGATAATTCCTGTTCTCCCTTAGGTGTAATTTTGCCGACTAAGATATCACCAGGATGAACTTCGGCGCCGATGCGGACAATACCGTCTTCATCAAGGTGTCTTAGGGTCTCTTCTGAAACGTTTGGAATATCGCTGGTAACTATCTCCGGGCCTAACTTTGTTTCCCTAACTTCAATCATAAAGTCAACAATGTGGACACTCGTCAAGGTATCGTCTTCAACCAATTTACGACTAATAATGATAGCGTCTTCAAAATTGTAGCCAGCCCAAGGCATAAAAGCGCAGATTAGGTCTCGACCCAGGGCTATTTCACCGTCTTCGATCGACATGCCTTCAATTAAAATGTCGCCGGTCTTAACTTTATCTCCGCTAGATACAGCAACTTTCTGATTGATGGAAGTCCCCTCATTAGACCTAACAAATCGCTGGGGTATATAGGTTGTTTTGTGATCTTTATAGGCGACAACTACTTCCTGAGCTGTAGCCTTCAAAATTTCACCATTTCCTTCAGCTACAATTAGCTGACCGGTATTATCGGCGGCCGGTCCTTCAAGTCCAGTGCCAACAATTGGTGAACGAGGATTGATCAAGGGAACAGCCTGTCTTTGTTGGTTAGAGCCCATTAGTGACCTATAGACGTAGTTCTTTTCAATAAATGGTATAAGACCAGCCGAGGAGCCTATAACCTGGTTGCGAGCGGCATCCATGAAATTAATATCATTAGCGTCGACCTCACCAGTCTTTAGTCTTGTTCTAGCGCTGACTCTTTCATTGACAAAATAGCCGTCATTAGTTAGGTCGGCACCGCCGCCGGCAATAATGGCACTTTCTTCGGCATAGGCATCAAGATAGACTATTTCATCTGTTACTCTAGCTTTGACCGGCCAAGTTACTTTAGACGTGACTTTAGCCAGCCTGGCTGCCTGGGAAGGAGTAATCTTACCACCTTTGTTAACGATTATCTTGCCTTTGTCGTCTTCCAGATCAACAGAGGCGATGTGTCCAGCTACATTTTTAGCTGTGACAGCATTAACTACTCGCCTATATGGGGTTTCAATAAAACCATATTCGTTAACTCGAGCATAATTAGCTAGATTAAGAACTAGACCAATATTGGCACCTTCGGGTGTCTCAACGGCACATATCCGGCCGTAATGGGTAGCGTGGGCATCTCTAACCTCAAAACCGGCTCGCTCACGGCTTAATCCGCCTGGGCCCATTGAACTTAGTCTTCGTTTATGAGCTAATTCGCTTAATGGGTTTATCTGATCCATGAACTGAGACAACTGAGAGCTGGCAAAGAATTCTCTAACAGCCGCGACAATTGGTCGAGCATTAATTAACTGGCTTGGTGTAACTGTTTCAATGTCAGACATAGACATACGGTCTTTGGTGTTTCTTTCCATCCGAAGTAAACCAATCCTAAATTGTCTTTGGACCAGCTCACCAACCAGTTTTACTCGTCTATTGGCGAGACTATCTATGTCGTCAGCTGGCTCTTGAGAATTATTAAGCCTTATTATTTCAGCAATGATTGCTTCAATGTCCTCAAGTCTAAGTATCCTGTTCTCGGCGGTGTTCGGAACATTTAAATTCAATCTTTTGTTAATCTTATATCTACCGACTCGAGAAAAATCGAAGCGCTTGAATGTATAAAACATGTTTTCTATAAGGCTGCGGGCATTATCTACAGTTGCCAGATCACCTGGTCTAAGTCGCCTGTAAACTTCAATTAAAGCGTCATTTTGACCGCGGGTTGTATCTTTTTCAAGTGTAGCGCTAAGATAATTAAGGTTGCCACTGTCAACATGCTTAAAAGCGTCATTCATTTGACTCTCATTAACACCCAATGCTCTTAGAAGAGTTGTTACTGGGATCTTACGCTTGCGGTCAATTTTAACGTATATAGCTCCGGAGGTTGATGTTTCAAATTCTAGCCAGGCACCGCGTCCGGGGATAACTTTGGCGCCATAAAGCTTAGAAGTACCGTGCTGATCGGCAGTAAAGAAAACGCCAGCTGATCTAATTAGCTGGCTGACAACTACTCTTTCGGCACCGTTAATGACAAAAGTACCGCGACTGGTCATCCATGGGTAGTCACCTAGGTAAATTTCCTGAACCTTAACTTCACCGGTAATCTTATTGGATAATTCGACAGTAGCTAGAAGCGGTGCTTCATAGCTAATGTTATCTTCCCTTGCCTCAAGTTCAGTGATTTTCGGCTTATCAAAATGATAATCCTTAAAAGTTAATGAAAGCTTGGTGCCGGTATAGTCATCAATCGGGCTAACTTCATAAAGAAGCTCCTTCAATCCCTCGTCAACAAACCATTTAAATGATTTATTTTGATGGTCCACTAATAGCGGTAATGGCAATACATCTATCTGATTATTAAAATATACTCGTTGATTTCGTGGTTGTGTAAGCCGTTTCGCCATATATCTAAACAGACTCCTTGTTACTCAAAGGATTAATATTGTACCTTAAATTCACCTTTTAGCACTTGATATTGCTTGATAATAATTAAATTCTTATCTGTTAGGGTTTGACATTTGTATGAGTTTTGAGCTGAAGACAACTAAGCTGACTAATATATCTCGCTTGTATTTTTCATACACAAATAATAGCAGACTTACACTACTTCTTGAATAATAGTCTGAGGGATCAGCTTATTAATGTCAAGCATATGATTAAAAATCTATCATTTATCTTAACGAGTACTATTTCCTGGGGCTAATAATTGAATCAACTATGCCGTACTGCTTGGCTTCAACAGCGCTTAGCCATTTATCTCTCTCCATGTCCTGATGAATCTTTTCAACTTTTTGGCCTGTGTTTTTAGCCATGATCGATTCTAGCAGTTTTTTAATTCTTAGCGATTCTCTTAAATCTATCTCCTGATCCGTTACTTTTCCTTCCGTACCTGAGGATGGCTGGTGGATCATGACAGTTGAATTGGGCAAAATATGCCTCTTGCCTTTTGTCCCAGAGCTTAGTAGAAAAGCAGCAGCTGAAGCTTGGACACCAATACCAACTGTTTCGATATCATTAGACAAATACTCCATGGTGTCATAGATAGCAAGGGCATCATAAACACTGCCGCCAGGGCTGTTGATATAAAACTTAATGTCTCTTTTAGGGTCTTCGGCATTTAAAAACAGTAGCTCAGCAACGACAATGTTAGCTGTTGACTCATTAACGTCCTGGCCCAGAAAGACTATGCGGTCTTTAAGCAGCCTAGAATAAATATCATAGGCTCGTTCATAACGACCTTCAGATTCGACAACGGTAGGGATTAGCACTTGTGATCTAAGTTGACTCATATATCTCCATTTCAAGTTCTAGATATATGATAATTAATTAGCACTCGCTAGTCAAGAGTGCTAAATCGACATATTATTCTTTATTTGAATGAATTCTAGAACTTTTTGCGTTAGCAAGCGCATAGCCAGCTCACGCATATTTTCTGGCTTCGAAAGCTCTGCCAGCATCTTAGGGTCAGTATATTGTCTTTTTAGATTAGCGATTTGTTCTTCAAGCTCATGATCAGATACGGTTATGTTTTCTTTTCTGGCTATTTCACCTATAGCTAGACCGGCCTTGATTCTGTTTCTGGCAGTCTCTTTTATATGTTTGCCATACTCTTCTTCACTTTGACCTAGACTTGCCAGTGATTCCCGCCATGTCTGGCCACGGTTAATAACTTCACGCCTGGCATCATCCATTAGCATATCGGCATCACTTTGGACTATGCCATCATCAATCTCGACGATTGTTTTTTTAGCTAAGTTGTCTAATATCTTATTCTCGACTTCAATCTTTGCCCGTCTTTCATTCTCAGTCTCAAGTTCTTTCTTAAGTTGATCTTTAAGTTCATCAAGCGTACCAAATGAACCGACAGTTTTCGCAAATTGATCATCAAGATTAGGCAAAAGGACATCATTAACTTCTTTTAGAATAACCGTAAACGTTACTTTCCGAGAAGCGAAGGCTTTATTTGGATAGTCTCGGGGAAATGTTAAATCAAACGTTTTAATTTTTCCTACGCTCATGCCGACAATATTGTCTTCAAAACCTGGAATAAGGGTGTTGTCTCCTAATAATAGCCTGTAATCTTCAGCACTAGCTGCAGCTAGTTCTTCCTTAGTTTTAGTGTCCGAACCCCTAAAGTCAACGATAACAAGATTACCTTTTTTAGCGCTAGATTTAACTGGTTTTAGGTTAGCTGTTCTTTTCTGTATGTCATGTAAAGCAAAATCTATCTGCTTAGGTGTTACTTGAGTATCACCCTTAACAACTTTCAAAGATGCGTATGCTGGCAGTTTAATGTTGTTTATGACTGCCACCTCAATACTAACTTCAAGATTGCTAAAGGGAACAAACTTGGTGATAGCTATTTTTGGTTCGCCAATCATACGAAGATCAAGCGTTTTACGGCTATCCAGATAAAGTGCATTAATAGCAATATTTAAGAATTCATCTTGCAGCCTGTTTTGATCAACATTCTTAGCAATCATGTCGGCCGGTGCCTTACCAGGCCTAAAGCCAGGAACATTTACGGTGTTGGCCAAATATTGAGCTGCTTCGAGGCGGTATTTATTTAGTTCATCAGGATCTGCCCGTAAGGCATATTTAACTTTAGTTTTAGTATTGATCCGATTAGTTAACTTCATAGAACGATACTTTAACACAAAACGAAGTGTGTTTGTCGGCTAGTGCCTAATAAAGACGGACAAGCAAAAGACAAATGATACAAACCAAACTACCTCAACAATGGCACCTATAGGCCGCTAAAACCACTGGATTTTATTTGCAAATCTACTATAAAGAGATGGTTTCCGGGGTAGATCTTTAAGTGCACTATAAAAACGATTGATTTGAAAAAGGTCAGGTGAAGCTGCTAAAAATGCACATATAATGGCCATTGGACAGCGCGATGGACGGCTGATGGCTATAATTAAAGCTAGTAATATACATAAAACAATGTCGGCGATAAATATAGTGATAAAAGGTTTGCTGTTAAAATTTCGGTTTTTTACACCAAAACTAAAGTGTGGCAAACTATCCAATACAAAATGTGAAGCAAAGGCTAATGGCATGGCTAATAATGGGTCAGCGACCGTTAGTCCGATTAAAGCACCTGTAAGTGAATGATTAATGGCGGTCATGGTTATTTATATTCATTAGTGTAAGATAATTTAAAATCAGGTAATTAAGGTATCATCTTAACATGGCACCAGAAACACGTATACCACAACCTAATCAAATAGTGGATGCTACGCAGCCTACTGCAGAGGTTTATCTTAAATGGGTTATAAACTCCAAAGGTAAAGATACGACATGGATGCAAGCACCACGCCCCTGTAAAAATTATCTACTGGAATTATTTACGGAAGATATAGACGCTAACATTGAAGAAGCTAAGACTATCTGCCACACATGTCCAGTTGAGGAAGCTTGTCGTGAATATTCGATATTAACCGAACAAGATGTGGGTACTTGGGGTGGTCTTAGTCAAACGGAACGAAATCGGTTAATAGTACTTAGACATAATAGCTAGTATGGTGCGCGAGAGAGGACTTGAACCTCCAGGCCTTAACGGCACATGCTCCTAAGGCATGCGTGTCTACCATTCCACCACTCGCGCATATCGATCATTTTACGTAATTCATCTATAAAACACCAGTTTTCAGTCTTTTATCAGTAACTGTATTGCTTATCTCCTGACATCGATAGTATCTAGACCTGCATCTAGGACAGCACTATACCAGATTAATGTCACCGCCTTAATGATTCGTGGTGCAAGTTCACGCCGCATTTGTCGACCCAGCCTAACAGTCCAACCGTAGCGATGAAATGTTTCATAAACACCAAGGTCGGCCACAGCCATTACCTGTTCATCAAACCATTCTTCTATACCAAACGTTCTGAGATTTTTAGCCTCATGTTTAGTCGCATGGACATTTCTAAAACTCATCGGTGCTATTATTGTCGCAAAACCACCTTCGAACATTATATGGGTGCTAAATAGGCCTTAGGTCCCCACATACGCCAATTATTACTTAACTTTTCTTTAAGATTACTACCTGGCATGAATAGCTTATCTCTTATACTTAGCCTGGTTTCTTGGCCTTCACCGCACCGAAGTTTTCTCATCTGTTCTTCGAAAGGATGATGATGTGCCGGTGTTAATCCGTCAACAAGAGCATGCGCTAACCAAGCTGCTTCAAAAGCGCTTCGGATCATATCTTTCTTTTTAAGAGCTTTTACTAACTCCTCATAATGACCTACTAAGATGATATAAAGGCGTTTATCTTCGCCGTCGAACGGATTTATAAAATGCCACGGTTCATCTTTGCCGGGACTCTTTATCTTAATTGCGTCAGGTCCATTAATGCCTTCGAATTTAAGAATGTCTTTGGTTTTAGGAAAGACCTTATCGTCCGACAATAAGTTTGTCAGATCCTGTCTCGCGACTCGGTCAATCTTCTGATGAGCACCAGCAATAACGCCAACGTGTTTAGAGAATATATACATGCCTGAATACATAAAAATATATGAATTAAGCTACTTTACTAGTTTAGATTAGTTAGTTTCTGAAGGTTTTTTACATCTTTGGATAACTTAGGGTATCTTAACAGGTCCTGACCTTCATTTACAAAGTCTTTCGCCGCCTGACGTGCCTCTTTAATTAGTTTTGTATCGTCAAGCCCGGCGATGCGAAGATCTAGTTCGCCATGCTGCAGTTGACCATATATTGCTCCCGGGCCTCTAATGGAAAGATCAAGTTCAGCTAACTTAAAGCCGTCATTACTTGATTCAAGGGCTCTTAAGCGATCACTTGGACTGCCGTTGTCCGGATAAACTAAATAAACACTGCCGGGATGCTTACCCCTACCTATCCGGCCTCTAAGCTGGTGAAGTTGGGCTAGGCCAAACTTATCGGCATCAAAAATAACCATGATAGTTGCATTAGGTACATCTATACCAACTTCAATTACGGTTGTAGCGACTAAGACGTCCAATTTTTTATTGACAAAATCTTCCATGACTTTAAGTTTATCTTCGGTTTTAAGTCGTCCGTGTATTAATCCGATTTTACGTTTAGGAAAATATTTCGTAGTCCACCTTAATATCTCTTCGGTTGAATATTTTGGATCAGCGTCAATGCTTGAGCTAACAATAAACATCTGACGCCCTGAATTTAGTTCATCATCAATGGCCGGTATTTTACGAAGGAGCATCGACTCAGATATTAGGCTAGTAGATATTGGTAGACGGTTAACTGGTTTTTCGTTTAGCCTAGATATATCTAGTTCACCAAACAAAGTAAGTGCCAGACTTCTAGGAATCGGGGTGGCGCTTAAGCTCAGCATATGGGGCTGAATATTGGCTTTTAGCTTTAAAGCTTGGCGCTGTTCAACTCCAAAACGATGCTGTTCGTCTATAACAACTAAAGCAAGACTAGCCATTTCAACCTTTTCTTGGATAAGGGCATGAGTACCAATAACAAACATAATCTCTTTGTTTTTGATCTTCTTATGAGTATCTGTCTTGTCTTTTTGGGTCATGCCGCCAATTAATAGCCCAACTTTATAATTAAGGCCAATCGATTTGAACATTAAATCAACGGTTTCAAAGTGCTGTCTGGCTAATAGTTCAGTTGGGGCCATTAATACTGCTTGTTTACCGTCATTAATAACCATTAAGGCAGCCATTGCCGCGACGGCGGTTTTCCCAGAACCGACATCACCCTCGACTAAGCGGTTCATCGGCCTGGTTTTAGCGATATCCTTATATATCTGCCAAACGGCTATTTTCTGGTCATTAGTAAGCGTAAAGGGAAGCATTGACACAAACTTACGGGCTAAGTTTTCATCAAAGTTAATACTTAGGGCGCTATCTTCCTGATAGGCTTTTTTATTTAGCTCGCTAGCTAAGATCATCATGAAGAGTTCCTCGAAACCAAGGCGTCTTTTAGCTGCTTGGAGGTCATTCATGTTCTTTGGAAAGTGAATAGCCTCAAGAGACGAAGACAAAGACATTAGCATATATTTATTGCCTATATCTCTAGGCAATGATTCTGGAGTTTGCCTAATGACAGACATAACTTTTGCCAGGACTCTTCGTATATCTCCGGAGTTGACGCCTTTTGTAAGGGGATACCTGGGAACTATCCGGGCTGTATTAATTGGATAATCTGAGACCTTCTCAATAACAGGGTTATAGATGGCGAACCGACGGTATCTAAGCTCATATTTACCAGATACAAAGTATTCGGTGTCTTTTCTTAAGCTGGTTATTCTATATGGCTGATTAAACCACGTTAGCCTGACGCTGCCTGTATCATCGCTGACTAAAGCCTCGGATATATGTAGTCCTTTTTTGAGATATTTACCAGTTACGCTTGTTACTGATACCCGGAGATTGACATGTCCAGGACGGATTCTTTTTATGGTCGTAATATCCGAAAAGTCATCATAACGCCTGGGATAATAGTGTATAAGATCATCAACTGTTTTTATCCCCAGACGATTAAGTTTTTGAGTTAATTGTTCGCCGACACCGCTGATAGAGCGTATGTCTTTTAGCTGTTCCATAGCTAATTTATCTCGAGTAGGGCGGAGTCCTTAAAGGCCTTGCCTTTTCTGATTAGACAGCGGCCAGAGTTAAAATCCTTATCTGCTAAATTATCTTTATTAAATACTTGACCGTTAACATAAATGGCATTGGCTGACATAAATTCACGGGCTTCGCGATTAGACGTAGCTAGTCCGGTGGCAACTAAAACATCTACCGTACCAACATTTGCATCAACTTTCTTGTTGGGAACCTCAACCCTAATGGCAGCCATCTCTTCGTCTGAGGCTTCGGATATGTTTCTTTCATTTGTTAAGTACTCGGTGACTGCTTTTACCCTATTAGTCTGTTCTTCGCCATGGACAATCTTAGTTACTTCACTGGCTAGGGTTTTTTGCGCTAATCGCTTCTTTGGGTCATTCTTATGCTCATTCATTAAGCTTTCAATTTTCTCCTTAGATAACATAGCGTAGATTTTTAAGAAATCTTCGACACCTTCGTCTGAAGCGTTAATCCAGAATTGATAAAAGGCCGTCGGCGTCGTCTTTTTAGGATCAAGCCAGATAGCTCCAGCTTCAGTTTTACCAAACTTTTTACCTGATGCTTTGTCTATTACTAAGGGTGCCGTCCAAACATTAACTTCTTTTGACTCCATACGGCGAATTAGGTCAACTCCGGCAATACTATTGCCCCACTGATCGCTACCGGCTAGCTGGAGAGTAATATTTCGATCTTTAAACAGTCTTAAAAAGTCATAACCCTGGATTAAGCAGTAGCTAAACTCGGCATAAGATATACCGCTTGATTCATTACCAAGCCGGCTCTTAATAAACTCGCGTCCTAACATTTGACGCATTGGTACGTTTTTACCAACATCTCTTAGAAATGTTACGTAGCTAAGGTCTTTAAACCAGTCATAATTATCTACTATTTCAAAGCTCTGGCCCTTAAAGATCTGCTGATATTGGCTGACGATAGCTTGCTTATTTAAATTAAGTTGCTCAATGCTTAAAAGATCTCGTTCGCTTACCTTACCGTCCGGGTCACCTATTAGACCGGTAGCGCCGCCGACAAGTAAAAAAGCCTTGTGGCCGCTTTTCATGAAATGAAGAACCATCATAGCCGTAGCTAAATTACCAATGGTCATGGATTCAGCGCTCGGGTCTACGCCCCAGTAAAAAGACATACTACCACTATCAACAGCCTTAACATCTTTAAATGTTGTTTTCTCTAGAAAACCTCGCCAGCATAGTTCTTCGGATAATGTCATACTAAAGATTATACATATTATCTAAGACTAATCTCATATTTTTTCTGAAGCCTAGCTGAAAAACAAACGGATTATTAATACTTTTACACCACTTATGTTTGCTATAATACGTGATAGAATTTTTCACCCGGAGGGTATAAAAGTTAAGTTATGGCTCAAAATACAGGGCGCAACAGACGTGGTAGGCAATCATACACTACTAAAAGAGGCCGATCAATCAGATTGAATCAGTCTCTGAGTGATCGTAAAAAAGCTAAAAAAGCTGAAAGAGCAGCGGAACGAGCTCTCTATTTATCCACATTGCCAAAAAACAAGTATAAGCGACTACTGGCCAGACTTAATCCTAGACATCTATATCATTACTGGTTTAGCCGCCAAGGTATTATTACCGGTCTGAAATTAGTTGGTGTTGCCGTACTTCTGGGATTTGTCTTAACGATCGGATTGTTTGCCTACTTTAGAAAAGACTTGCCTCAGCTGAAAGACATATCCGGCGATAACTTAGGCGGCAGTGTTTCATATTACGATAGCAGCGGCAAGGTCCTTCTTTTCCAAGACAATGATGGCGTCAAGCGTATTCCGGTTCAAAGCAAAGAGATATCGCCATATATGAAGGACGCGACTGTTGCCGTTGAAGATAAAAATTTTTATAAAGAAGGTGCTTTTGATATTAGGTCCATATTTAGAGCTGCTTATCATGATTTAGCCGGTGGCAGTTTGCAGGGTGCCTCAACTATTACCGAGCAGCTGGTTAAATTAAATGAAGGCTGGTCTTCTAGAACAATCGCTACCAAAGTTAAGGAGGTTATCCTAGCCGTTGAAGCTGACCGTGAATACACGAAAGACCAAATACTAACAGGCTACCTTAACATTGCCCCATATGGCGGTGTCGAATACGGAGTCGAGGTCGCTGCTGAAGATTACTTTAGAACCACCGCCGCCAATTTGACACTTCCCCAAGCGGCAATGCTGGCAGCTATCCCGCAATCGCCTAGCTATTTCTCGCCATATAGCTCAACTGAATGGAACCCGGCTTCTGGTAATACATTTAGTAGGTCTGCTCTCATAGCCAGAGAAGACTATATCCTTCAGCTGATGGCCCAGCAGCATTACATAACGGAGTCTCAAGCTCAGGCAGCCGAGAAAGTCGATATTTTAGCCGAGGTTCAGCCGGAACAATCCAAATATACCAATATCCAGGCCCCCTATTTCGTTCTGGCCGCTAAACAGCAGCTACAAAACCAGTTGCGTGACACTATCGTTGACCGTGGCGGGCTAAAGGTTATAACTACTCTTAATTTGAAATTGCAAAACTATGCCGAACAAGATGTATTAAATAATGAAAGAAACGTCGCTAGTGTCGGCGGCGATGAACAGGCAATGGTAGCTGAAGATGTCCATACCGGTCAGGTTGTAGCCCTTGTCGGCGGCGAAGATTTTAGTAACCCTGATTATGGGCAAATTAACTTTGCCAATATCCGAATATCTCCAGGATCAAGCATGAAGCCCTTTTTGTACGCCGAATTAATGCAGAATAATACCGATGTTGGCGCTGGTTCTGTCCTCTATGACAGCCAACAACCGTTACCGGGTTACCCATGTACGGATAAAACCCAGCCCACGTTAACATCAAACGGCGGTAATTGCCTTTGGGATGATAACTTTGTTTATCCAGGACCTGAGACTGTTAGATATGCCTTGGCTGGATCGCGTAATGTACCAGCTGTTAAAGCTTCTTATGAAGTTGATCCGACAGATACGGTTGCCGATCTATTCACTAAGTCTGTTAACACTTGGATTAATACAGCCGATAAGGCAACTGGATTTAATAACGCTTATGCCTGCTATAATCCAGGCGTTAACGTAGCAACAGCGCCAACATCTGATCAAACTCAATGTTATGGTTCGGCAGCCATTGGCGGTGGCTATATTGCCTTGGATCAAGAGGTTAACGGTGACGTTACTTTAGCTAACTTAGGTCAAGAGATACCGCAAACGTATATATTGAAAGTTTCAGATGCCGCCGGCCGAACTGTCTACCAGTGGACTCAACCAAAGGCCACGCAAGTCTACGGCCCGCAAACTGCATACATCATTAATAGTATTCTGGACGATCCGAGGGCAACTTATATGACAGCTCCGGATAAATTCCAAAATTATGACGGTTGGGATATAGCCGTTAAGACCGGAACTGAAAACCAGGAAAATAACGGCGTAATGACTGCCTGGAGCACCCAGTACGCTGTTGTTGGTTTTGCTGGCTACCATACCCTAGATAAACAGCTAACACCAGGGCTATTTGAGCATATAACCGTACCGATTACTAGAAACTGGATGGAGCAGGCCTTAAATGCGCTAAACATGAAGCCTGTCAACTGGACTCAACCGACAGGCGTTAAGACTGAGCCAAGCTATGTACAGCAAGCTTTTTCAGATTACGGAGCTGAGTTCCCTGGTCCAAGCACAGACCTCTATCCTTCTTGGTATAAGGGGCAAAACAGCGGCTCGCCGGCAGAAACTATAGACAAGGTCTCGGGCTATCTAGCTACTAGCTGTACCCCAACGCTTGCCCAAAATACTGTCGGCGGCGGCACTAATGCCTCATTCTCAATCGATATCTTTTATCCAAAGGTTGTCCCCGATATGGCCGCACTGGAAGGTGGTTCAAGCTCATCTTCAACATCCACCCAAACTGACGATATCCATAATTGTAACGACTCGCCTCCATCTATCACGGTTACGGCGACTAACGCAGCCGGAACTAATACGGACAGTGCAATATGTGACGGCGCCTGCGTGATAACTGTCGCCGCGACAGCCGGCACGCATCCTCTCTCAGGTGGAAGCTATACAACAGCACCCGCCGGAACAGTGGCCATAAGTCTAGGCGGCAATACTATATGCAGTTTAACTATTCCAAACGATCCAACGGATAGTCAAAATTATAATGGCACTTGTAATTATTCACCGACGTCGAGCGGATCAGGCACTATTACAGCTACCGTGGCTGATAGTGTTCTATACTCCTCGACCGGCACAACTGCTTTAACATACGCGCCAGCCCTATCTAAGCTAACAGTTACATCTTCCGGCGGCGTCAATGCAATAACGACTTTTAGCTGGAATGGCGGTATAGCTCCGTATAACGTTACGGAAAGCAACGGAAACGATATACCAAATTCGGATTGTTCTATTGTCAGTAGTAGTTCATGTACGGCTCCGTCTATAGGTGCTTCCGCGTCCGCCGCGTCAGGCAGTTACGACATAACCGATAGCGAAGGCGGAACAAATACTAATTAGAACTTATTGGTTGCTCTGGAGAAGTTATTGCTTGATATAGCTGCTGTTCTTCAAGGGCTATAGAGTTCCTTTGGCTAACGATAGCGTTATATTCGTCAACTTGAACCTTAACCTTTTCTACTAGACTGTTATACTGATCAACATTTTGGTTATATACTCCTGCATTTTGGTTATATAAATTGATCTGACCAGCAGCTTTCTCTTGGTCTAGTGTCGATTGCTGGTCATTTAAGGATGACATCCGGTCTTTAAGAGACAGCTCTTCGGAATTAATTAGTGAATTTATGCTTGATAGTTGCTGGTCATCGGCATTAATTAGGCTCTCTCTTGAAGTAAAGGCTGCTTCGTAGCTGTCATATAGGTTTACGATTACTTGCCGATTAGAAAAATATTTGGCGTAAAAGCTATTGAGAGAAGGTGGTAGGCTCTGAACCTCAGTACCAAATAATGACGTCATTTCATTTAGTACTTGAGTGGGCTCGGTCTTTTCAAAGCTGGCGATTTGTTGTTTAACAACAAGGCTATTTAAGCCGCTGTGTTCGAAGTTTAGAAGCTCGGTATTCAGTTGGGTCTGTTCTGAACCATCAAGTCTCTGGTAAATAGCGTGCAGCGTCTCATAAGCGGCTGTTACCTGCTCTATACCGGACAGCTTCGAGTTATTAACGGATAAAATAAATATACCGTTTTGACCAGAGTGGTAGCAGCCTAAAACAACCGTCTGTTCTGAACTATTTGGGCAGTATTTAGCAAAAACTTGTTTTGAGTCAATCTGTGGCTTATTGACATAAAAGACACGTTTGGTATAGGGAAGCATTTCATCTTCATTGGCAACAGCAGCTATTTCTTGGGGCGGTTTGTAATTAAGCAAGGACAGCCAGTCTAATATGTTCTGCCTCTCAAGGATAACAATAGAATAGACACCAGCTAAAATAATTATCGAGACGGCAAGTATTAGACTCAGTCTAAGTTTAGACATTAGTAGATTAAAGTTAATATATTTAAACTGTTTCGGCAAGCTGTTTGAAAGTCAGTTCGCCGTTTTTAGCGCCAATACTGATAATGTCACCGCGCTCATATGAGTCTCTCAAAAGGTCCGAGGCCATATGATCCTCGATTGTGTCCTGGATTAGCCTTCTAAGGGGTCTGACACCGTTTTTAGGGTCATAACCTTTATCCAGCAGGTATTGATGGGCAGAGGGTGAAAGTTCAAGGCTAATACCCTTTTTAACCAGTCTGCTCTTTAATTCTTCGATTTGCAGATCAATAATCTTATATATATCAGCCTTTGTTAAAGCCCTAAAGACAATTACTTTATCTATCCGGTTTAGAAGCTCGGGTCGAAGTGACTTTTTAAGCTCGGACGAAACTTTTTCCTTATTTTCCTCGTGAATCTGCTCTAGCGAATCAAGATCTTTTGGATCTTTGGCATTAAAGCCGAGATTAGCCTCTTTCTGTAGTTTATCGGCACCGATATTTGAGGTCATTATGACGATTGTGTTGGTAAAGTCGACGCTTCTGCCTTTAGCGTCAGTTAAGCAGCCATCTTCTAATATTTGGAGCAATATATTGAAAACATCCGGGTGGGCTTTTTCAATTTCATCAAACAGCACTAACGAATAAGGCTGACGTCTAATTTTATCCGTTAACTGGCCGCCTTCGTCATAACCGACATAACCGGCTGGAGCGCCAACTAAACGGCTAACATTATGGTGTTCGCCGAACTCGCTCATATCTATCTTAATAAGGGCCGATTCGGAGCCGTAATATTCCCTGGCAAGAACCCTGGCTAGCTCGGTTTTACCAACGCCGGTAGGACCTAAGAAGATAAACGAACCAATTGGTCTCTTTTCACTGCTGACACCGGAGCGATTTCGTCTTATGGCTCTAGAGACAGCATCAACGGCTTCGCTTTGGCCAATTAACTTTTTGCCAATAATCTTTTCTAGCTGCAATAAATATTTAGCTTCGCTTTTAATAACTCTTTTGACTGGTACGCCGCTAAAACGGGATATAACCTCAGCCAGATCATCACTAGTAACGGTTAGTTTTTTGGTGCCCTTGTCATTACTTTGAAGTTTTTTTAGATCGTTTGTTATCTGGGACACACGTGTTTTATACTCAGCAGCCCGCTTGTACTCTTCGTTGTCGACGGCATCTTCAATCTTAACGTTAAGTAACTGCAGTTCTTTTTGGAGTTTTCGTATTTCCGGACTAGTACGAGAGCTAAGACACCCTTATATATGCCGCGGTTTCATCAATTAAATCGATAGCTTTGTCAGGCATATATCTGTCAGCAATGTATCTCTTAGCTAGGCCGACAGCATCTTCAATAACATCGTCGCCAATATTAACACCGTGAAAATCTTCATAATGTTTCTTTAAGCCCTTAAGAATAGCGATGGTCTCATTTTGGCTAGTTTCGGGCACCTGAATTGGCTGGAAACGTCTTTCAAGAGCGGCATCTTTCTCAATATACCTCGTATATTCGGACGTGGTCGTAGCGCCAATAATTTGCATCTTATTGTGAGCTAGAGCCGGCTTCAATATATTGCTGGCATCCATTGCGCCTTCTGCCGCGCCAGCGCCAATTATTAGATGAAGCTCGTCAATAAAGGCGATAGTATTTTTGTCATCCTCAAGTTCATTAATCACTTTCTTCAGGCGGTCTTCAAATTCACCGCGATATTTTGTGCCGGCCACCATAGCAGCTAGGTCGATAGTTACAATTCGCTTGTCCAAAAGATTGTCTGGAACTTCTTCGTTAACTATTTTCTGAGCAAGTCCCTCAACAATAGCTGTCTTGCCAACACCAGGTTCACCAATTAATACCGGATTATTCTTGTTTCTTCTGTTTAATATGGTAATAAGTCTCTTTATTTGAGCGTCACGGCCAACAAGAGGGTCCAGCTTTTTTGATCTGGCTAGAGCTGTAAGATCGATGCCAAAAAAGTCAACTGCGCTATTTTTATTCTTTGAACGTCGACCAGGATCACCAACCAGGCTCTCGGCGTATTGCTGCTTGTTTAATATACGGTTGACTTCATTAAGCAGTAGGTCAACATCGACATTCATATCCCTAAGAAGCAGTGTAGCCCGGGCATTCTTCTGACTTAAAATGCTATATAAAATATGCTCTGTGCCGCAGTGTTCCTGGCTGAACTCTAGAGCAACGTCATAAGCTGTTCTAAGCGTTAGTTTAGCTGTTTCGCTTAAGCCTTTAGCCCCCATTTGAATAACAAGTGCTTTAGGCGTCAAGTTTAAGGCAAGCCTTGCTCTATCTAGCGTAATACCGGCATCATTTAGTATCTTATAGCCCATTGAGCTTTCTTGGGCCAAGACGCCAAGAAGCAAGTGCTCAGTGCCAATATATGCGCTGCCAAAGCCACGTGCTATTATGTCTGCCTGTTTTAAGCTTTGCTTAGCATTGGCGGTCAGATGAGACAAAAATTCTTGGAAATCTGGATTGCTATCTGGCAACATTCTTACCCCTACTATACGTTATTTAGATCGTGAAAGGCTGAAGGAATTTTGGAAAGATCTTATTGAATAATATCTCAATTAGCACTCGTCAGTCAAGAGTGCTAATTATATTTATGATTAGAATTATTCTTCGGCCTTAACATCTTCACCATGTTCTTCGATAGCTTCAAGTAGTGAACTTTCAAGCTCACTCTTCTTTTTAAGTTTAGGCTTGGCCACTTCTTTAGGGACAGACTCAGCAACTTCATTGGTTCTTTTATCGGCAGCAATATCCAGTTCATGCTCAGTTAACTTCGAGGCCAGACGGACATTTTGGCCGCCCTTACCGATAGCAATGCTAAGTTGGTCTTCGGGGACGGTTACTTTAGCTTTCTTGTTAGCTTCGTCTATTTTAACGTCACTGACTTTAGTCGGACTGAGAGCGTTTATTATATACTCCTTAATATTAGGGCTCCAAACGATAATATCTATCTTTTCCTGTTCGCCAACTTCACTCATAACAGCATTAACACGGGTACCGTGGCCACCCACGAACGTACCGACTGGATCAACTCCCGGGACATTTGAGGCAACGGCTATTTTGCTTCTAACGCCAGCCTCACGGGCTATGCCTTTAATTTCAACTGCCTTAGGTTCCATTTCCGGAACCTCAGCTTTAAAAAGTAACTCTAAAAACTGCGTGTTACCTCGGCTAACAATTAGCTGTGGACCTCTGAAACTTTTCTCAACGTCTTTTAGATAGACCTTTAGTCTTTGGCCGGGGTAATAATGTTCGCCCTGGATCTGTTCGCTTCGGGGCATTATACCCTGCGCTTTGCCAAGATCAACTCTAATTACCGTTCCCTCGACGCGTGATACATTGGCATTAATAACGGTGCCTATCTTGTCTTCAAATTCAGTTAAGATTATCTCTCTTTCGGCTTCAATTAATCGTTGCAAGATAACCTGTTTAGCTGTTTGGGCAGCTACACGGCCGAAATTATCTGCTTTTTCTTTAATTTCAACTGTTTCGCCAACCTTAACATCCTTATTAATTTTCTTTGCATCTTCTAGATTAATCTCAAATGCCGGGTTCTTAACCTCATCAACAACTTCTTTAGTGACAAAGGCATCAATTGTCCCCGTATTTAAGTTCATGCTGATACGTATTTCCTGATCACGGTCCCCATAATCTCGCCTATAGGCGGCGGCTAACGCTTGTTCGACTACTTGCTGGACTGTTTCTTCAGGCAAATTCTTTTCTTCAGCTATTGTTCTAATGGCCAAAGCTAGTTGCTTCATATCTAAATCCATTTTGTTTCCTTCCATGTTTCTAATACTAAAAAAACCGACCTAGTTTTCAGTCGGTCAGAATCTGTCAATTATTGTAGCAAATAAGTTAAATAAAGTAAATTGCCTTTGTCTGGTTAATAAGGCTAAGATAGATAAATGGCTATGAAAGTTAGACGATTATATGGTTCGTTCCAACCGGAAAATTATGATCTGATTATAAGTTTAGATCCCGAAAACATGAAGTTTAACGGATCTGTTGTTATTAAGGGAACGAAGACTGGCCGTCCTTCAAAAAGAATAACCCTCCACCAGAGAGACTTGAAGATTGAAAATATTAAAGTCTATCATGTTGATTCTAAAGGCCCAAGAGAAATCAAGTCGTCCCGCATTAATCTTCAGAAGAGTTTTAATGAGTTAAGATTACATTTTGATCATCTCTTACCAAATGGCAAATATGAAATAACCATAGACTACGAGGGCCTAATAAACACCCAGCTGCATGGTATCTATACATCGACTTTCAAAGAAGCTGGCAAAACTAAAACAGTTATCTGTACCCAATTTGAATCGGATCATGCTAGAGAAGTTTTTCCCTGTATTGATGAGCCAGAGGCAAAGAGCATATTTAACTTAACACTACAAGTACCGAAGAAATACCTGACCGTTATATCTAATTCAGAGTCTGTCAAAGAAAGCATCGAAAGCGCAAATAAAGTGGTTACATTTGAGCCAACACCTATAATGAGTACTTATTTGCTGGCTTTCGTTGTCGGTGATCTTAAGTTTCTAGAAGCCAAAACCAAGAACAATGTCCGGGTTAGAACATATGCAACTAGTGATAATGTCGATCATTCTAGGTTCGCTCTTGAGTGCGCAACTAAGACCCTGGATTTTTACGATGAATATTTTAATATCCCTTACCCCCTAACGAAATGTGACCTCGTTGCACTACCCGACTTTTCTTCTGGGGCAATGGAAAACTGGGGTTGTATTACTTTCAGGGAACAATCTCTTCTTGTTGATCCTCAAAATACATCTCTCGAACTTAAACAATACGTTGCCAATGTGATTACCCATGAGTTAACCCATCAGTGGTTTGGTAATTTAGTAACAATGCGCTGGTGGAATGATCTATGGCTCAACGAAAGTTTTGCCAGCTGGATGAGTTATTTAGCTGTCGATTTCATGTTTCCTGAGTGGCATGTATGGACTCAGTTTATTAATGACATTCAAGCAATCGGCCTTAGACAAGACTCGTTAGAATATACCCATCCTATCGAGATGAAAATCAATAATCCGGAAGAAATTAAAACAGTCTTTGACGCTATTAGTTACGAAAAGGGTTCTTCGGTTATTACTATGCTTCATGACTATCTTGGCAGTGATACTTTTAGAGACGGCATTAGGCTTTATCTGTCCCGGCATACTTACGGCAGTACGGATACATCTGATCTATGGCAGGCACTTGAGGAAGTATCCAATAAGCCAGTCAGTATATTTATGGGTCGTTGGACAAAATATGCCGGCTATCCATTAGTTAAAGTATCTTATGGTGACAGTTTGCGCCTACAGCAGCAAAGATTCTATTTATATCCTTTTGCCCCTAAAGAATTAACTATCTGGCCGATACCTTTGTTCGCTGATCTGGACATCGGCAGCGACACATTTAGTCATCGGTCAATTAACTTAAGCTTAAATAGTATGCCAACTAATCCCCTAATTAACCAAGGGCGACGTGGTTTTTACAGGGTTATATATAGCGATCAGACGTTAAACACGTTATTGACGGACAATTTTCTTAGCAGTCTAGATGACGTCGATAGGCTGGGTCTCATCGCTGATGCCTTTGAAGCTTCAAAAGGAGGCTACATACACACTGTCAGCGTTCTTAATATGCTGGAACATTTCTTTGATGAGACCAGCGCAATAGTCTGGGAAGCAATAGCATCTGGACTGGGTGGCCTGCGAGTGGCCATGGATGATGATCCTATAAGAGAAGGTATGAAGCCGTTTATTAGGCTACTTGTTAAGAACGAGGTTAAAAGACTAGGTTTAACGTCTAAAAAGACAGATAGTCATTTTGATAAGCTGTTAAGGCCGTTAATTATTGGTATGGCTGCCAATGCTGATGAGCCATCGGTTATAAAAGAAATTAAGGAGATGTTTTATTCTCAGAAACCGAAAAGTATTGATCCGGATATAAGAGGTGTGGTTTATGTAACTATTGGCAGACTAGGCACAAGATCAGATTTTGAGATGCTAGTTCAGATGTATAGGGAAAGTGATTCATCTGAAGAAAAGATCAAATTAACAGCAGCAATAACTCGTTTTAAGCAAGCTGATCTGATTAAAAAGGCTTTGGCTATGATCAGGTCTGATGAAGTTAAAGTCCAGGACGTCGTATATTGGCTTAGTTATGCCTTATCTAACCACCACGGCCGGGATATGGCATGGCAGTGGCTTAAAGATAACTGGGATTGGTTAGAAGAAAGCATGGGCGAGGATCTTAGTTTTTATTTAATACCCTTTTATGTTGCCAGGAACTATAGCTCGTTGGAGTTTCTAGAGGAATTTAAGGAATTCTTTGAAGATCATATGTCTGATGCCTTTGAAAGACCACTAAAACAAGCTGTTGAAACGATTGAATGGCAAGCTGATTGGAAAAAACGAGATCTAGACAGTATTAAAAAGTTTTTTATTAAGTGGGCTAAAACTTAGTCGGTGAATAGCAGAAGGACCATTTAAGTTAATAGCTAAAATATGTGCTTTAGTACCATAGCCAACATGACGACTAAAACTGTAGTTTGGGAAGTATTCGGCTATAGATCTCATGTAATTATCCCTAGCCACCTTGGCAATAATACTGGCCGCACTTACTGACGGCACTAATTTGTCGGCATTTATGACTGTCTTAACATTTGAATAATCCGGTAAATAGTTATAGTTGCCGTCAAGGATAATAGAATCAGCTACACCTTCTACAAGATTTAGAGCTCTTTTTATGGCTAAAGACGTAGCTTTGGTAAGCCCTAATTGGTCTATCTCATGAGGCCACACCCAGCCTAATGTAGCGACACTTGCCTTTAAGTAAATCTGTTTTGATATCTTTTCTCTTTGTTCTCGGGTTAGCAGTTTAGAGTCTTTAAGTCCGGGTATATCTTTTTTGAGACTAACCGCGCCAATGACAAGCGGACCGGCAAGAGAACCGCGGCCAACTTCGTCAATTCCGATTAACATAAGCTTATTTTATATCTTTTTAGTCTGTTTGTATTTTAGCTGGATTGTTCTTGGTTTAGAACTTCTTCTTTGGCGGTTTTTTCAACTTCAGCTTCTTCAGTTTCTGGCTTAGTTTTAACGTCTTTATTGGTTTCGGCTGGTGATTCCTTGGCTTCAGGTTTAACTTCGACCTCAGCAGTATTAACAATATTTTTATTAAAACCAATATTAGCTAGGCGAGCGGACTTACCAGTTCTGTTTCTCATATAGCTTAGGTAATTTCGTCTAACCTTGCTTCTTTTAGTTACTTCGACCTTAACTACTAGCGGACTGTGAAGAAGAAAGCTTTTCTCAACACCAACTCCACTGGACACTCTTCTAACTGTAATTCGAGACAAGTGGCCGCCTGATTTAGAAGTCTTAATGACTAGTCCCTGGAAGATCTGAATTCTCTCTTTATTGCCTTCCCTAATTTTCTGATGCACGCGAACATTATCCCCGCTTCTAACTTGAGTTACGGAGCTTTTCTTGTACTGGGCATTAATTTCTTCTATCACACTTGGCATAAGTCTTGAGATTGTACCTTATCGAATCTGATCTGTAAAGAGTTTGTATCCGTCCATAACATATTAGACTCTCGCCTAGGTAATTGTAGATAATCCAGCAGGTATTGCATAGGGCTTTTCTGTTTAAGAGTATGGTGGGGTCTTTCGGTGTTGTACCAAATCAGGTAATCCATCAACTTAAGGTTGAATCCGTCTAAGTCTAAGGCCATGTCGTCTAGATGCCAGTCAACAAACTCTTCCTGAACTGTCCGGTTAAACCGTTCAATCTTAGCGTTCATCTTAGGGCTTCTGGGATAGTTAAAGAAGTGGATTAAGTTCAACTGTTCGGTAGCCCGATGGAAATGTTTGTAGAATTCGCTGCCGTTATCCGTCTGGACTCTCTTAATATCAAATGGGGCTACCTGCCTCAGCTTAACTAGAAAGTCCTGGCTCATGGTTGAACTTAGACTCTTGTAGCCATAGCTAAAGGCAAATTCACTATGGTAATCAATAGCGGAGATAACGTAACGCCTTAAGCCATCAATGACCTTAATAACGCAGTCTACTTGGACTAGGTCACCAGGTGTCTGGGGTCTAAAGCCAGCCCGGCGCAGCTTCTTAAACTTTGGTATGGGTGAATGGGGCTTAACCAAGCGCCCAGTTCTAGCCATATAGCTTAACTGTCGATGAGATGGTAACTGCCCCTTAACCTGGAGCTTGGTAACTAAACGGCCAATAGTCGAGACCGACAGTTGAGGTTGGCCGTTGAAACGGCTAGCCGTATCCAGCATAGGCTTAAGCTTGTCTTTGCCTAGTCCAGGGTGAGCAGTTCTTAGTTTAAGAATCTGCTGTCTATGCCAAGCTAGATCCTGGCCTGTCCGGTAAGCCTTAGGCCGCCTGGTATATGGCGCTAGAGCACTGAGCTGGCCGTTACCGGCGCTCAAGCGTTTCTTCCAGTTAAAGACAGTAGCCCTGGAGACATTAAAAGCTCGTCTAGTAGCTTCGGATCCATAGTCGTCATAGAAACAGATAATATTTAGCCGGTACTTAATTGTTTGGTAATCTTTATGTTGGGTTATGTCTTGTAAGTTATTCATAGCCTTACGAGCATAACCCACCCAGTATGCGTCTAGATATACTTGCTGCACCTAAAAAGACCCTGCTTAGTTAGTCGGCAGAGTCTAATATGTGTTTGAACTTACACAGAGTTAATTAACTAATAACACGGAAGATCTCTTCAAGAGTGGTTAGTCCGGCAATGACTTTAAGAGCGGCGTCCTGGGCCATGGTTATCATGCCGCTGGCGATGGCCGCTTTTTCAATGTCCTGAGTGGTGACTATATTATCTGTTGATTCTAGGATTGAGCGGATTTTGTCGGACATCATAAACTGTTCGCGAATAGCCAGCTGCCCTTTGTAAGCGTATGGGTTATCTTCTGTTGGAATCGGTTTATATAGCTTCAGGTTAGATAAATCAGGCTTGGGTGCGCCTTCAGGCAGATTGTCGAGTAGTCTATTTAAAGAATTTATTTCGGCCTCAGAAGGCTGGTACTCCTCCCTAGAACTAGGATCAATTCTTCTGACTAGGCGCTGAGCCATAATTAGCCTAATAGCTGAGATATATAACGGGTTTTGATTAATTATGTCAGCTAGTCTAGTTATAGCGGCTGAAGCTGAATTGGCATGAAAAGTGCTTAAAACTAAGTGACCTGTCATGGCAGCCTGAAGGGCCGCTTTAGCCGTATCTGTATCTCTGATCTCGCCAACCATAATAATGTCCGGATCAAGTCTTAAAACTGCTCTTAACTGGTCAGCAAAGACCGAATCTTTAGCTTGTTCTGATGTCTGAATAGATATCTGAGTAATACCTTTAAATTCGTATTCAACCGGGTCTTCAATTGTTATTATCTTTCTTTCATCATTAGATAGAGACTTCAACATCGAATAAAGAGTGGTTGTTTTACCCGATCCGGTTGGACCGACGACCATAACCAGACCGCTGGGTTTAGCAATGATAGCGTCAACAACTTTTCGTTCGCTTTCAGATAAACCCAAATTATCTAGTTTGTACATCTCTTCGTCCATGTTAAATAGACGCATGACAACGTCCATAGAGTTTATTGTCTGAACGGTTTCTAGACGGACATTAACGTCTACGACACTGCCATCAGCCATAGTTACCTTTTGGGATATATGGCCCTGCTGGGCTTCCTTGGCCGACGTTGATATATCGCCAGCACTAGCAATAGCAGCTAAAAGTACCCGGTATTTATCATAAGAAAGATTGGCTATCTGATGAAGCACACCATCAATCCGAAATCGTATTCTGACAGCTTGAGCCTGTGACTCAATGTGTATATCCGATGCTCCCAAGCGATGAGCCTGCTGAACTAAATAAGCTAGCGTATCATTGGCGTTAACCTGGTTTAAAATACCTGTTATTTTCTCGATCTTATCTTCCGAGCCGGCGTTTTTTAGTTCGATTTCCTGATATTTGACTTCTGGTGGCGGGTCATACAGATCGACATATTCCCTATAACCGGTGTCAGATATTAGAGCGACCGATACTCGCTGATCGGAGTAGGCTGTTTTTAGCCAGTTTAGTGTTTGCTGGGAAGTTGTTGTGGTGATACCGAAGAGGATAGTACCTTTATCTGATTGTAGAGGAATTATTTTTAATGACTTGATTTGATCAACTGATACCAAGTCTTTATATAAGACTTTATTTTCTATCTTAGACGTGTCAACATAGTCAAGACCGAGAACTCTGGCTCGTCTTTCGGTAGTTTGTTCGTCATCAAAGCGGGCGTCTTGACTCATTACATCTATTATAAATGCTTATGCCTAGAAGTATAAATAATCTAAGACAATTAATTCTAATTGCTCATAACGTAAGGAGTACGCATAACGTTGGATCACTGTTTAGAACAGCTGAAGGACTAGGAGTTAATGAGTTAATCTTATCTGGTTATACACCTTATCCGAAAGAAAGAAACGACAGCCGTTTGCCATATATGGCGGATAAAATTGAAAAACAGATAAATAAGACAGCCCTTGGAGCCGAGAATAGTCTTAAGTGGCAGCATGCCGAAGATATATTTAGTGTTATTACCGAATTTAAAGAACAGGGTTTTAAAGTCATAGCCCTAGAGCAGGACAAGAAAGGCCATGTTATTACAGATTTAGATTACAAAGGCAAAGTAGCTTTAATTGTTGGCAATGAGATAACTGGTTTAGATAAGGATGTTTTAGGGCTCTGTGATCAGATCATAGAAATACCCATGTTTGGCCGAAAAGAATCATATAACGTTGTTCAAGCGGCGGCAATGGCACTGTTTTACCTTCGGTTATCTAGCTTTTAGCATATTCTCAGAATAAGAATTACCGAATGCGTGGCTAACTAAGACGATGCCAGCAAATAAGGCTAGACCTAATATGGCAGTTTCAGCTAATAATCTATGCTTCTCGTGATTATCTGTTATCTTGTTAGATTTAGTCATGACACAATTTACAAATATTAGTTAATAACGTCGTATTTAACATTTAAATACCACGCATAACGGTGTATGCTCATGTCCCTGGCCGAGAGGATTATCTGAAAAAATCTCTTCAAGAATTTTATTAGATTGATTAGTGTCATGCCCTAGGACATTACAACCTAAATCATTAGCATCTATAACCACTACACCCTTAAAGTTCTTGGTAAGTATGTCTGGTATTTCTTTTTTAATGGACTGGCTAAGCAGCTTAGCTACTAAGTCTGGGTCCTTCGGAGCCAGCTTAGCTGAAACATTACTGGGATAGACCGAATAGTCTGTCGGGCCATCAATAGCCCTAACGTCACTGCCGGCAACAATATAAAACCAGCCTTTTTTACCTAAGACTTTACCAATAACAGAGGCAGCTGAAGCTAAAACAATTCTAACTAAACCAACTTCTTTAATTGCTAGCTGCATAGTATATGGGCTAGCAAGACCGATGCCATAAGGAGTTTTAACAACAAATCTACTGAATAGGCGGGCTGAGAATGATGGCTTAATGTCTTTAATTAAGAAGGATCGACCTTGGGTAATAGCTACTATTTTCTCGCTTATATATAGCGTCCAGTCTTTATCGAGATACTTAGCATGTTCGTTATTTTGCTGAAGTTTAGTTAAGAATATTTTAAGATGGTTCGTCACTATAGGAGTTAGTTTGTCTGATGACATTATGGATTTGGTTTGGATAGGGTAGCGGCGATATGTTTGGCCACTAACTTTAATGTCCAGGTTTTTACTGTCATTAGCCGCGAAGGTATCTTTTATTACCATTTGCATATAATAACAGATAACAAAGACATCGGTAAGGTTTTAAATATATTTGTTATGAAGGTTCAGCGCAGACATTATGTTATCTGTGATTCTTAGCAAAAAATGCTTAGTTAAACTATATTTAGTATTTCTTTATTGATGGTACTAGACAATAAATTATTGCCAGATTCGTTTTCTATTTTTCTTCTCTTTCTCAACTACTGCGTCAAACATATTAATATCCAACATACTGGCAAGACCAAGCAGTACTATTTGTACGTCAGCTAATTCTTCCTTAAGTTCGGTTACTTTTGTAGTATTGGTAAACTTCAGACCAACGGATTTTCGTACGGCTTTGGCTAATTCACCGACCTCCTCCATTAGCATGACAAGTTTTTTACTGGCATCTTTAGTATTAAATTTTCGTTCAATATTCATCTGCCAGATGTATGTTTGAAGTTTTTTCAGTGAATCATCTTTTGGTATATTCATGCTTGTATTGTAGCAGTATTAAATTTAGTCAATGTCAGACAGTTCTCTTAATACAAATTTATTATCTGGCAGCAGTTCAACTGAGGCTGCACCATATTTAACGATCAGTTCCAGATCTTGGCGTAAGACAGGATTAACAATAGCATCGTAGGCTAGTGGCCCTGGACCAGCAACTTCGACAGCATATACTGGTATACCCTTGGTATGGGCAAAGACTCGTTCCGTACGGGAGCCTAGGGACAATTCGGTATCAACTAGATTAATAATTCTGTGGACGCTGTGAGGTTCCCGATCAAGGGTGGCTGTAGCAGTCGTGAAGGCTCCGGCAAACTTAAAATATTGGATTGCCCGTTCAAAACCGGTCATCGATGAATTATTCATTAGTTCGAGATCTACTTCTTCGATGTCAAGTTGTCGGTCCAGGGCCATCTCGAACCGTGTCGCGTTATTATTTGTAGTCCCCAAACCAAGATCTATGCCACCGATAGTTGCCAGCCACATGGTGATATAGTCTGACTGCCTCCAGTGAGGAATATACCCTAGATCAGCTGGCAGAATAACATGCTTTGCATGAATAACCGCAGCCATTGCTAACTCGGACATATAACTTTGGGCAGTGTCGGTATTTTTTTTAATGACTGCTAGTGAATCAATATCCGGGCATCGGGCATGCCCGCCACTTGTTATGGATGAGCTGCAGTAGTCCGGGCCCGGTCTTAATCCTCGGAACTGACGCACCTTTTGATACCATAGATAAGCTTCCAGAGGTGTCTGTGAATATCTATTTGCCTTTTCGGTTAGATCTTCAAAAACACCGGCAAAAGGAAAATTATCTCGATTATATGCTAACACTTCACTCATATGAGTTAGTATGCAAACATAGTATTCAACAAGCAAGCAGTACCATTTTAGGAAGATTTTATAGAGATACGGACATTTTCGGCTCAAATATACAGCTTTAGATATTATAATGTTGTTATATGCAGCTTCGGGTTCACGCAGAGTCAGTGCAGCCAATAGATGCGATAGGTGATTATAGGGATATAGACCTTGGACCAAAAGGCGGGCTCAATAATGTGGATAGAGCCCTCTCGGATGCTGAAAATACAATAGAAGGGATTCAAGGAGGCCGAATTCCCGCAAGCGAAGAAGAGATTGCGGCAGCATTAACTTGCGTGAAGAGAATTGGAGTTAGAGTACTAGCTATAGTCAGCGCCCTTGAAGAACTTTCAAAAACACAAGTTGCAGCCAAAGAACCAAGGGTTCATAGAGGTTTAACTACTTCGACTAGTAGGATAAGTAGTATTAGCCAAGGGAAGTTCGCCGATGGAAGAGTTAGCGCTCCTAGGGAGGATGCTATTAATCGAGCGCCAGGTCGGCTGCAAGATAGTCCTTTCGAAGAAAACTTACGTAATTTTTTGAATGGCAAAACAGATGAACCTATAGTAATTACCACCCGAATGGAGGCAAATCGTGCAGAGAGAATTCTCAATGAAACAACCTCAGTCGATCCAGAGATAAGTGAAGATGTTAGGGTTGCAATTAAGAGATTCCGATTAGTTACTTCAATCCAATAGATAAAACTATAATTGATATGTCAGGCCAAGTGAATAAGAACTTACAATATTATTCAATAAAAAACGGAATGTCTTAACTCATAATTTATTTATTACCAATAAAATGTTAATGTATAGGAAAGTAATAAATAAAAATGACCTTAGTAAAAAATAAATCTAGAGTTACATCAAATCAGAGGAAGATGAATGCCCTTCATCACCGCCAAAACAATAGATATATAAGGCCATACTTGCCTTATTTACCCTTATTTCTAGTAATGGGCGGCTCAGTAATGGCTGGTCAATTCCTGCCACATAGTTCTTTTAATTCCCCTTCAAATACTGCCTATAGTGCCCGTGTTCAGTCTGTCTTTGGCAGTAATAGCAGCTTATTATTAGATTTTGCTTATCTCGTACTAGCCGTTCTTGTAGTCTGGTTTATTGTTAGGCACTATAAAAGGATTAGAAGTCTCATCATTAGAGAAGAAAAGCTCTTAATGAAGCACTATTTTCTTGACGCCATATTAGCTCTCCTGATCGGCTCAATGTGTCTGCTTGTGACTTAATTTAGGACTAGGTTTTCAGGACCAACGAGCTCAGATAACTGATCATAAGCTTCCTCATTTTGATGATCAAAACCAACCGGCAACCTTATTGCCTGACGGGATTTGCCATTATTCAAAACCAGGATTACTTTCGTGTCACCAATATATTGATCGATAACAGCCTTAAGTGAAGAGAGCAGCTTGTTGTCTGAAGTATCTTTTAAGTTAATATATAACTTAGGAGACGAATTGCTTGGTTGATCATCCGTTGGCTTATCGGGCGAAGTCTTATCTATTTCTTCTAGGCTAACGAGAACTAAGCTTTTAATATCTCCGGCCGACCTGGCACTAACAGTTGCTTTATATTTATATACCTGGTCACGAGCAAGTTTATCCTTATATTTATCATAAAGACTGGGGAAGACTACCATCTCCGCTTCACCGCTTAGATCTTCAATCTTAACGAAGGCCATCTTCTGTTTGTTTTTAGTGATCACCTCTCTGACTTCGGCAATTATGCCACCGACAGTAACCGGTGCCTCGTTAGCAATCGTACTAATACTAGACAGAGGCGTGCAGTATTTGGTTAGATAATCTGCCAGGTCATTTAGCGGATGCTGACTTAGATATAGACCGAGCAGTTCTCTTTCCCAGGTAAGATACTGGTTTTTATTGGGTTCAGAATCTGTTTGTTCGAATTCAATGCTACTGGACACTAGATTAGCGTTAGCTGACTTTTCTTCAGAGAATAGTGTTAATTGGTTTGAGCTAAGCTGTTTTTGGAACTTTGATGCATAGGCAACCATCAGTTCAATGTTTTTAAGAAGTGTCCCTCGGTCATAAAACTTATCAAAAGCGCCGGTCTTAATTAGGCTCTCCAGCGATTTCTTATTAACAATCTTAGCGTTAACCCGTGTTAGATAGTCTTCAATGGATGTAAATGGTTTACCTGCCCTGGCTCTTTCTATTTCTTCGGCAGCGGCTGAACCGACGTTTTTTACGGCTTTAAGGCCAAATCTAATCTGACTGGCGCCTGGGACAATACCAAATTCGACAAATGACTCATTTATATCAGGGGATAAAACTTCAATGCCGTTGTGACGACAATCGTTAATTTCAATAGCCAGACGATCAATATTGTCATAATCAGTGGTCATCAGGGCAGCCATAAAAGCGTCTCTATAGTGAGCCTTAAGATAAGCTGTCCAGTAGGCTATTTGGGCGTAGCAAGCAGCATGGGCTTTAGGAAAGGAATAATCAGCAAAGGGCTGAATCTGGGACCATAGTTCTTTAGCTTGGCCCTCGTTTAAGCCCTGCTTGAGCGAACCAGCCATAAATTTTGGCTCTTCAGCCTGCATGATGTCACGCTTTTTCTTACCAATAGCTTTTCTGACTAAGTCTGCTTCACCGGCAGAGTAACCGGCTACTCTCTGCAGAATTTGGATAATTTGCTCCTGGTAAACCATAACACCGTAAGTATCTTTGAGAATAGGTTCAATTGAATTGTGCAAATATTTAATGCTGGATGGCTTATTTTTGCCTTTAATAAATCTCGGGATTTCACTCATTGGCCCAGGTCGGTATAGGGCGTTAATAGCAATGATATCGGTAAATATTGTCGGTTGAAGCTCTTTAAGATAACGCTTCATGCCGGCTGATTCTAGCTGGAAGACACCAACTGTGTCGCCATCTCTTAATAGTTCAAATGTTTTCGGGTCGTCATTGGTTAACTCGTCAATGTTTATGGAGTGTTTGTATACCTTTCGGATAATTCTTTGAGCATTTCTAATGGTTGTCAGGTTAGAAAGTCCAAGAAAGTCTATTTTAAGGAGACCAAGCTCGTCGATTGGACCCATCGAGTACTGGGTGGCAACAACACCTTTTTGAGCCATTTCTAGGGGTGTATGGTTAACAATGTCATCTGGGGCAATAACAACACCGGCAGCATGGACACCGTGGCTTCTAATAGTACCTTCAAGCTGCATTGCTAGATCAAAGACTTTTTTGGCTGTCTCGTTTGTTTTATATTCTCTGGCCAGGGCCGGATCATCCTTTAGTGAACTTCTGAGGGCAATATGACGTCCCTGAGAGGGTGGCGGCATCATCTTAGCTAATCTATCAGCTTCAGCGTATGGCACCTCAAGGACCCTGGAAACATCCCTCACGGCGTTTCTGGCTGCCATTCGGCCAAATGTCACAATATTAGCTACTCTATCTCGGCCATATTTCTCAATACAGTAGTTTATTACTTCATCACGCCTGGTATCCTGGATATCTATGTCAATATCCGGCATAGAGACTCTTGAAGGGTTTAAGAACCTTTCAAACATTAAGTCATACTTAATAGGGTCGATTTCCGTAATCCTAAGAGCGTAGGAGACTATTGAGCCGGCAGCAGAACCCCTGCCTGGTCCGAAAATGATTTTGTGGTCTTTACCCCAGTTAATAAAGTCCTGAACTATTAAGAAGTAACCGCTAAAGCCCATTGTACCGATAATAGAAAGTTCATAATCTGCCCGTTTTAGATAATCTTTAGGAACCTTCTTGATTGCTTCACCTATAGATAAACTGCGGACTTCATCTCTAGACATACCGCCATATCGCCAGCTTAGGCCCTTATATACCAATAGTTTAAGGAAGGTGTCATCGCTCTGGCCGCTTGGCAGGGGAAACTTAGGAATCAAGAAGCCGCCAAGCTCAATTTTAACTTCACATCGTTCACTGACTTTCTTAGTGTTGATAATTGCTTCCGGGTGGCCCTTGCCCCATCTTTTTATTATCTCTGTCGGGTCAGTTACATGAAGTTCGATGTCTTTAAGGCTCAATCTATTTTTATCAGATAAATATGAGTTGGTTTGGATACAGAGGAGTATCTCATGAGCTGTTTGGTCGGCATGTCTTAAATAGTGGGCATCAGCCGTTATGACAGTCGGTAAATTATACTTTTTAGCCAACCTAAATATTTCATTATTAATTGTTTCCTGGCGTTCGTTATATGACGGATGAAGTGGATGGCCGTGATCTTGGACTTCGAGGTAATATCTGTCTTTAAAGATATCTTTATACCATTTGATCACTTTTTCAGCATCTTTAGTTAAGCCCTGGCTTAAAGCCATGCCAAGCTCGCCGCCCATACAGCCGCTTAAAACAATAAGTCCGGCGTTATATTTGGCTAGTGTTTCACGGTCGATTCGCGGCTTATAGTAATAGCCGTCCAGGTTGGCAATTGATGAAAGCCTCATTAAGTTCTTATAGCCCTCGTTATTCATAGCGATTACGGTAAGGTGGTAGTTTTCTTTATCTATTTGGCTATCTTTATCTTTAAGGCCTCTTGCCGCCATATATGTTTCTATGCCAAGCAGCGGCTTAATGCTTTTTTGCTTGGCTTCTTTATAAAACTCAATAAGTCCGCTCAAAGTACCGTGGTCGGTAATAGCGATACTGCCCATGCCGAACCTAACAACCGTCTCCATCAGTTCGGGAATCTTTGTCAGACCGTCAAGTAAGCTATATTGGGTATGATTATGCAGGTGGACATAATCACTACTAGTCAATGTTTTTCTTTGTGCCAATCAACCCTCCAAAAGTTTCGCTATGCGGCTAATTTGCTTTAATTATACATTAAGCGAACTACTTGGATAGGTAGTGTTTAAGAGATTCTAATGCTTTTTTAGCGTCCTTAATGGTCGTTGTTAGATCTTCATCAAAATTGTCATGACCGTGGATGGCGGATAATAAATCTTTAACCTTAGACTGAGAAGACATAGCTTGTTCTTTAAGCTTCTTAAGGTCCTCGGTTAGCTTTGGTTGTTCCTGGGCGAGTTTAGCTAAAACTTCCTTGGTTTGACTGTAAATATCTTTAAGATCTTTTTCTATATCGGCCACAAGATCTTTGCTGTTCTTAATCTTAGTTCTGGTTCGTTTGCCGCTACGAGGTGCTGTTAGAAGGCCAAGAACGTAGCCGACGGCTATTAAACCAAGCCTGCTGTGATGTTTATGACTTTTCGCCATTTCTATTTATCTTGTTTGGAATTAAACAGTTCGCTAATTAAGTTAATAAGCGGAAATCGGCTATGGGCAGCTTTTGACATATGTTTTAGATTCTCGGCAGCAGCTTCAACGTTGTCCATTACTTCTTCAGTTCGTTTAACCAGTTTTCTAATTTTACTAACTACGGTTATAACCTCAATAACAAAGGCTATTAAAGCTACGAACAGAACACTTAATACAATGGTGATAATTAAAAGCTCGACGTTATTAGTCGTTGACATACGTTATTATTATACCTTAAGTTGCTCATTTAAGAACACTCTTAGTTCGTCAGATATGTCCTTGTCGCGCATGGCAAAGCTATAGACTGCCTTAAGATAACTTAGCTTGTTGCCGAGATCGTAGAACTCACCGTTTTTTATCTCGCAGGCAATTATTCTCTTGCCATCTTTGATCATCAGTTTAAGTGCATCATTGGCATAAAACTCATGACCGGCTTTGAGGTTTTTAAGAGCCTTTTGGAAGTATTTGACGGAATCAGGCGTTAAAAGGAAGCCGCTGACACTTGCCTGGTCAGAAGGAGCTTTATCTATACCCGGTTTTTCCAAGATTCTTGTTACTTGCGATATATTGTCTCTTAAGTGTTTACCGCCAACTACACCGTACCTTTTGTAGTCTTCCGGGGTTCTAATTCTAGTTGTACTCATGACCGAGCAGTTATACTTTTTATAAGCATCGATCATTTGCTGGAATCTTAATGGATCGGACCTGAAGAAGTCATCGCTCCAGGTATAAATAAACGGTTCATCGTTTAAAAGATGGGCAACGTTTATTAATGGCGTGGCGTTACCGTACGGCCCTTTTTGGCGAACATAGATAAAATTTGCCAGGTCGGCTATATCCAGAACTTCTTTGAGGAGTGGCTTTTTGGAGGAACCGCCTTGTTTCAAGTTGGTTATTAGATCACTGTTTGGATTATCGAAATGATCTTCGATTGCTCTTTTTGAATAGCCAGTAACGATAATAATATCTTGGATACCGACGTCCACTAGTTCCTCAACGACATATTGAATAACCGGTTTATCTACTAATGGCAGCATCTCTTTAGGCGAAGCTTTGGTTTGGGGTAGAAACCTTGTGCCAAAGCCAGCGGCGGCTATAACGGCTTTAGTGACAGGTTTAGTGCTCATGGCAGATTAATATTAGCATCCTAACTCTTAATTTGAGATTTGATTAACTCATTAACAACAGCCGGATTTGCTTGGCCATTAGTTTCTTTCATGACCTGTCCAACAAGGAAACCAATCGCTTTATCCTGGCCGGCAAGAATATCTCGAGAAGCCTCAGGATTTTCTTTAACGATCTTTTCAACAATTTGTTTAAGTTCGCCTTCGTCTGAATTTTGAGTTAGGCCTTCTTTTTTAACATGATCAGCTATATCCTCCGGCAAATTATCTATCAAAAGAAGACTAGTAATTAGCTCCTTAACGTTAGTCGAACTTAGCTTACCGGCTTTAGTTAAAGCGTAGGCTGCTTCGTAAAGATCATGAATTGAGTCTTTGGTTAATTTTATACTTTTAGCATCTTGACCTTCTAGACCATGCCTTAAGGGGATCTCGATGTTCACAATCCAAAAAGCAATAGTTTTGGCCTTTTCGCTGCTTAAGTCCGTTAGGTAATCGAGATGCCCGAGCGAGTATTCTATTTCAGCTTCGATCAGTGACTCAATAATGGAGCTGTCGAGACTATGTTTTGCCAATTGTACTCTTAGGTCTTTGGGTAGTTTAGGCATGGAGGTAGCAATTTTTGAGATATAATCGTCATCTAAATGAACTGGCGGAATGTCAGGGTCCGGCATATATCTATAGTCATCGGCATTCTCTTTAGAACGCATCGAGTATCCCTTATTTTTAGCGTCGTCCCAGCCTCTTGTTTCCTGGGTTATCTTTTCGCCTTTTTCAATTAATTCGATCTGCCTATTCATCTCATGAGTGACAGCCCTCTCAACGCTCCGAAAACTATTTAGATTCTTTGTTTCTGTTCTGGTGCCTAGTGTTTCGTTAGTTGAGACGCTGACGTTTACATCAAAACGCATATTACCAAAATAGAGGTTGGCGTCTGAGACATCGGCGTAGCGCATTAGAAGGTATAATTCCTGGCAGTATGCCCTAGCTTCGGCTGGTGAATGCATTTCAGGCTCAGAGACAATCTCAAGCAGTGGCGTACCGACCCTATTCAGATCAACCAAGCTATAATCTTTACCAACGGGATGAATACTCTTACCGGCATCAGCTTCTAGATGAGCACGTGTAATATTGACTCTTTTTGTTTGGTTATCAACGCTAAATTCAACATAGCCGCCTAGAATTATTGGTTCATCATACTGTGTTATTTGATACCCCATGGGAAGATCAGGGTAGAAATAGTGTTTACGGTCAAATTTAGAAAAGGCTTGGGGTTTAGTGTTGAGAGCAAAAGCCGCTCTTGAAGCTAGCTCAATTGCCCGTTTATTTAATACCGGCAGAGCTCCGGGAAGACCAAAGTCTATATGATTAACTAAAGTATTAGGGTCTGCCCTGTGGGCGTCATTATCCGCCCCCGAAAATAGTTTAGATAAAGTCTTAAGCTGGACATGAGTCTCAATACCAACAGTTAGAAAATATTTTGATTTACTTTCTGTCACTTGATTTAGATATCCTTTCTTCACCTAAAGCTCCCAAATCTTTTAAAGCCAGTCTATACGACATTAAAGCTTTAATAGTTTCCTTCTTGGTGATTACGGGCTTTTCCTGTTCTTCAATTTTATTCTTCAGTTTATGGCTAAACCAAACAGCATCATTGGCAGATAAATATCTTTGGGCTGAAACTAATCTTTCACCAGTAGACTTACCCTTGAAGTGTTTTCTTTTTAAGGCTTCATCAAGCAGTTTGTCGGCATCAATAATGGCCATATACCATGTCTTTTTATCGGCGCAAAGTTTCTCTATCTTAGACCAGTATCTTCGGAAATATATATTATCTAGTTGTTGATAAGCTTTCTTCCTATAAAACAAACAGCCGAGTATAACTACACCGACTAGGCAGGCACTGGCAATGTCAATATCTGAAAACATTAAAATATATCCTCAATAGATTTAGCGAAGTTAAGTAGTTCCTTATCCTTCTTTTGGGCAGCCATTAGCTGCATGCCGACCGGTAGAGCTCCGATTTTGCCAACCGGTAAGACAATGGCCGGTCCGCCAACTAAATTCACCGCTACAGTCATTATGTCACTTAGATACATGGCAAGCGGATCGTCAACTAACTCACCGACCCTAAAGGCCGGAGTTGGTGAAATTGGACCTAGCAGAAAATCTACCCTGTCTAATGCTTGATGGAATTCATTAACTAGCTTTGTTCTGACAGTCTGGGCCCGTTTATAATAGGCATCGTAGTAGCCGCTGCTAAGGACGTATGTACCGATCATTATTCTCCTCTTAGCTTCAGCACCAAAGCCTACCGAGCGGCTGTTTAAATAGCTGTCTTCAAGTGTTTTTGCCTGCTTATCGCTATAGCCATAGCGTTGACCGTCATATCTGTCTAAGTTTGAGGATATTTCGGCCGGGCAAAGAACGTAGTAGGTAGCCAGAGATAGTGGCAGACTGGGCAGACTAACCTCGGAGATAACCGCCCCGTTAGAAGATAGCTTATCGGCAGCTTCAAGAATTATTCTTTTGACGCCTTCATCAATACCTTCAGATAAATATTCCTTAATAAGGCCGATTTTAATTTGTTTAGTAGGCTCACTAAAGTCGCTAAAGTGGTTATCGCCGATGTCTATGGTTGTTGAATCAAGTGAGTCTTTGCCGCTCATTATTTCCATAACAATTGACACATCTTCGACGCTTGAAGCTAAGGCACCGATAGTGTCGGTACTGCTGGCCATAGCCACTACGCCGGATCTGCTAACCAGACCGTATGTCGGTTTATAGCCAACTACACCGCAGAAGCTGGCTGGTAGCCTGATAGATCCGCCGGTATCAGTACCAAGACTAAATGGTGTTATGCCCAAACTGACAGCCGCAGCTGAACCGCCCGAGCTACCACCTGGCACCCTTTCTTTGTCATGGGGGTTTAAGGTGGTAAAGAAATCGCTGTTTTCGGTACTAGATCCGTGAGCAAAGGCATCAAGATTAGCTTTTGCCACACAAATAGCCCCCTCGGCTTCAAGTCTATTAATAGCTGTTGCCTGATAGGGGGCATTAAAACCTTTAAGGATATTGCTGGCGGCAGTTGTTTCGGCGCCAAATACTAAGAAGTTATCCTTAGCGATAAATGGTACGCCGGCAAGACGGCCGGAATTCTTGTTTTCTTTTGCAAGTATATCAATTTCATTAGCCCTTTTAAGAGCTCGTTCTTCAGTTTTAGATATTATTGCCTTATATGAAGCGTTTTCATCAATTAAACTTAGAGATTTTTTAACCTGGTCAACGGCAGATATTTTGCTACTGTTTACGCCACTAGCAATAGATTTAATCTTAGGCCACTGATTCATTCGATCATCCGTCCGACTTGGATATATCTGTCAACTAATTTAGGCACATTTTTTAGCATATCGTCTGGACTATAACCGTAGTCTATAACATCATCCTCGCGCCAGATGTTAAATAAACCAGTTACCTGGTTAGTTGGTTTTAAATCAGCAACGTCAGCTGTTTGAAGTTGGTCAACGTATTCCAAGATTTTAGATATCTCATTACTGAAGCTAGCTGCTTCTTCGTCAGTCAGTCTAATGCGAGCTAACTTAGCCAACTTAAAGACATCGTCCCGAGATAGTTTTGCCATTTGTATTTAAGTATAACCTAAGGCTAAAAAAATTGCCTAGGACATCACCCTATTTAATTTAATTTTTTGACTTGGACTTATTTTTGACTTTATTGATTATGTCTCTAAGTTCAGCGGCTTGTTCAAATTGTAGGTTAGCGGCTGCCAGTTCCATTTGAGAAGTTAAGTCTTTAATTAGATACTTATATTCTTCTTTTGGTATCTTATTAAGCTCTAACTTTGCCCGTTTAGCTTCTTCAGGCAGGTCTGGCCTTAAGCCTTTGTCTATCTTTTTAGATATGCCAATTGGCGTTATACCGTGCTCTTTATTATATTTATCCTGGATCTTACGTCGGCGGTTGGTTTTATCAATTGTTTTTTTCATGCTTTCAGTGATGTGGTCGGCATACATAAGCACCCGGCCGTTTTCATGCCGGGCAGCCCTGCCAACTGTTTGAATTAGTGCTTGTTCGCTTCTTAAGAAACCTTCTTTATCAGCGTCAAGTATGGCCACCAAGCTTACTTCAGGTAAGTCTAGGCCTTCTCTTAAAAGGTTAATCCCGACTAGAACGTCATAAACACCCAGTCTTAAATCTCTTAAGATGTCACTTCGCTCTAAAGTGTCTATATCGCTATGCAAATAGGCTACTTTTAGGTTCAGGTTTTCAAGATATTCGGCCAGATCTTCAGCCATACGCTTAGTTAAGGTAGTTATTAAAACCCGCTGGTGATTTTTAGTTGTTTCTTTAATTTCACTAATAAGATCATCTATCTGGCCCTCGATTGGTCTGACTTCAATCTTTGGATCAAGCAGTCCCGTTGGTCTAATGACCTGTTCAGCCGGCTTTGGACTTCGCGACAGCTCGTATTCGGCAGGCGTAGCGCTGACATAAATAACTTTGTTAACGTGTCTTTCGAACTCGGAAAATGTCAGTGGTCTGTTATCTAGGGCACTAGGCAAACGAAAACCGTATTCAACTAAGACTTCTTTTCTTGAATGATCACCGTTATACATACCTCTAATTTGAGGCATGGTCATATGGCTCTCATCTATAATCATTAAAAAGTCATCCGGGAAGTAGTCCAGCAGTGTGGCTGGCTGCTCGCCTGGGCTTCGGTTAGTCAGGTAGCGTGAATAGTTTTCAATGCCTTTGACAAAACCGGTTTCACGCATCATTTCAATATCAAAGTTAGTTCTTTGGGCTAGTCTTTGGGCTTCCAGCAGTTTATCTTCTTTTTTAAATTCACTAAGCCTTTCCTTAAGTTCAACTTCTATTTGACCTAAGGCCATCTGCAGCTTCTCTCCCGGTGTTACGTAATGAGATCCGGGGAATACCTGATAGCTTTTTAGATTAGCCAGGACTTCGCCTGTTAGAGTGTCAAGTTTGGTTATCTTTTCAACTAGGTCACCGTTAAATTCAATCCTATAGGCCATTTCTTCACTGGCTGGGAAAACATCAATAACGTCGCCTCTGACCCTAAAGGTACTTCTATGGAAGTCTATATCATTACGCTCGTATTGAATGTCGCTTAATTGGCGCATAAATTTATCCCTGACTTTTCTCGATCCGACTTCCAGGTTTATGGATAAATTAGAATAGTCTTCAACCGAACCAATGCCGTATATGCAGCTGACGCTAGCGACAATAATTACGTCTTTGCGAGATAAAAGTGAATCGGTAGCAGCATGCCGCAGCCTGTCGATTTCTTCGTTAATCTGAGAGTCTTTGTCGATATATGTGTCGCTTCTGGGTATATATGCTTCCGGTTGGTAGTAATCGAAATAACTGACGAAGTAGTGGACAGCGTTATCGGGGAAGAAATTTCTAAACTCGGTGTAGAGTTGAGCGGCCAAAGTCTTGTTATGGCTTAAAACAAGCGTCGGTTTATTTATATTGGCTATGACATTTGATACCGTGAACGTCTTACCTGAACCTGTTACACCAAGAAGAGTTTGGTGTTTTAAACCATCAGCTAGGCCGTTCGTTAACTGCTTAATGGCATGAGGCTGGTCGCCAGTCGGGTTGTAGTCACTCTTAAGATTAAATATTCCCATATTCCCCTATTTTATATGATCGGGAATGATAGGCGTTAATATCTTATTTAAGTATTTTTAGATATCTCGAGTTTTCTTCGTCTAAGTATTTGGTTAGGCGGCTAATCAAGTCATCGGCTGAATCACTGAAATAGATGACACAATTATTCCGATGCGGCTTAGATAAATCCATCAGTTTATGAATCTCTTCACTTATGCCGCCAGCGCCATGGAGAAAGCCTATCGGCGTGCCTGTTTCGACGGCAATGGCAAACTCATGCAGGGTGCCTAGCCGACCGCCAATACTCAGGACAGCATCACTCGATGTTATTAGCAGAGTATCCCGGCCAACATAGTGGAGGCCGGTATATAAGATAAAGTCATAAGCATTTGTCGGCAGGCGATATTTTAAGACATGTTCAATCTTAGATGCTGCCGGACTAATACCGACACTCATCTTTCCACCGGCTGCCTTATATCCTTCAGCAGCGTAGTTAGGCAGACCTGATGTGGCGCCTGTTAACAAGCTATTGCCAGATTTAGCTAAGGCCTGGCCAAGATCTTTAGCTAGTTGCCTGCCCTCTTCAACGCTTTCACCTTTAGCTGCCCCAGATATACTGAACTGATACATATTTCCTCCTACCCTACGACACTGTTTTCAATAAGCTGCGGACGATCTTCATTCTCGCTATTTAGAGAGCTAACGACTTGTTCGGGAGTTAGATATAACTTAGCAATTTCCTGTCTTAGGGCATAGCGGCAATGATCCAGGACTCTATTTTCAAATGACAGGTTATTAACCAAATTGGTGGCAACGTCTAGAACATTAAATGAAATTGTCTGGCCGTCTTTCACCGTGGCTAAAAATTGGCTGTCTTTCCAGAAGTTTAAATCGTCTAAAACATTACCTATTTTATTTAGTAGATTTACTGGCTTTAGGTCTTGATCGTTGATATGGGGGGCGAATATATTTTCAATATTTTTAGATAGCGCCTGCTGGGCGGTATTCCAAGAAACTAACTGTTCGACAACTTTATGGTCAATATATGGTTCATGGTCAACGATACCGCTTAGTTTTTGAGTAAAGTTAGGGTCGACTTGGTGAAGTTTAAGATAGCTTGAAACACTTAAAATAACTGACACTTCACTTAAAAGTTTAGCCAGAAGCATAGTGATATAGCCAACTTCTGGTTCGTTATCTACAGGCAGTAGGACAATAGAGGCCGTCTCATAATTACTGATCAGCGTTAAGCCGGTTTGTTTCTTAACGTTTTCAAATAGATTGAGCCACTTCTTTTCTTTAGCAACAAGAATATTTACTTTGCGAAACTCAAAGCAGGTTGGGCCTAACTTCTTATATTTAGCGTAAAAATTAGCCAGATATCCTTCTGATTCATAGTAGTTAATAGCTAAAAGGATAAATGTGACTGGCTCCAGTTTTAATAACGAATCAATTGATCTATAGCCCAGGGCCTTCATTGTTCTTTTAGGCGGTAGGTCTTTAAACTGCTTCTTAAGCACGCTGGACTTAAGGACAAAGCAGTCCCTTTCTAGTTTTAGGTCGTTAATAACATTAATTAGACCGTCAGATATATTAGCCTCAGCGTTAACTTTCTGGGCAGCAATAGTTCTTAGTTTTTTGGTTAATTTAATGTCATCTTTAACAAGTTTGTCGTTTAAGCTAAAGTAAAGCTCTCTTGCCGTAGTGTCATTTGGATCCAGTCCTAGTTGTTTGATCTTAGACGTAATCGAGCTATACATCTTAGAAGATAATCTTAGATCGTGGTTTGGGTGGCCACTACGTCTCTCCTCAGCTACAAAAGCTTGTTTATGTTTAGGATCGTTGTTGCCTAAGATTTCCAGTAGAAAGCGGCTCAAGTTAGATTAATAACCTTTCAATATTTGTTTTAAAGGCCCCTCTATTACAAACATATTTTAACATAAGGAGGATTATATATTTCCTAATTTAAGTTTGATGGATGATACCAATCAGGAGCATGCCTTAGATAATGCTGCAGTTCTTGCTCTGTTAAAAGACCGGCCTGAGAACCAACTTTTTGGACAACGTTCATCGAGTTAATCGGCGCCCACATTAAAGCTCCCTCGATGTTATCCCCCTTAATTAGGGCAGCTACAAAAGTTGAGGCGAATGCATCGCCAGCGCCAGTTCTTTCTACTGGCGGAGCGGGATCGGGATAAAGGGGCATTTTTAGTCTGATTTGGCCGTCTGAGGCATAAGCGCCGTTAGGCCCGTCAGTTATAACGACTATCTTCGGACCTAGATCGTGAAGTTTATTTAAAAGATCGTTTATGTCTTCATGATTGCCGCCGCCAACAGTAACTGCTTCCTCACGGTTTAAAATTAAAACATCGGTTCGGTTATATATCCGGTGCAATCGTTCGTGGCCAACTTCCATTTGAAATGTTGCCGGTTGAAAAGCAAGCTTAACTTCCTGGTGTTCATCCAGCCAGTCAGATATTTGGTCGTGGTAGGTCAGGGCATGTTCGCTGACTGAACTAAAGTATAGCCACTTGGGTGTCTCATCCGGTCTTAAATGCGGCCAGTGGTAGTTATATTCTTCATGCTTAACAAGTATAGTTCGCTCTGCTTTATATCTGAGGATATAGTGATAATTACTCTTTTTATTGTGGTTGATTCTGATAAATCGGCTATCGACATTATTTTTGTTTAAAGCGTTGATCATGTCCCGGCCATGGCCATCGCTGCCAACGTTAGCAACAAGAGCACTGTCTAGTCCCAGCCTGGCAAAAGCGACAGCGGCATTTGACGCGTTACCGCCTGCTTCAACAATATCTACATGGTCATAGGGTAATTTCGCGCCAAATACCATGGCCAAAAGCGTATTGCCGTCTTTTTCAATAACCTCAGCTTGCTCATCCTCAAGCTTAATAAAGGCATCAGTATTAATGTCGCCGACACTGATTACGTCTGGGTTATCTGCCATTAATGCCCACCTTTGTTTTTATCCTTGTTCTTAAGAGCATTTTAGCATTAGAGTGATCATCTATCAATAAACTAGCTGGATGGTGGCGTAACGGCTTTGTTGCTGGAGTTAAAATCGACAAGCTTACTTTCAACTATTTCCTGGACTGCTTTAACGACGTCTTTAGATATTAGCTTGGCAACAGAAAATTCTTCGGGATGTTCTTTTAAGACTTTTTCAAGGCTTGTCCGGTAGGCGAACCGCATATCCGAATTAATGTTAATTTTAGTGACACCTATCTTTACTGCCTCTCTAAAGTAGTGGCCTGGCGTATCGCTGCCGCCGTGAAGCGATATATTGCAGTCAATCGCCCCTCTGACGCGCTTAAGAAGTTCAAGATCGAGTATTTTAGGAACCGGGTATTTACCATGAAGATTGCCAACTTGGGCGGCAAATGTATCAATGCCGGTTTGAGCTACAAAGTCAGCCGCTCCCTCAGGAGTGGAGTTAAACTTTTTAACTTCTTCATAATCTATCGGTTCGGTATGTAAATTAGATGATCCCATAAAATACCGTTCTTCGGCTTCGACAAGAGCACCAGTTAACTTGGCATAAGCCACTATCTCTTTAGTTTTCTCAATTATTTCTTCTCTGGTAGCATCATGATTGGCCTGGGAAATGTCAATATGAACAAATTCAAAGCCAGCTTCAATACCTCTTTTGGCGACATCGACACTTGGACTATGATCAAGATTAATATATATCTCAACGCCGTAAGTAAACTTAAAGTTGTCGACCATATCACGGATATTATCTAGACCGATGTCATCGACTTCTCCCTGGCTAGCCTCAACTAATATAGGTGCTTTTTTATTAACTGCTGCCAGACAAACTGCCCTCAATGTTGCCTCGTCATCCAGGTTAAAAGCACCAAATGCCCAGTGCTCGGCTCGTGCCTGAGCCATTCGTTCACTAGCCAGGCGGCAATTTCTTCGTATTTGCGGTAATGTTAGGGGCATATTTAAATGTTAATCGCTTACGCTTTTTTTGCATAGTAGATAATGGGCAGCCAGCTCGATATGCTTAGCGTCTAGTCCAAAGTGCGTCAGGAGCTCTTCGGCATCGCCTGATTCACCGAATCTGTCTCTCATGCCTATCCTAAAGACGGGAGTTGGTAATTGTTCGGCTAACAGTTCAGCGATAGCACCACCCAGACCGCCGGCTCTTTGACCCTCTTCAACGGTAATAACAGCCTTTGTTTTTTTAGCACTTGATAGAATAGTTTCTTCATCAAGCGGCTTAATTGTTGGCACATGCAAGACTTCGGCTTGAATGCCTTGTTTTCCTAAGGCATCGGCAGCAAGTAGCGCTTGATAAGTCATTGTACCGGTAGCGGCGATGGTTATATCCTTACCCTCCTTAAATACATAGGCCTGACCAATCGTAAAAGGTGTTTGATCAGTGGTAATAATAGCTATTGGTTCTCTAGCCAGGCGCATGTAATTAGGTCTTGGGTCTTTAACCATCTCAAGCGTCGCTTTCCTAGCTTCAACTGCGTCAGCCGGGGCTACAACCACCATGTTAGGCAAAACGCGCATCAGGGCTATATCTTCAAGCATTTGATGGGTTGCACCGTCTGGGCCGGCACTAACTCCTGAATGGCAGCCAATTAACTTAACAGGACGGTCATTAAGGCAAATAGTCGTTCTAATTTGCTCCCAATTTCGGCCTGGGCTAAAAGCGGCATAGCTGGAAACAAAGGGAATTTTACCCATGGCGGCCAAGCCACTGCCTAAAGTAACCATGTTTTGTTCGGCAACACCGACCTCAATAAAGCGCTCCGGAAACTTTTCTTTAAATAAATGCATGTGAGTTGATTCCGTTAAATCGGCACAGACAGCAACAACGTTTGGATAAGCTTCGCCGGCAGCGACTAAGCCTAGTCCAAAACCTTTGCGGTTTGTCTCTAGCACTGGATTTGACATATAGCCTGAAAGTTTTGGATCAATACTGTTCATATTAAGAATCCTCGCTTTTAATCCGGCCGCCAAGCGTTCTCAGCTCTTTTAAGGCCTTTTTAGCTTCTTCGGTATTAGGTGGTTTACCGTGCCAATGGAAGTCATATTCCATAAAGTCGACGCCTTTACCGGGAACGGTGTGAGCAATGATCATAACCGGCTTTTCAACAATTGCTTTAGCCATGGCGCAGGCATCTATAAAGTCTTCAATATTATTGCCATCAACTTCTATAACATGCCAGCCAAATGATTGCCATTTAGCTTTGACGTCTTCAAGCGGCATAACTTGCTCGGTTGGGCCATCAATTTGAATATTGTTTCGGTCTAAAATAGCAATAATGTTAGATAGCTTGTACTTACCAGCCAGCATGGCGGCTTCCCAAACATTGCCTTCGTCTGTTTCACCGTCGCTCATAACAACGTAAACCCATCGATGGTTAACTTTATCCATTTTAAGAGCAAGAGCCATACCTGCGGCCTGGGAAAGTCCGCAGCCCAGTGGTCCGGATGTAGTTTCCAGTCCAGGCAGTCTGAGTCTTTCAGGATGACCTTGAAGACGGCTGCCAAACTTTCTAAGTGTTTTAAGCTCAGATCTTGGAAAGTAGCCGGCGTGGGCCATAGCGGCGTATCTAACCGGCACACAGTGGCCGTTAGATAAAATTAAAATGTCTCGATCTTGCCAGTCTGGGTTTTTTGGGTCGTGATTTAAGATGTCAAAATAAAGGGCGGTAAAGATGTCGGCTAGTCCTAAAGGTCCAGCACTATGACCACTGCCGGCCTTAAGCAGCATCTCAATAATATCTTCCCTGATATCGTTAGCAATTTCTTCTAAGCGATCAAGCGGTAGTTTAGTCATGTTGTTGCCTAATAATTTGCTCTAGTTCAACATAAGCATTTTGAGGGAAAGCGCTCTTTTGAATATAACCGCCGACATTTAAAACATTAACCCCGGCTGAGGCAATTTCATGAGCATTAAGATTGTTAATGCCACCGTCCCAGGCTATTTCAGCCCGCGGGTTTAAGGCCTTAATCTCATCAACTTTAGGTAACATGCTTAGATCAGCCTCACCGCCTTGATAACCTAAAGTGCCGGCAAAAATTAAAATGTGATCATACCAGTTTACTACCCCTGAAATGCTATTTACCGTGGTCGGACCGAGAATTGCTAGACCGGCCCTAATATTATGTTCGTGCAAGCTGGTTACTAGCTTGTAATGGTCAATATTAGTAGCCTCGGCATGAACAATTAACAAGTTTGGATTTATGAGTATTATCTTTTCCATAAATTCCATGGGGCTATTAAACATCATATGGATATCTGTGATCACCTCACTTATTATCGGCACTTCGCTGACATCTAAAGACTTAATCGGTGCTAACTGCCCGTCCATGAGATCTATATGAATACGATCGGCAAATTGTTTTACTTTTTGCAGTTGGCTAGTAAATTCTTCTAGCGTCGTGGCGGTAATTGTTGGACAAATTATTGCCATAGATTAATTTAGGTTATCTAATTCGTGTATTCTGCGGACGAAACGTTCTTCGTTAGAGAATGGTGTACTGACCCAGGTCGAGATTATCCTCTCCATGTCCGGCCAGGCTATTTTATCGGCACTTAGACATAAGACATTGGCATCATCGTCATGACGGGAGTTATAGGCTTCGTTTTCGTCCCAGCAAAGACTAGCCCTTATTCCTTTAAAGCGATTAGCTGCCATACACATACCTTGACCGCTGCCACATAGTAATATACCTTTTGAATCTGCCGGACTAGTTAAGACATCCTTAACAACTTTAGAGGCATAAGGGGAGAAGTCATCTCTGGGGTCTAACTGCTCATCGCCATCATCAATAACTTCATGACCCATCTCTTTTAGATAGTTCATGATTAGTTCTTTGTCTTTATATCCATGGTGATCAGTGCCAATATATATCTTCATTTTAAGTGTTATGTTGTTCGCTGGTGCGGTGAAGAAGACGGCCAGTGTCAGCCACCACTTCAACAAGTCTATTCGAGTAGCCCCATTCATTATCGTACCAAGCGACTACTTTAAGCATATTGCCACCAATTACGGCTGTTAGTTTTAAATCGACAATAGCTGAGTGGCTGTTACCGATGAAGTCGGTGCTAACAAGCTCTTCTTCGCTTACGTCCAAAATTCCCTGGTAGAACGGTTCTTTAGAAGCTTTTTTAAAGGCCTTGTTAACTTCATCAACAGTTACGTCTTTTTTAGTAATAATAACAAAGTCGGCTAGAGATACAACGGGAGTGGGGACCCTAACTTCAAAAGCACCAAATATATCTCTTAGAGCCGGTAGGGCTTTAGCGGCTGCAATTGATGCACCTGTCGTTGTCGGCGTAATGTTTTGGGCGGCAGCTCGATCTTCTCTTAAGTTCTTACCTGGCCCATCCTGAATAAGCTGAGAAGAAGTATAGCTATGAATGGTGGTCATCATCAGCTTCTCAATGCCAAATTGTGATTCAATAACACCAGCGACCGGTGTTATACAGTTGGTTGTGCAGGAGGCATTGGAGATAACGTCGTGATCCTCTTCTAGGGAGTTGTCATTAACCCCAAGGACTACTGTTAAAGCCGTGTCGGCACTATCGCCTTTAGCCGGAGCGCTGATGACTACTTTCTTAGCGCCAGTCCTTATATGGGACCGAGCTTTATCTGGCTCAACGAAGAAACCGGTACTTTCAATAACGACATCAATATCTAAGTCTTTCCAGGGCAGAAATTCAGGGTCTTTCTCGGCAAAAACCTTTATATGCTGGCCGTCAACAACAATTTCGTCTTCAGCTGCTTTAACGTCTTTATCGTAAGTACCGTAATTGCTGTCATGCTTCAATAAGTAAACTAGCGTTGCCACATCAGTTAGATCATTTATGGCGATTATTTCGATATCGCTTCTGGCAAAAGCAATCTTAAAAGCGTTCCGGCCGATCCGGCCAAAACCATTTATGGCTACTCTAGTCTTCATTCTTACTCTTTACGTTTATGTTAATGCTTTTATTTTATATCTTAGGTTAGCCTAATGGCAACAATTAGATAATATGAGATTCCAGCCACCCAGCAATGACTGGTACATCTAGTTGCTCGGTAGCTATCTTTATGGCGAATTCTTCAATTTCTCCACGTTTAGCTTTGAAAGACATCTTGTTTATTTTTAATAAAGTTAAGCCGCTAAGCATAGCAGTTCTTTTATTACCGTCCACAAGGGGGTGATCCGCTATTATGCACCTTATTATTGCCGCTGATTTGTTAATAACGCCGGGGTATAACTCGTCACCAAAAACATTCTGTGATTGTGCGGCAATTGCAGCCTCAAGCCTGCCAAGGTCGCGTAGACCCGAAGATCCGCCCGTAGACTTTATCAACAGCGCATGAAGCTCCAAAAGATGCTCTAAATCTAAGAAGTTCATTTGTTTGCCAAATTGACAAAGTCTTCCTTGTATTCCGCAAGAATGTCTTTTGCGGCCTTAATAACGCCTGCATTATCATCGCTAAAGGCTCGAAATGGTCGCACGGTAATCTCAACTTCATCGCCAACAAATATCCGTTGTCTTTTTAATTCCTTGGCAGGCACGGTAACACCTACGCTAGAACCAATCTTTATAACTTTTTGTACGCTTTGAATCATACTGAATATTATAACAATATTCTAACGAAAAATCTAGATTATTCTTAACTTTTTATATCTTAGGCAAGTTAATTGGCAATAATTAGTGTTTTGACGTATATCTCTCAATTGATTCGGTTATTACATTTTTAGCAGCTTCTGCATCTCCCCAGCCATTAAAGGATACCGGGCTACCCTTCCAATCATTTTTCCAGGCTTTGTAGTTGGAATAGAAGTGTTCGACCATTGGTTTAAAGTTAGGGCCCAAGTCATCGACAGAATGGATGTGGCTTTTAGATACGTCTTTAGAGGCCACACAGATTAGTTTCTCGTCGTCATCACCGTTATCTACCATATAAAGTACGCCAATTGGGCGGACACTTAAGGCTGAACCGCGGGGCATAGATTCATCAATAACTAAAAGTGCGTCCAAGGGGTCGCCGTCTTCACATAATGTCATTGGTACATAACCATAATCTGCAGGATAGCCTAGGGTTGTAGCATTAACCCTATCTAAAAATAGATAACCAGTTTCCTTGTTGACCTCGTATTTATTGTGGTCACCTTTTTGGATCTCAATAATTACATTGATTTCATCTGGAGTATTATTTCCGGCCGTAAGTGGTTTTAGATCGGACATGACTTGTCTCCTTTAGTTTATTTCAAGCGTATTATATCAAAATTGTACTGGCTAATAGGCTAAATACTTGCTTTTGGTAGAATAATTATATGTCCTCAAACAAATCACGTTTAAGTATAACTTTGCCCGACGAAGTCAGGTTAGCTATTTCCATGTTAGCCAGTAGGAATAATATATCTATTGCAACAAAAGCCGAGATTTTGCTGGAAGTCGCCCTAGAACTAGAAGATGATGAAATTTGGAATGATATCGCCTCGCAGAGAGACAGATCCGACATTAAGTTCTTAACACACGATCAAGTATTGAAGGCATATAATACACTTTAAACTATCACTCGAGCGCTTCTAGGTATTCACGTATTTTAAGAGCGGCAGTGGCTCCTTCACCAGCAGCTGAAGCGATTTGCATAGTAGCGCCGCTTCTAACATCACCAGCAGCAAATACACCTTTCATGGATGTATGAAGGTCTTCGTCTGTGTTAATAAAGCCGACCGGATCTAGATCAAGTGTGCTTTTGACAAACTGGCTGTTTGGCATAAGGCCGATAAAAATAAAGACACCGTCAACGTCAATAACCCTAGATTGACCATTAGAGTTAACCTTTACGCCTACTACTGAATTATCTTTACCGATAATCTCTTCGATTTGAGTTTGAAGGTGAATAGTTATCTTACCTTCTTCGACATATTTTTGGAGCTCTTTTTTGAGAACACCACTAGCTTTTACGCTGGATCTAACTAAGAGATCAATATGGCTAGCGTACCTGGTTAGAAAGATTGATTCTTGAACGGCTGAGTTGCCGCCGCCAACAACAGCTAGTTTTTTGTCCCTGTAAAAAGCACCATCACAGGTAGCGCAATAGTGGACGCCGCGGGCATAGTATTCTGCCTCACCGGGAACACCAATTTTCTTATAATCGCAACCGGTAGCAATGAGGACTGCTTTAGCTCTAAGATCGCCGTCGGTTGTTTCAAGAACTTTAATCTGACCCTCGTCTTTTATGGCCAATACCTCGCCTAGTTCAATAACCGAGCCGAACCTTTCGGCCTGTTTTCTTAATTCATCGGCTAGATTTAATCCATCAATGCCTACCGAAAAGCCTGGATAATTGTCTATATGATCAGTAATGGCTGCTAGACCGCCAACCACACCGCGCTCGTATAGAACAGTTTCTATGTCTTCTCTGGTGGTATAGATAGCAGCAGTTAGGGCCGACGGACCGGCACCGACAATTATTAGGTCGTGGACTTTGTCCTTCGCCATAGTAGGGATATTTTAGCCTTAATAAGCCGCTTAGGAAATAGCTGGTGCTAGTTTAGCGAGGTTGTAGCCGACAATTACTTCTTGACTGTCATCAGATTTTGTAACAACTGTGACGGGAACTGTTAGGGCACCGGAAATTTTTAAGGCTTCGTCCTGACGGGCTGGTTCCTGGTCTAGGTTGACCTCGTCATAAGACACGCCTTTGGTGCCTAGATATTTTTTTACCATTTGGCAGTAGCCGCAGGTATTAGTAGTAAAGATAGTAACTTTTTTTGGCATTTAATTACCCTCGCTTTAATTTATTGTTTGTATTTTTAATGTTTAAAATTACTGACAACCCCTATTGTATATAGCGTTAGCGAATTATGCAATACGCTATATGTTGTGTAATTTAGGCCATTTAGCTACCTGATGAGGATGTAACTGTAACATCGAAAACAAGGGCGGCATTAGCGGGGATATTTGAGCCTGCGGGAGGATTAGCGCCGTAGGCTAGATTGGCCGGAATCAGTAACTCGCGGGTTCCGCCGACTTTCATACCCGGTATGCCTTCTTGCCAGCCTAAAATAACATCTTTTAAGCTGAAGCTAATCGGTGTAGAGGTTGATTGGAAAATAATACCGGTTGACGCAATAGCACCTGTATAAGTTGCCGATATGGTTGTGTCGGGTTTAACGGTTGCACCAGTACCTACTTTAAGATCATCATATTGAAGCTTGGTAACAGAGGCAATTGGTGTAAAACCAGATAACTTCTGGCCGTCTAGCGAACTGCTGGCCGAAGTGTTTGAGTTAGAATTACTTGATTGATTATCTTTAGATTCGATGTTAGATATTATAAACAATAACGCTAAGCTAGACGATGTTACTAAAAACAAAATCGCAAAGAATCCGGTGAATATTCGAGCCTTAGGTATAGCCAATTATTACTCCCTATATGTTATTAACTAGTTAGATGTATTATACCTTACTATCTTTGGTGATAGTAAGTTTAATTGGTTCGCTCGGGAAGCCATTTTTAATAAAGTCAATCAGTTGCTTCTTAAGCTCAACCGGCAGTAAATTGGATAATTCAAGATCTTTAATATCTAGCCACATTGGGAGGTAAAGATTCTGGCCATTTCTAGCGATCTTACTCTCAATAGAGCCCTCAGACAGTTTAGGATCGCCGCTAACATAGTCACAGAGATAAATATACTGCAGGCCGTAGATTTCACCGGCTTCTTCAATGATAACCAGTTTCGGGTTAGCTATTTCTAGGCTTGCTTCTTCGCTTACTTCTCTCTTTAAGGCAGATTCCTGGCTTTCACCTATCTCAACAGCTCCGCCTACTAGAGATATAAACTTATCGCCGAAGCGGTTACGGTCCATGACTAACAGTTTGTTGTCTTTAATGACGATGGCTCTAACTGAAATCCTCATATCTTAAATAGTATGTAGATAATCAAACTTTAGCAATTACTTTCTTGGGATGCCTGTCAGTCTCTCGTTATGCTAATATTAACCTATTGCTATGAAGTATAAAGTCGATCAAGTACAGCTTGCTTATGTAAAGCTTAAAAAGCGTTTTGATGTACTAGAAAATAAAGCAGATATTCTAAAGGCTCCTGAGATTAAAGCGCTGCTGGCGGATATACCTAATATTGCCGAGAGTAAACGGTCTAGTTACGGTAAGGAGGTTAATGGGCTGAGGGATGAGCTTAAGGAGATGATTAAATCCCATCAGACAGACTCAACCCATGTCTTAAGTATTGATGTAACCGCACCTTTTGATGTTAATTCCAGTCCGGACAAACGACCTAGATTGCTTGATACGTCTCTTGGTAGTGTTCATCCTCTTATGAGCGAGCTGGATAAGATCCTGGGTATTTTTTACAAAATGGGCTTTACTTCAATGGAATCAAGACAAATTGATGATGATTACCATATGTTTGGCAGCCTAAACTTCCCGAAAGGGCATCCAGCGAGGGATGATTACGATACTTTAGTGACGGTTGAAAAAAATAAAGACAACCAGCCATACATTGCTCCAGCTCATGTTAGTACAATGCAGAACAGACTGCAGAAGAAATATATTGCTAATCTAGAAAAGGGTCAACCGATTGCTGTTGTTTATGCCGGCCGGACTTACCGTAATGAAGATCTTGACGTTCGGCACGAACATACTTTTTACCAGGTTGAGATTAGTTATATAGATAAAAATATTAATACTGGCAACTTAGTAGCGACTATCCGGTCATGGCTATCTAATTACTTTGAACGAGATATTGATGTTAAAATCCAGCCTTTTTATTTCCCCTTTACCGAACCTAGTTTTGAATTTGCTGCTTCTTGTGTCTTTTGTGACAGAAGCGGCTGCAGTGTTTGCAGTTACAATGGCTGGATAGAGCTTGGTGGCTGCGGCATGATTCATCCTAAAGTCTTAAAAGAAGGCGGTATTGATCCAAATGTCTATAGCGGCTTTGCCGGCGGCTTTGGTTTGGAGAGATTAGTGATGCTCAAATATGGTATTGAAGATATTAGGCTGTTTGAGGGCGGCCGGTTAGATTTCTTGAGGCAATTTAAATGAAGGTAAGTCTTAACTGGATTAAAGAATATACCAAGATTGATTTGTCTGTTGCCGAGGTCGTTGATAGGATTGGCAGGCAACTCGGCGCGGCTGAAGAGGTTATTGATCTGGGAGATATATATAAGGACGCTGTTATTGTCCGGGTTATTAGTAGTCAGCAAATACCGGAAACTCATCTAAAACTCTGTCTAATCGATGATAATTCTCGTGTTTCTAAGGTAGATCGGGACAAGAGCGGTTATATTCAGGTGGTTTGCGGTGCAGATAATGTCAGGGAAGGTTTCTTAGGTGTTTGGCTGCCGCCGGGAGCAGTTGTGCCCTCATCAAGAGTTATCGAGCCACTAATTTTAGATGCCCGGGAAATTAGAGGCCATGTCAGTAATGGTATGTTGGCCAGTCCTCACGAACTAGCTATTACTAGTGACCATGCAGGCATTATTGAAATTGACCCGGTTGATGCTAAAGCTGGTGAATACTTTGCTGACGTATATAAGCTGAATGACCATATTGTGGATATTGAAAATAAGATGTTTACCCACCGGCCTGATTGTTTTGGCGAGCTTGGCGTAGCTAGGGAAGTTGCCGGTATATGTCATTTGCAGTTTAATTCACCCGACTGGTATTTAAAGCCTTTAGATATTAAAACAAGTAGCAAGGTTAAGGTTGAAATAGATAATCGGCTGCCTAAGCTGGTGCCTAGATTTATGGCTGTTGCTATCTCGGGAATTGATGGTGGGCAGTCTAGTCCGCTGTGGCTTCAAACATATTTATCTAGGGTTGGGATTAGGCCAATAAATCTAATTGTTGACGTCAGTAATTACATGATGATGCTGACCGGCCAACCGCTTCATGCCTATGACTTAGATAAATTATTAAAGTTAGACGATTCAACGACTGCTAAGCTGGTAGTTAGATACCCCAATGAAGGCGAAAACCTTACACTGCTTGACGGTAAAGAAATTTCTCCCGGGCCAAAGGATATAGTGATTACTTCAAAAGATAAGATCATCGGTTTAGCCGGCATAAAAGGCGGCAAAGAGACAGAAGTATCGGAGAAAACTAAGAATATCTTGCTGGAATGCGCTAATTTCGATATGTACGCTGTTAGAAAAACAGGTATGAACTTAGGGCAGTTTAGCGATGCTTTCACTAGGTTCACTAAGGGTCAAAGTCCTTTGCAAAACGACCGGGTATTGGCAAAAACTGCCGATATGATATGTCAGTTATCTGATGGCGAAATTAGTTCGCCAATAATTGATGATGATCACACTGATTTAATTGACCGCCCCCATAAAGACGTAAAGGTTAATGTTGATTTTATTAATTCTAGACTTGGCTTAAAGCTCAGTCCTAACGATATTAAACAGCTTCTAGAAAACGTCGAATTTGAAGTTGATACTAATGAGAACAGTCTAACGATTAAGGTTCCGTTTTGGCGCCAGGATATAGAGCTAGCTGAAGACATTGTTGAAGAAGTTGGCCGGTTATATGGTTACCATAAGCTGCCTCTTCACTTACCAAAGCGAAGCATTGAACCGGCTAAAACTGACCGTGCTTGGTCAGTTAAGTCTAAGATTCGCCAGATACTATCAAGCGGCGGCGCAAATGAGCTTCTGACATATAGCTTCATCCACGAAAAATTAATTACTACCGCTGGTCAAGATAATAAGTCAGCCTTTAAGATTGCTAACGCTTTGAGTCCGGATCTTCAGTATTATCGTCTTAGTTTACTGCCCAGTTTACTGGACAGGGTTCATCAAAACATTAAAGCTGGCACTAAAGAGTTTTCTATCTTTGAGATTAATCCTGTACACATTAAAGGGGCTGAGGATAAAAAGGACCCTAACCTACCTAAAGAGTTCCCTCACCTAGGCCTTGTTTTTGCCTCCGAGGACAAACTGGCTAAATCTAACTACACTGGAGCGCCGTACTATCAGACCCTTATGTACTTAGATTATCTAATGGCTAAACTTTCCATAAACTACAGCGTTCAGGTATTTAGCAAGAAGGATATTCGTGGCAGTATGGACGAATTAGCTAAGACATTTGAACCAAAACGTTCAGCCCTAATTAGCATTAAAGATAATATTGTTGGCTTAATCGGAGAACCTAAGGCTGATATTAAGAAAGGACTTAAATTACCGGACTATGTTTCCATGTTTGAACTAGATTTAACGTTAATTATTAATTCGTTAAATAAAAGTAACTACAAAGAACTATCCCACTATCCTAGGCTGGAGCAGGATATATGCTTAAGAGTCGAAAAAGACATTAGCTACGGAAAAGTTTACGGTCTTGCCTATTCGGTTATTGAAAAAAGTGTTGGCGAAAATGGTTACTTTAACCTAACACCTGTAGATATATACATAAACCCTAAAGATAATACTCATAAACAAATAACTTTAAGGCTAAGCATCAGCTCATACCAAAAGACAATGACTGATTCTGAGGTTGTCAATATTCTAAAAGACGTAGGAAATGAAGCAGATAAGCAAATTAAGGCAAGCGTCGTTTAAGATTTGGCTATTTTTCTAATCTTAAACTGTATTTTTTTAAGCTCGGCATCGGATAACTTAGGCCCATCAACAGTAGATATGTGACCGTCATATTCGGGATAGAATTCTGTGTGCGAAATTGTAACATTAGTTTCATTCGCGAGTTTGCCGTGCAACGGATAAAGTTTGATGTGGACAAAATTAACTTCTGTGCCCTCTACCACCATGGCCACTCTTTTAACTCTTAAGGCCTTCTCTAGTATTTTGGCGACTTTAGATGCCGCTAAGATTAGTCCGGTTATTTCCTTATCGGGTAATTTAAATAGATATCCGCCAGGATTCTTTTTAGGTATAACAACCGAGGCACCCGGAGTATTGGGAAAAGGCGTTAAGAAAGCTAGGTAGTTAGCGTCTTCCCAGATAGGCCAAGATGGTATTTTATTGTTTAAAATTAGGTCAAAGATTGTTTCGCTCATAACAAAAGTATAGCAGTATATTTATTCTTGGTTAGTGGCATATAATTAAACCATAAATGGAAACTGAAGAGGAAAAAGTAACAGCTACTGCGCCTAACGAGATTGATTTAAAACAGAAAGCGATTGAAGTTTTAAAAGATAACGACCGAGGCACATATACAGAGCCCAATTCGCAACTCTATCATCACCAGTGGCTTTGGGACAGTTGTTTTATTGCTATTGGCCAGTCTAGCTATGACGTCAAAAGAGCAGAGGTCGAGATTAGGAGCTTATTTAAGGCCCAGTGGGCCAATGGCATGGTACCCCATATTATCCTAAGTCCTAATAACATGAACCGTCATGACCGAATCTGGCGCAGCTGGCTTAACCCCAATGCGCCAGATGATTTAGCAACTTCAGGATTAACTCAGCCACCGATGTTAGCCGAGGCTATTACTAGGATTGGTCAAATGTTAAGCGCTCAAGAACGAAGACGTTGGTACAAACAAGTTTTTAACGGTCTACTTGCCTACCATAAATGGCTTTACTCCGAGAGAGACCCCCACGGTGAAGGCCTAGTTCTATTAATTCATCCCTGGGAAACAGGCCTAGATGATACTCCGCCTTGGATGAGCGAGCTGCATGAGCACCTGCTACCTTGGTGGATTAGATTGATGCACTCTGTCAGATTTGATGACGTTGTTGGCTGGTTTAGGTCAGACAGTCGTTACATCTTTAAAGATGAAAGACTGACGAATGTTGAGGCTTTAGCTTTTTTTGATGTCCAAAGAAGATTAAGACGTAAAAACTATGAATTTAGCAAATATATTGACCATTCCCTGTTTATTATTGAGGATTTGACATTTAATTGCATCTTAATCAGGGCTAATCATTTACTCAAAGATATCGCTGAATTTATTGATGAGAAGATTGACGATGATCTTCTAGAATCCATGGAAAAGGCTGAAAAGCAACTAAATAAACTATGGGATGAATATTCCGAAGAATATTTCTCTAGAGACTTTATATCCCACAGGTTAATCAAGGAATCATCTATTGCTTCGTTCATGCCGCTATATAGCGGAGCCATATCTAAAGATAGAGCTGCCAGGATAGTTAAGTCGCTTGAAAACGAGCACCGTTTCGGTACGCCCTACCCAGTCCCGTCAGCACCGCTTGATTCCAGCTGGTTTAGTCCGCGGCGATATTGGCAGGGACCAACTTGGATCAATACCAACTGGTTAATTATTGACGGGCTCTTTCGGTATGGTTTTAACGAACATGCCGAGGCTTTAAAGGAAGCAACTATTGAGCTGATTGAAAAGTCGGGTCTTCACGAATACTTTAACCCTATATCCGGCGAAGGGTTAAGCGCCAATAACTTTTCCTGGACAGCCGCTTTATATATTGATCTAGTTAGTTCTAAAACTGGCTAGTTTGAATCGTTATCTAGATTAGGTTTGTCTATTAGAGCCGGTTCGACTGATGGTTTCGTGTCAGCTATTTTGACTATATCTTTATCTATTTTACCAAGTTCCGTGTACGTTGAATTGAAATGACCGACAGTTGTACTAAGAGAACTGCCCAGTTTTTGCATATAGCTGTTATGGGCAAACAAATGTTTACCGAGCTGTTCAATGTTCTTTCTTATCTTATCCGTGTCTTTTTGAATTTCTAAGCTTCTTAAACCTTGGACAATTACCTGAAGCATAGCCGACATAGTGCTCGGTCCAACGATAGTTACCCTTTTATCTACGGCGGCGTACTGCATCAGATTCCGGCCGCTTACGCCGCTCTGACCGACTTTGTTGGCCAGCAGGTCATAATATATGGCTTCACTGGGAATAAACATTAAGGCCATGTCTAATGTTCCTAGGTTAGTCTTTATATACTTAGATGTTTCATCAATTCGTTTCTTTAAGTCTTCTTTGAACTGTCTTTCAAGAGCCGGACGGTCTTCGGCATTGGCTTCAACTAGACGGTTATAGTTCTCGAGAGAGAATTTAGAGTCAATCGGCAGTAAACGGTCATCTAATTTAATAACGGCGTCGACTATGTCATCACCTAATTTAAACTGCAGCTCATAAGCGCCAGGCGGCAGCATGTTTTTTAATATCTGCTCCAAATAATATTCACCTAAGACGCCTCGTTGTTTTGGATTTTGGAGGACATTTTGAAGAGTCTTTAGCTCACTGGCGACATCGCCAACACTTTTGTTAGTTCTATCCAGTTCTGTTAGCTTCTGGGTAACTTCACGGATTATTTTGGCACTGGCTTCAAATTGGGAAGTTAACTGCTGGTTATTCCTGCCCAGCTGATCTGTTAACTGTTTTTGCAGGCCATCTTTAAGGCTAAGCATGGATTTATTAAGTTCGGTAATATCCGCTTTTAATAGCAGGGCGTCGTTTTGGTTCGGTTTTGATGGTCTTTTAATGACCAAAACAGTCATTAAAACAACCACCAATACGCCAAGGATTATTACCGCTGTTATCATAATATTAGTCTAGCAGACTTTACTTATTCTTTAGCTTTCAATGGTTACGGCTGTTCCCACCTCGGTCCAATTAAACAGCCATTTCGCCGTTGCCAGCGGACATTCAACGCAGCCATGAGAGGCATTGGATGAATCCGGACTAACATTGCCGAAGGCATTGGCTGGCCGCCAGGTTGCATCATGAAAACCATATTCGCCGTACTGGTTATTTAGAAATGGCATCCAGTAGTAGACAAAGTCATTCCAACTACCAGTTGAATCGTGACCAGTTAGATTAACATCGGTTTGTTTAGCATATATGTGATAGGTACCGGTTGGTGTTTGATCAGCGGCTAAAAATGACATACCAGTAATAACTGGCGAGGTATATTCGACTACTATGCCCTGGCAAGCCCATAGCTCACGCTGACTTATACTAACAAGTACTAATTGGTCTAAGGTGTTGCTGGCACAAGCACCAGGGACGATATGGTCATGAATAACATCTACTGCTGAAGACTTAAGGTTCATGGCATCAGCCGACAATTTATCGTCCCAGTATTTAATAGCTTCAGCTCGGCCAACAAATGCCAGGCCGATTATGACGATGCCAACAATGATCATTTTAATTAGTGATGAAATCATATAAAAAGCTTTCTTAGCCTGTTCAATATTATACCTTATCTTGAGATAAAAAATGATCCGGGAAATACATCCCGGATCTGTAGGAAGCCTCACACTTCCTAATAATCAGCTTATGCTCCAGCATTTTAAATTTCAATATGTTTTTAGATAATTTGTGTTATATATCACAAACTACTGCCTGCTTTTAGATACGTATGCATTATCTTTAATGTAAAAACGCCATTTAACGTCTTTAGCCATGCTTATGCCTATCCGTCCGCTTGATGCAATTAAACTGCTATCTATCGGCTTCTTAATAACTAGCATGAGAGGCATCTTGCTTAAATCGTGCCCGTTTAGTTCTCGGTCAATATTAAGCGCCTGGCAAACTTTACCGGGGCCATTTGTTAGCTGTGTTCTCACCTCGACGTTTTGTCGATTAACCTTAATTATCTTTAGGCCTTTAAGTGGTTCGACAGCCCGTATCAATACGGCTGATCCGTGACCAGGCGGTTCGACCACAATATTCAAGCAGTGATGCATGCCGTAGGTAAAATAGACGTAAGCAAAGCCCGCCGGTCCGAACATTATCTCGTTTCGCTTTGTTACGCCCCTAAAACTATGACTAGCTGGATCGAGATGATCGTAAGCTTCGGTCTCAACAATCTTAACTTCTATCTTTTGATTACCTATACTCCTTATCAATTGACAGCCAAGTAGACGTCTGGCTACGATTTCAGCGTCAGTATTTAAGTAATCTATTAGCATAACAAATAAATATTAGCCTATTTCAAGATATACTAGAACTATGGAAGTCAGACCATTAGCGGAAAGGATGAGACCCCGAAGTCTTAAAGAATTTGTAGGTCAGGATCATCTTTTAGGCAAAGATCAAATATTAAGAGAAATAATTGAAAAGAAGAAAATTGTCAGTTTAATCTTCTGGGGTCCGCCCGGTAGTGGTAAGACAACACTTGCCCGAATTATTGCCAACGAAATTGAAGCTGAGTTTATTGAACTAAGTGCTGTGTCAGCTGGTAAAGCTGATGTTATGAAGGTCATAGATCGTGCTAAGCAGAATAAAAGACTTAACCTTAGAACAATATTATTTGTTGATGAAATACACCGATTTAATAAAGCCCAACAAGATGCCTTTTTGCCGTGTGTTGAAGACGGCACAATTATCTTAATAGGTGCAACTACCGAAAACCCTAGTTTTGAGGTCATAAACCCTCTTCTGAGTCGTAGCAAGATCCTGACACTCGAACCAATCCCGAAAAAGGATATAGTTAAGATAATAAATCAGGCCATAAAAAGAGAAGGCATAAATAAGCAAAGACTGCCGGATGAAACGATCGACTTTTTGGCGGAAACTTCTGGCGGTGATGCCAGGATAGCGCTTAGCAACCTCGAACTGGCCCTAGAGTTAGAAGATAAAATTATAAGTATTGAAACCATTAAAAACGTATCCCAGAAAAGATTGCCCGGTTATGATAAGAATGGTGAGTATCACTATGACATAATTAGTGCCTTTATTAAGTCAATGCGCGGCAGTGACGCCAATGCCTCTCTTTATTACCTGGCAAGAATGCTTAATGCTGGTGAGGATCCTAAGTTTATCGCTAGACGAATGGTTATATTTGCCAGCGAAGATGTTGGCATTGCGTCATCACCAGCCCTCAACTTGGCTGTGTCAACTTTTGAGGCTGTTGAGAAAATAGGTATGCCAGAGTGCCAATATAACCTATTCCATTGTGCTTTAGTGTTGTCTAAATGTCAGAAATCGAGAGTTGTCGCTGATGTCATGATCAAAGCTCTTGACGCTGCCAGTAAGTACCAGGATCTGCCCGTGCCGTTAGGTATACGAAACGCCCCAACTAATCTCATGAAAAATCTCGGTTATGGCAGTGGATATAAGTGGCAAGCAAATTTTCAAGTTGGAGACGGATTCCTGCCAGAACAAATAAAAGATCTGGATTTATTTAAATAGCTATCTAGATAGTCTAAAAAAACGTATAATAACAGACTGTTATTGGGGATTGGCCAAGCGGTAAGGCACTGGGTTCTGGTTCCAGGATCGGGGGTTCGAATCCCTCATCCCCAGCCATGAGCGACGGAGACGTTCAAAAGCCTGCTTTTGCCTCTGTTTTGGAAGAGTCGGAAGGTTTAAATATTCAGCTTCAAGTTCTGGATAGGCTTCTGAAACGTGTTCTAGAAATGGAAACGCTGTAATTTGCAGTTTTCCGTCAATTAAAACGGGATTTTGACCTAAGTTCGATAGCACTTCCTGTTTGGCCTTAATATCGCCGCCAATAAACTTCTCGCGGCCATGTACGGCAAGCTCTAGGAACTCTACGGTGCTATCGTACCAGTTTTCAGCTCGCTCTTTGGTGTCAACTAGCTCCTGCTCTAACTGTTTGATTTCCTTATCCAAGTCTTTTTTCTCTTCTTTAAACTGTTCATCATCAATCAGCTCTTTGGAAGCCATCTTAATAAGCCGTTTCATCTCCCTATGAGCAGCTTCTATGGCTTTATCCTGTGTCTCTAAGATGTTATTGATGTCAGTTGTTTCAATCTCATTATTTTGTTCAAGTGTCTCTAGTGCCCAGTCCTTAAACTGGGGCAATATTGTGTACTTTCCGAGTAATTGTATGAATTGTTGCTCTAGAGTGCCTTCAGTGACATATTTACGCTGAGAACACTTACGTACGCCCGTACAATGATAATAAGTATAGGTTTTACTAGTTCCGTTCTTATAATGCTTCGTCTTCTCTTCGGCAGTAATTAAGCACCCACATTCACCACAATGCAGTAATGGCCGAAAGGTAAACTCTTTTTTAGTGTTATAGATACGAAAGTCTTTACGTCCCAAAATCCTCTGTACTCTGTTAAACTCCTCCATAGTTACCATTGCAGGATAAGAGGCATCTTCAAACTCACTATCAGCTCCAGGTACTGGGATTTTTCCTGCATAACGGATGTTAGTAAACATATTATAGATAGCATTTCTTGATACATAACCGCTAGCGTACCTCTTGTTTCCTCTAGTACGATAGCCCCAATGATTATTAGCAATGTCTGTCACTTCAGGTACGCTGTATTCACCAGTGAGCATTAAGTCCCACATTTGGCGTCTAAGATTAAATCTTTCGTCATCTTTCGCCATAACAGTGCGACTGGGATCTTGAGGGTTTATGACGTTCATATAGCCTTCTAGAGCCCTTCCAGTAAGTTGTCCGTTCTTGCGACGCTCTTCGTTACCACGTTTTACATCCTTACTAAGCTTTGACGAGTAATATTGTGAGTGGCTCATAACATTTTGTAGCATCATTATGCCTTCGGGCGAATTATCAAAGAAATATGAACCAAACTTCAGGTCTTTTATTAGACCGGTACGTATACCGTATGTGATAACAGCTGCATCTACCTCGTTACGAGACAATCTATCAGGATGCCAGCTCACAATGGCTTCTGCCTCGTTATTACGAAGCATCTGCATCATTACTTCAAAATCTGGTCTGCCAGGCTTAAATGCACTCTTACTCTCTTCAAACCACTTAACAACCTTTATGTCAGGGAATAGTTCCTTTATCTTACGTCTTTGGGCAGGAATAGATAATGACTGGCGTTCTACGCTCTCGGTAGATTTTCTTATATATGCAATGTAACGTAGCTTGTTCATACTTTGCTCCTATCAAAAAGGACAGCTTGGCTGTTCACACATCCGGTTGCTATTCGCTTCCTTCTGCACCAAGCTGCCCTTAGAGAGCAGAAACAAAAATACGATATGCATCTTTGCCGAATATGAGAACACTATCATTATACTACGAGTCCAATGGTTTTAGTTTTTTACCGTCCGTACTGTCGTGCTGTCGCTCGTCAAAAGGATCATCAAAGTCATTAAGTATCTCTACGTGACCAAAGATTTTCTTAATATTTTCTATACCGGATTTGGTCGATACGTCAGTACCGACAGTAAGTTTGAGATCTTTCCTAATAATTATCTTGCGTGGTCGTGCCTTGTCTAATCTTTCTACTAAAATGCCGTGGGCAAGCAGGTCAGGCTCTAGTGGGGCTATATCACGGCTTAACCAAACAGGGTGACGAGGTAATCCAGCATTTTTTAAGTGAGTGGAGGTATCCGATAGTTCGTTTAATAAACTAAGTAATTCGGTTGCAGTGCCTTCCCAAGCTTCACGAGTTTTCATGAAACTTATAATTGCCAGTGCTACCGGACTAGCTTCAATCGCTTCGTCATGTTGTGTATTTATGTTAGCCTGATACGCCTTAATGAATTCTTCTTTTGGTTGACCCATAGCTTCCGTTATGGCACAGCCCCATCTATGAAAATCAGCCATTCGAGGACGAGAGGATAGTTGTATGCTTGCATGTAGTGCTAAAGCTTTCGCTATTACGGTAAATATAGCCCCCAAAATTGAAGGCTTGTCATGATTAAAAGCTTCCCAGTATTCGGACTCTTCGAAGCGTCTATCATCAGGGATTCTTTCTAGATTAAGGATTATTGCTCTATCTAGTAGATCTGAACGATTCACAACCTGATTAATGCCGTTGATTGCTATAACCCTTTGAAAAGTGTAGATAATATCATCGTCGTTGGTATACAGCTCCCTTTTACTAAACCCATCGCCCGTCGAAGCTCTAGCCAATGTATCGGATAGCCAGCCTGGCATAGATGACAAGTTATCAAAAAACATAAAGTAATGCTTGGAGGCTACGTGTAAGAACTCTTCGTACTTTGACGGTGGCGGTAAGCCCTGTAATTGGGAAGGGTCAATCAGCTCTTTTAAGACCCTCAGTGGTGTAGTCTTACCGGAACCTTGCGGGCCATGCAGTATTAGTAGCGGATGAGGGAATCCAGGTATAAAGCCAGCAATTAGGTCAACTAGGAATAGCAACTTATCTTCTTCACTCTTTAAGTTAACGTAGTTAAGTATTAGGTTAATTTCTTCAGATTCAATTGGTCGTACTTGTTCTTTTTGGTGTGGCAGCCTTTTAAACATAATTTGTGGATCGTCAAATATCGTCCAGCCTGTGTCGAAAATAGCGACCACACTCTGACCCAGGTCGTACCATAACACTCCTTGTTTCATGGCACATCTAATGTTTAGCTCTACCATATCGCCATCATATTTCGCTTTGCCAATTAAAACATTAGTTATCTTAGTAATCTTATCTGGGCTTAATATCTCACCTAAAACATCAAAGCAGTAATGACCAAGCCACTCATCGAACAGCCGCGACCGCAATTTTAATACATTTTTACCAGTGCCATCAGTAGATAAATAAGCTTCTTTATACTGATCGTGGAACAGTTCAATGCCGCTACCCAATAAGGCATCGACTATGTTGTCAGCTGAGGGTTTTTGATTTTGTTCGTGTTCCATAATCATTTTCCTTTTCATTCTCTTTTGCCACACTTGTAAGAGCTTCCATTAGACGCAGTAGTGCTATACCCTGCACAAGAGCTACATCTTTAGGAACATCCTCGCTGTATGTATCACGATAAATTTGTCGATAGGTAGAAAGCTGTTTGTCTGTTAGTCTCATATCGTCCTCTGGCTGTATAATCTTGCTTTCAGGTTTTTCATTTCCTGAGAGAACTGTTTAGCATCAACCATCAACTTGCCCGACCAATAATCCCTTGCCGATGACTCTAATTTGTCGTTCGGTTCAAAATAAAAGGTTACTCTTTCACTATCTGGGGTAGGAGCTAAATCAATAATTTCGAAGCCCCGACAGATTAAGGCACTAGCCTGACCTAAGTCGTGGGTTCCGAAAGTTACTAAGTGTTTATCATAATTCATGCACATATATCCTTATGGATTTATGCGTGTATCTTCCCATAGGATGTTCGGCCTGACGTCGAAAAGCCATGAACAGCCTTTAGCTAAGGTGTTATAGCTCCCTGAAAAGCGGTTTAGAGCGGTCTATTTATTAGATAACTGCTTAACCATGAGTGCTACTTCTTCGTTAGATAGTGTAACTTCTCTGCTAAATTTAACCGTTTTTTCGTTACAAGTAGGGAAAAAGTGCCTTTTTAGGTCTCTAGTGAATCCACTCTTCCTTGCTAGGTCACTTAAATTGTATATATCCCCGCATCCTTCCCACATCCGTACATCGCCTCTACTGATATTTGTGTCTGGTTGAGACAATAGGTGCTGCATAAATGAATGAGGTGCCAATCCAGTACGCAAATACTTAACTAGGCATCTTTTACTGTTAGGAAGTACAATGAACAGCTGGTTCCGTCGCATTTCGACAAATACTTTAATTTCAGCATTATTTGAATTACTTTTTGGGTTTTCTGACTTCAAATTATCAAGTAGACGCTTTAAGGATTGTTTTTTGACAGTAATCAATTCAAAAACACTATCCTCATCTCTTTCGGGGCCGGTTAGCCACTTGGCTCCGCCTAAAGTAGGTTTATCTGGTATGTATCCTAGTATCGCCTCCTTTCTTCGAAGAAGCTTCAATTCTTGCACTATCTCGTCGTATGACATCAGTACCCATAATCGTTTACTGGGTTTATATCGGCGTATTACATAGTGTCGATGTAGCTCATAGTTTTTTACGGCTGCATCATATAAGTCTTGCGCAACTAGTAAGCTTTTATCATTTGCGGAAAGCAGTTGAAGGGGCATATCATATTCATTTCATATTAGTTAAATTACAGACAAATAGTGTTCAATTACTCTAATTATAATACCACGATTAACAGGGGTGCACTAGAGGGGAGTATAATGACCTTAGTTGCTTAGCAGCTATGACCTAAACCTTATAGGCATGGTCTTAAATCCTACGTAAATTTAATCCCGTCATTGGGCATCTATTTACGTAGGTTGCTACTGGAAACGGTAGTAGTGGCTTAAGTCACGGCTCGGTGGCGGGTTTTTAATTTCCGCTGCCACTAGAACAGGGCAACAATGTTATTACAACTACTAGGTTTAATAATCATATATCTAATAAGCCTGTCACATTACGGTGCTGGTAAGGCGGCTTTATTGACCATTTTTATAGGTGTTACGACCTTTATAATGTACTTCATTTTTAACATGATAGGTATTGTTATTTTTGGAGTCCCTTCAATAATAGTTTCTAATGTAAAATCTCAATTCAAGAAGGATAAAAGTGATACAGAGGATATGCTTAAAAATTTAAAGAAGGTCAGTAGCGGGGCTATTGACTGGAGGTTGCCACTTTGTGCGATATTAAATGTTTTCCTAGCATCATTTTTCTTTAACTTACTACATACCTCAACTTTTGTAAGAGGACTATTCTTCCTTACTTTTGCTCTTTACGCCCTTCTGTCATACTTAGATAAAGTGTTTACACACATGGGACGAAAATTGTTACCGTCTATGCTAGAAACTTGCATTTATCTGGTTTTAGCAATCGTTCTCTTACATGTTCATAATGTGACACCACAGTAAAATCATGAAACACCTCAATCTAATTCCTCAATCCAAAATTAGAATCAAGAAACTATTTATAAAATACAAGTCCCTAAAACTTATACCCAAAATCGGAGTAACTATACTAACTGCAGTCATTATCGGTGGTCTAGTTGGCGGAGTCATCACTTACGGGATAAAATCTAAACCCGTTTCGCTCAACCAAACTAAGCCAACTACAATATCGACTAATAATCCTCAGACAACTCAACCCGTTAAATCTGTTGGTTCATCTACCCCTAAAAGTGCGTCAATTTCTGGTTCGTCAACTACGCAATATTCTTACTGTCCAATGAGTAATGGGCAGTTAACTATAAACAAATCTGGTTACAGTTGTGCAGTCTTAGACCAAGGTGAGTGTTGGCCTTATTCGCAAACGGTAAACAACGCATTGTTTAGTTCTGTAAATAGCTTAACTAAAACAATAGAAAGTAGTGCAAACAGCACATTAGACCAGAGTGACCCACTAGTGCCGCTGTCTCAAAAAATAGCAGACGTTAATCAAATATATACTCAAGGGAACTCTGATTTAAACGGACTATATGAAGAATACGTACAAGACTTTAAGCCACCCTATCCTAATTGTAGTCCGATGTCTGAATCTACAGCCTACACACCTTTTACTCTGCTTACAGTTCCATCATCTGATTCATCAACTGGATCATCAACTAGTAGCCCATAATCAACAAATTAAAAATATTAATTGAGTCGAACAGACCCCGTCGACTTTCACTTGTTAACACTTAAAAGCTACTATATATAGTCTAGAGCAATCTTAGGTAATCTTAGGTAATCTTAGGTTACTCATCTACTAAGTATCGCTCCTTCATCTCATTGACTACCAGTCTTTAGGGCTGCGTTTCTTACGAGGTTGATATTCATAATGCTTTGCTGAATTATATATCTTTAAAACTATAGCGAGCAGTATCAAAAGAATGCCAACAGTCCCAATAATGGAAGAGAATAAATCTTTATTCTGTGTCGGAGCTGTTGCTGCGTCCAACATTAACCCAACGAACAAGTACTGCCAAGGCATAAATCGTCTAAAGAACTTCATGGCTTAATTGTAGCACCAAGAGTTTTGTCTACTGTGTCCGATCGCTATTCTATCAGATGTATAAGTACTTTATGTTAATGATTCAAGAGTAACTTGTCTTAACTTTACTTAACTCTTTTAAGGTGTTAGTTTGTAAAACTAATTAAACTCTTAATCAAGCCATAAGAATAGGCGTATATCCCTTGACAACATGTAGTTTGTTTGCTACACTAGGGGTAATAAGGAGTAATATATGCAACCAAAATTTACCATAAAAGATTTTAAAAAGCGTTATCCAGATGATAATGCTTGTTTAGACGAACTACTAATGAGAAAGTATGGTGAGACTCCAACTTGTCCGAATCCTGACTGTGAACATGAAACTACAACTTTTTACAGAGTAAAAGGTCGTAAAACATATGAGTGCCAGTGGTGTGGTTATCAAATATCACCGACTGCAAATACAATTTTCCATAAGTCTGCAACTCCAATTTCAGACTGGTTTTATGTTATGTATCTAATGACAGTTACTCGTTCTGGTGTATCAGCTAAAGAAGTTCAAAGACAACTAGGTGTCACGTATAAGACTGCTTGGCGTATGTGTAATCAAATTCGTAAAGCTATGAGTGAAAGACCAACACTGAAGAATGAAGTTGAGATGGACGAAACATACGTTGGTGGGCGTACTACTGTAAAGAAGAAATTTGATAATAAAACTCCTGTAGTTGGTGCTGTTGAAAGAGGAGGCAAATTGATAACTGAAGTTACACAAGATGCTTCTGCAACAACTTTACAGAGAATTATTAGAACTAATATTAAAGAAGGCTCAAGAATATATACTGACGAATGGAAGGGTTATTATCGTACAAGTCGGCTTGGCTATAATCACTTATCAGTAGTACATTCAGCTAGGCAATGGACAAATGGAAACGTTCACACTAACAGTATAGAAGGGTTCTGGTCGCAACTCAAAAGAGGTATATCTGGTACTTATGTATCAGTATCCCCACAACACTTGCAGAAATATGTTGATGAATTTGCGTTTAGATACAATCAGCGAGCTACTTTGACTCCGATGTTTGACCGCTTGCTCCTGAACCTTGTGCTACTTTAGTAAGCAGATTATCAAAATCATTTTCGTGTTGGGGGTTTAAGTCTTTGGGATTAATTTGTAACTCTATGTATTTTTTAACTTTTTTCTTTATTTTGTCTGTAGCCATTAATTTCTCCTGTAGCTGTTCATCCAGCTCTTTTAATTCATCAACTTGTTTTGTAGATGGCTTAGGTATCTTTATCCTGATTAATTCACTGAAAGGTAAGCTTGCTCGTGCTGAACTAAGTGAATAATTCATAATGACTCGCAAATAACGCCTATGTTTAAGTACGGAAACTATATATGAAGAAGGATATGATGAGTTTTTTACTCTCACCACTACATATGCGGGGCTAGCAAGAGAACCATCAAGATATTCAGGTACAACACCAATACTACCAATATTAACTCTATAAGGGTTGTAAACTATATCTCCAGCTTTAACTGCTTTATATTTTTGAGTAGCTTCACTGCCCACAAAAGTATCAGCTAAGAATATTCCGTTCTGTGAAACCTGTAATAAATTAAATTCTTTGTCTGGGTGTGCCTGTGGGTCCACCTTGTCAGTAACTTCAGTTATAATCGACTCATCTAGATAAACTAACTCATCACTTACTTCAGGTATATCTTCCATGTAATAGAATGGTCGCATATTCCAGTTACCACTTTTATCCATTTCGTCTCGTGAGACAATGTTTGCCTGACCCTTCAAGGTCTTTTCTATGTCATAGTCACTCAACAGTTTTGTAAGGTCGCTAGTACCCTTAATTGGCTTACGACGAGTACTAAGTTCAAAACCATCGTTAAATACCACAAAATGATAACTATGCCTGAATTGACTACTGCCTTTCTTAAAGTAAATTATGTTTGTTTTGGTTGGAGTATATGGCATAAACACACCACGAGGTAGCGATATAACAGACAATTCTTCGACATTCTTAATAATTAGTTCTCTAGTCTGACCTATCACTCCACTCTCATACAAAAACGTTTCGGGTACAATTACAGCAGCTCTTCCCCCAGGTTTGAGTGATTCCCATATATGTTGGAGACAAACAGAGTCAGCATTATCTGTTGGGATTGGGTAGTAACCACCATAATCGGTTTTTTGAGAATACGGTATATTTGTAATAATGACATCGTAAGTTGGTTTCTTGACAGGATTTTTGAGGGTATCTACTTGTTCAATATTTGTATGACCGTCTCCAAACAAAATCATATTCATTTTGGCTATGCGTGCAGTTGAAGTAAGTTCACGTCCAAAGAGTGATTCTCTTTTTATTACATTCATAATGTCGTTATCGTTTGTGTTGGCTCTTACGCTAAGATATTTAAAGGCTTCTAGTAAAAATCCACCTGTACCACAAAATGGGTCGTATATTTTTTCACCGTACATTGGCTTTACTAGATTAACCATGGTTCTAACGATGTGACGTGGAGTAAAATATTCACCTAAATCTTTAGTGCCATTTGTGACGCTCTTTAAGAAGAACTCAAAAGCATCACCTTTCACATCAGTATCTGTTGAAGTAAAGTTAATAGGGTCGATTTTCTTAATAATTTCTTCAAGCGTTGATGCTTGTCGAATACCTAAAGGGGCATTAAATACATCACCATATTGTTCACGCATCCGTCCCCAAACCGTGTCATTAACAAAGTCAAATAATGCTTTACCCTTGTATTGTTGCGTGAAGTTGCTCCAACAATATTGCTTATCAATAGTTCTAGCTTTTCCGCTATGTTCATTAAGTCTTTCTGATTCGTCAATGAGTTTCAGGAATAACACTTCAGCAAAAGCCGAAAAACGTTCATATCCATCTCTTAGCCCATCTTGTCTTAAAAGCTTGTTCGTATCTTCAAAGATTTTCTGTAGCTGTTCTCTAGTGAAATTTACTCCTGTTGGAGCAGATAGTATTTCTGGACCTTCTTGAATGAATCTTAGACACGTCAATTGGTCTATGAAATCTTGTAGTTCTTCGCCATCAATTTTTAGTGGTCGATCTTGCTTCAAAGACCTAGCGATTACGAATGTATCATTGAAGGCGAATACCAGAGGGGCGTTTATAGCATCTGCATAATCGCCACCCTGCCTAAGTGCTCCCTCAAGTGATACTCCAGGTTTCTTAGCTTCAATAATAGCTAGAGGTTTATCGGTATTAGCCTCGTATAATACATAGTCAGGTCTTCCACCATTAAAGTGTCTGTTTTGTTCTGAAGTCTTAGCATGTTCTTGTGTAACATTACAATTTGGGTCTTTTTCATCCAAATTCCAACCAAGATTTTGTAATCGTCTAGCTATTTGTGTTCTAGTATGTGCTTCTAACGGATAAAGTGGCATTATCCCTTAATTGTATAGAATCAACAGAATCTGCGGTACATGAGCTAAGGGGATATACGCCTAAGAATACTTACCATTCCAGATGCTCATGTACTTTAGCGGGTTATTAAAGCGTAACTTGTATTATGTTTTATTAGGTCTTTTTAGGTGTTAATTGTGGCATAGAACCTAAAACTACTACTCTATGGGTTAATAGTCTAATCAGGTTATCTCTATATGTAGTTTACTGGTTTATATAGCGACAACGCAAAAAATTTACTTGATTATAATTTGGGGATTCCCCTGCTATAGCGACCATCCATATATAGTGAGTTAGATGGTGGGGTAGGCTATTAAATTAGTCGGAAATTCGTTAACCACGGCCAGCCAAAATTTATTCCTTAATAATATTTAAAAAATTATTTTTAATAGCAAGCTAGACTCATATTCTCCTAATATTTAATGCGGTATTTACAAATTAAGGCTACCATTGTATGGTAATCTCCAATGAAGTCTTGGCAAAAAAGGAAGCAAGTTAAACGACCTCATTATGTCTTCGGGGGTTTAATTTTATTTATCTTGGTTTTTTACGTCGGTTTGCTTGTTATCTTGCCAGGACATCTAACAAGCGGCACAATCAACTTGTTAAAGCATAATAATATTCCGGCTCCAATAGCCTCCATTCGTACACCGACCACAGGATCAGCGGTTAGTAGTGATACGTTTGCCGCAAATCCGTCTTGGTCACAAGACTTTACAAAAATGTCAGATGGCTCATTAATTAACAATATATGGGGCTACGATCTTGGGAATGGTGGACCAGATAATCCTGGGTGGGGAAACAACGAGGCTGAGTACTACACAAATAGTCCAAGTAATGTTCGTATCGAAAATGGTGAACTTATCATAGACGCCCAGAAACAATCAATCGGTGGCTTCAGCTACACATCAGCACGCATAACTACATTACCTTCCCTAAATTTTACCTATGGCAAACTCGACATTATTGCCAAATTACCAGGTGGCGTTGGTAGCTGGCCAGCATTATGGTTACTGCCCACAAATGGTATCTACGCACTAACTACTCCAGCTGGTGAGCAAGACCCAAACAATTCATTACGTGACGGTGAGATTGATATCCTTGAGGCTACTGGCTCAATCCCTGGACAAATTACTTCTTCGGCTCAATCTTATACCTATAACCCAAGTAACAATAATGAAAGAATAGGCATTTCATATGTTAATAACGACACAACAGTCTTCCATGATTATGAGCTGCAGTGGACCCCGACATCTCTATCATTTTTGGTAGATGGGGTTGCCTATCATACTGTTGATAAGGCTGCAACTGATTCAACTAATGTCTGGCCATATAATCAACCTTATTATCTAATCCTTAACATCGCGATGGGTGGGACAGAAGGAGGAACAGAAACCCAAGAGTATCCGCCTTATGGTATCGATGACAGTAGCGGACCATGGGAAATGGTTGTTAAATCCATCAACTATTATCCCTTCCTTGGTAAATAGAGTAGTATCTTATTTGATAGCGGGTAAAGTGAAGTAAAAAGTTCTTGACCAGTAGGTTCAGCCAAGTTTGTTTTACTCATAAGATGAAGTGTGTTATCGATTTACAAAAACTTCTCGTGTTATGGAATATGGGATTGCTAGTAGTGACAAACTGGATAACACGAGGAATAGCTGCTGAGTTAATAATGATGAATGGCGAAGACTAATTGATAAAACAACAAATAGCACACCACTAATTGACCAAGTTAGTAGTAGGCAGAGTAAGGTGACAAAAAGGCTAGTCGATATTTTTTTATAGACCAAGACCAGTAGGCTAACCAGGCTTAAAAATAAGCCAAATGATGCTATCGCCCCAGTAACGTCGTGTAAATCAAAAAGTTGGTTAAGATTTACATAACATACTCTTGAAATAGTCATACAAGAAGGCAGCACACAACTTGCTGCCGTCATTAGGCTAAATAGTATTAGGCCTATCAAGCACGCTCTAAAGCTTTTTCTAAACCATATCTTTGTCTTTATAAACATCCTTATGAGAAAGAAGACCATCAAAATGACCATCGCACCTGTCAGTATGTCTCCTAGGATAAATAATGTGCTATAAGGTTGGCCCTGGTTCTGAAGAGAACTAACGTCTAGCTTATCTATAGCTGATCTATTTAAAAAGTAACCCAAAAACCATAAAGCATATAATAACCCTGAAATAAAACCTAGTGATATTGAGATCAATCCATACTTCTTCTCACTGTTTCTCATATAAGTCCATAATACAAATATCCCACCCTTAATTGCTAGTACACACTGTCAATGTGTATATTTAGGTCATGCCGATAGCGTCAAGCATTAATGTGACCACCAAATGACTAGATAAAGAACTGAATGCCAAGTTTAGTTCTAACTTCGTTCACTATAACCAGTCAAGTATTTAATAAAATAAACAAATTTACTATTATATTTTAAATAGGATAAAATTTAATAAACGTAAGGATTATATCAGTGTCGAAGAAAACAGTCTATCTAGCCGGCGGTTGTTTCTGGGGACTTGAAGAATTATTTAGAGAGCAACCTGGTGTGTTGGATACTGAAGTTGGTTACACGGGAGGTATAAACGACAATCCGAACTACCAAGATCATCTCGGTCACGCAGAAGCACTCGCAGTAACATACGATACCAAGAAAACAAATTACAGTTCGATATTAGATTTTTTCTTCAGAATACATGATCCTACAACACTAAACAGACAGGGTAATGATACGGGCGCATCATATAGATCAGCTATCTTTTATCAAAACGATGAAGAGTTAAATATTGCGAAAGAAATGATAAAGAAAGTTAACGCATCAGGTATTTATAAAAATCCAGTCGTTACAACTTTAGAAAATTTCAAAAAATTTTATCCTGCCGAAACCTATCACCAAGACTACCTACAAAAAAATCCAAATGGCTATACTTGTCATTTTATACGAACCAAAGAAAGCTTGTTGTAGAAATTAAACAAAAATTTGTCAGATTAATAAGTTACGTCCTAAACCGGAATGCTTAGCCAACGATTACTTAACTAATGGCAGAGATACTGTAACCTCGGTACCGACATTTAGTTGGCTATTGACGGTTATCTTGCCCCCATGCTGTTCAATTATTATTTTAGCCAAGTGTAAGCCTATGCCCTCACCTTCATAGTCATAATGAATGATATCAGTACCACGATGGAAAGGAGTGAAGAGAGTATATAACTCGTCCTCTTTAATTCCGGTACCATTATCTTGGATTATAATCACTAGTTTATTTTTTTCAATCTTGGCGCTTAAGTCCACTTCACCATCCTTAGTAAACTTGAAAGCATTATCTAAGATATTATCTAGGGCAGCTTTCAATCTTTCAGGATTAGCCATAATCACAGAATCTCCGACATCTACTGAGGCCCTAAACTTATCGTTATTGACATTATAAGATTCCTGTAATCCGCTAGTTAGGTCTGCTAATAGCCCCGAGACCTTAAGGCGCTTAGGTTCCAGCTTCATTTCACCAGCTTCAATTGTACTGATAGTCAGCATATCGTTAATAAGCTTTGTCAGACGCTTAGAGCTAGCCTGAAGACTGGCGATCATGTCCTGCTCAGACTTATCATGTTTAATATCACTTAACATATCGGCATAACCGCTAATGGTTACTAGCGGAGTTCTTAGGTTATGGGAGGCAATAGTTATAAACTCCGTTTTCATCTTGTCAACTTCTAGTAACTTCTCTTGCGCCTGTCTCAACTCTCTGGTCCTGACCTCAACAGTATGTTCAACACCGGCTTTAGCAGTCTCAAGATCAGCATAGGCCCTCTTTAATTTTGTGACGTCAGATAATACAAAGATATATCCTTCAACTCTTTTATTGTCTTCAACTTCTGTAACTAGTATCTGAATAGACTTTTTTATTCCTTCGACGGTGATACTTAGATCTTCAATAGGAAGAATCTCTGTTTTGCCAACAGGCTTATGTAAGCGTGATGCAAAATCATTGATATTAATTTGACCGTCAAAGAAGCCAACAATATTTTGATGGATAATTTCCTTTGGCTTTTTATTTAATAGGGCAGATGCTTCAACATTGGTGAATTCGATCTCCAGCTCTTTATTAGTAACGATAACGGTTTCGTTCATGGTAGATAGAATATTGGAGCTTAGTATGGCTGGAGTGAATTGAAATACACGGTATTTGATTGCGCCAATAACCAGCATGACACCATTGATACTCATTAACAGCATGGCCAGCGGAGGGATGACATTAATGTTGAATGCCGGTAAGAGAGCATTAAAGATAACTCCACCAACTACCGGAATAGCTACAGCTATCCCAAAGATCATGGACTGACGTTTAAGCAGTTTATTGCCAGTATGCTGCCACAAATTAAAGAACAAAACAACTCCACCTAGATATAGACCGAATATCCAAAGAGCATAGGCAATAAAGCCTTGACCAATATCGTTGTTATATCCCCAAGGGTAAAGCTTAATAGCCATTCTTTGAGTTTCATAAAAGATGCCACCATTGACCCCAAAAAAGGCGATAAGAGCGGCACCCATTAATAACATAGCTGCAAAGAAGGTATTTTTAGCTTTCGGTTTGGTATAGTTTAGGGCGAATAAAAAGAAACCAGTTGCCGAAAAGGGTACTGCCAGATTCCCTATCTGTGTCCAAAAAAGAGCTCCTGAGGGCTCAACTGATAGTCTCTGGAAAAGCTCGCCAAAACCAAAAATGATCGTCGTCACTAGACCGACTATTAGCCATAAACTATCCTGCTGCGTCGTTTGGTATCTAACTAAATAAATGCCAGTAACTACTAGAGATGCTATCCCAATGGCAGTTAAAATAGCATAGGCATTAAAGTGAAAGTCAAATATTGACGGAGAATTCTTAGCTTCGATGATGAATGGTATGGCCAATATGACCACTAGATAAGCTAGAATATAGCTTAGAAAATTTGGATGTTTCCTATCTATCCTTATCACTTCCTCACCTTAAGCGTTAATATACTTAACAATACACCTCCTTGAGTGATGATGACAGCCTCTGCTAATAAAAATGTATAGCTTAGAAAGATAGTCCGATTTTCGTTAATTATGGCCAGTCAGCATGAATTTGAGATTTAGCCTAGGCTCTTATGGGGGATCTAGAATTCGAACGAAATTATTATAGTTTTTGTATCAATGGCGGATATATCATTTCTCTTCTGCAGTTTGGGCATATTTTTGGTTTTGTGGGCAACAGTTTAACAGATTCATTAAACTGATAATTACAATTGCCACAGTCCCACTTGATTACCATTTTGGTATTATAACAACGAATTATTTGTATATGATTAAGAACCGTAAAGTTTAGGCTTTCAGGATTAGTCCGAACATAGAGAGAAAAGGTTTTAGACTGGTATGTTCAGCCAGGGTTTGACTGTTTTGATATTTTCATGTTATAAAATATATTATAAATGTTTGAAAAATCACGAAATAAAACAGTTGGTATTGCCCTAGTTGTGCTACTTGGTGCAGGAGCTCTTGGTGGCTGCTCTGAACAAAGTACTGAAAGTACACCAGCAACTATTAGGCCCACACCAACATCTCTTGTGCCTCCAGTAGCACAGCCTGGTGAGGTTTTTAGCTGTGTCATAAATACTCGGCTTAAAACATTACCTGAGGCAGGTGTGGCTGGTGCGGCTAATGTATTGAGGACATATTTTCACGAATCTAAAACTAAGTTTTTAGCTAATGCTCTTTATGGATTAAGCGTCTGCGAGCGATCTTTAAATGCCGAAATAGCTGAAACAGAAGGTTTTGTTGTTAAGGTTCCCGATGAGCCAAATTATACTTGCATTACTTGGACTGCCGTTTATGGCGACCAAGCAGAAGCTCGAATTGGAGGACTTACCAACCATATTGGTCTTATATGCGTGCCTAAACCAGCCGAAGCTCCTTCAGTATCCGATACAAACTAATTGCTTGTACTAACCAAAATATTTTGAGTTATTTGGGTTGTAAGTTACTAGCCAACTTCTGACTTCGTTAACCAAGATCAGCCAGAATAATCGCTTTCAAGACGCTATGAATATAAGATACAATCAAATAAGCGCCAACAAACTACCTAAAATCCGTTAGATTTCGCTGCTGACTGGAAAGCTGACCAAGCTGGTGTCTCAGCTCCAGAGACATATAAACCGTTGGCGTTCCAGGTGCCAGGTTCATATAAGCCGAAACTAGTCCAGGTGCCGGAAACTTCATACGGGTAAAGGTTGTAATACCACAAACCCTTAACCCAAGAGACTGTAGCTAACTGGTTGATAACTGTAGTAATATTAGAGTCTTTTTGGGCTTCGGTTACATAAGGTGTTTGACAATCCGCCCCGACAGTATAGTCAGACGGTTCGGCTGCTTGGTCGGTGCACCAGCCAACCTCTGTAGCATAGATGTTGGCATTGGCACTTAACCCAGCGTTAACCAGCAGATCGTGAACATAGTAGACTTGACCCCAGCCAACAGTACTGGTACCGCCGGTATCGCTTGATAAGACACTTGCTAAGTCAAGATCATTATAAGGATGAACTACAACTCCCTGGACAGCACTAAAGCCGCCATCGGCCAATAAATCGGTGTCCCAATTGGCGGTACCAATTGAATTCTCATTGGCGCCAGCTGTGATGCCAATGTTACTCAGGCCGGCATTGTTAAGGTCAGTTCTAATGTCTTTTAGCAGTGTAGCATAAGCTTCGATATCGGCGGCTGTCGGAGTACCATAGCCCCACCAGTTGCCGTAAGGCTCGTTTAAGATTTCCAGCAGTTGCGGCGCGTAGGTTGCATTGGCGGCTGGGTTATTGACATAGAATGAGCCGCCGGCGCAATAAGTTTGACACCAAGTGGTTAATGCGCTGGCAAAGCCAGTAATATTCATCTTTGATATTTCAACATATTGATTCATTAGTGGTAGTGGATAAATACCAGCAGTTGTCGTGGTATCTATCCAATTGGCAATCGTACCGTCTCCGCTAGGGTCACTGAATGATGTGCCATTGAAGTCTATCTCACCCCGTTCACTGTTAACCCCAAGTTGATTAAGAATGCCAGTCTCAGTTGTTTGGGAGTTATAAGTATCACTAAGATGGGCATTTATTCCGAGTAATTTAACGGCAGCCGGAGCAGGCTTTACGCAATTAGGTGGCGTACCGGTTTCGCCAGTCGGACAGGTTGGCGGTGGCGTCACATTATATGTAACTGCTGTAGTAACTGAGGCAGCTGAAACGGCACCGGTATTGTCAACGGTTTCAATCTGGTAAGAATAAGTATCCCCAGTAGTAATATTGCTATCGGTGTATGTAAGGGTCGTACTACTAACATTAGCTATTCGAGTACTATTACGCAGGACATTGTAGCTGGCAATAGGGTTGGAGCTGATGCCGGCATTCCAGTTAATGACTATGCTGCTGCCGCTTTGAACGGCTGTAACAGTTGTCGGTGGAGCTGGGGCTACTGGTGCTGATACCAACTGGGTTGAAAAGACCAAGTCAACCCAGAAGTTAGTGCCGCTCATGCCTTGAGTTGGGAAAGCAGGGGTAGCACTGTTAATATAGACTCCATTGGCGCCATTAGTATTATTGCTGGCATAGGCGGTTAATGGCCCACTGGTATAAAACCGGTTATGACTGAAATAATTGTTAGTATAGGAATAGTGTCCCTTGGGGGCTAAGTAGGATACGACATACATGACATTGGCAGCAATGTTAATCGGCTGGGCTAAGTTGGCAGTTTGCCAGCCGCTGGCCGTTTCATTGGTAAAGGTCACGCTGGCTAGCAGTGTACCGCTACTGGTCCATAAGCTGCCGATATGGGTGCCGGTATTCTGGGCACCTTTATAGAAGCGAATGCCGGTGATATAACCGGAGTTGCTGCTCTTAAACTTAACTCCCAGCTCAATACTTGAACTGGTGGATGAGGTTATGGTTTTGGGGACAGCACTATTGCTCCATAGGCTATAACTAGTAGTGGCTGCTCTGACCAGTAAGAATGTACTGCCGATTATGGCACAGACAATGACTACTAGCAGCACCTGAAATTTGTTATTTCTTAGCAGTTTATACTTAAAACGTTTCTCTGATTTTGTTTGAGACACTGTATCACCGTCGACTACGATCGGCTTTGGTTCTGCAGTTTCTGTTATTTTGCTGCTCCGTTTTCTATTAATGCTAAATGCTTATATAATAATGATAAGCATAAATAGTAATAAAGCAAGAATTTATTAATATTTTTGACAGATTATTGAACAGTCTTAAGACTGTTCATTTACCAAACTAAAAGATAAAACATGGATAAGCCGCAGAGATATTCTACTACTAGACTGGTCTTGCATACGCTCACCCCATCATCGATAGGCTTCTTATTCAGCTTGGTAGCATCGGGCATAATTGTTATCGGCCATATAGTCTTTATAAGTTTGCGAACTGGTACTATCTGGCTGTCTTATAGTAATGGGTACTTCGCAACTTATTACACTAACCACGTTGTCCAGCCGCTATTAACATTTTTTAACAGCGGTACAGCTGGTATTATCGAAAGTATAGTTTTCTGGGCAATAGCTGGCAGTCTTATTTTCGAATTGCTGAAATTTGTATGGCGACTATTTAGAAATGTCTATGAAACTGAATCCAGTGTACGGGTTTCTGATGGTAAGCTAATTGAACACCCCGGACAACGAAGCATGATTGTCCATGCTATTTGGCGGTTGACATTTGGAATATTGATAGTCGGTTTGATTTACATAGCCATACCACTGGTGCATTATGCGTTCCATTTGGACTATAGCGTTACCGCCGGAATCGGCGTTAAAATTACTCTTTATGATTTAGGAAAATCTTTAGTATGTTGGTTGCTAATAATTAACCTATTTATAATATTGCTTAGATTCTATACTTTCCGGACTCGCTTACTGGGTAACGTGCTCTACCTCTGATCAGCGCCAACTTTTATAATGGCTGGAGATTCAGATCAGATATGTCTGCCAATAACACACATAATATAAATTCAATATAGTCTAAGGCCTCAGAATCAATACGAACGTAGTATGAAAAGGTTCTAGACTGGAATGCTCAGCTCGTATATTGACTATATACTTTTAATATTTTATTGTATGCACTATGAGATTAACTATGGTGAATGGCCCTTGTGGTGTTGGCAAAAGTACAGTTTCGGGCTTGATTGCTGAAAGATCACCCGATTCTTTGCTAATCCCAGTTGGAAGCTTTCGAGAAATAATGGCTCCTATGTTATTTGACGATCCTAATGGACGATCTGAAGCTGAAATAAGAATGTGGGAAGCCAATCGTTTTGGCAGAAGTTTAGCTAGAGTAGCACTAAGCGAAGATAGAGACGTAATAGTTGACAGTGTTAAGTATCAAACCAAATGGGTAGAGCCATGGGAGAGTCTAGGAGATGAATTTAAAGCTGAAGTGCTTGATATTTGCCTACTTGCACCTAAACATGTCGTTGGAGAACGGGCCAGAAAGCGTGGCTATAAGCCAGGTGGTAGATTAACCCCAGAAAAAGTTTCAATGCTCTATGACAAAGTAATAATGTTTTATATGGACCGTCCGGATGCGCTATTCCTTGACAGCCAAGATCTGAGCCTCAGTGAAATGGCAAACGAAGTAATAAATTATGATATATGCGATGAAGATGTTGACCCGGTATTCACAGAAGGTAGAAATTTATATGATAGCCTTCTTCAGGAAGTCATTGCTGCACAGTTGCAATAAGCAATGTTTTAATATTGACCATATTGGTCTGCCAATTTATTAAAAGGATTTCATAATATATTGCATTGGTATTTTGTTGGGCATAAAATATAAGTCCCATGCAATCATTAAATAATGATGAACGAAAACAGGTACTCGGTGAAGTCTTAGCTGACGAGCTAAAGGTTATTAGAGAATATGTAGAAGATATACCAGATATCAAAAAGGACGTACATAAGCTTAAAGAAGATATTGCCCAGATAAAATCAGATATGAAAATAGTTAAAGTAATCACAAAAAACCACGAATCAAGAATTATGCAGCTAGAGCCAGCCTAGCTTGTAGCCATTAAGTTATTTCTAACGTCGTAGAAGATGGCCAGCCAAAGTATAAGCAATATAATCAGATAAATTAAAAACAGCACCTCTTAAATAGAAGGTGCTGTTTGCCAGTTGGAAGCGTTACTTCCAGCCGAAGGCCTGGCTCAAAATCCAGAGCGTTCCCGCAATGGAAATGAAGAATAAACCTAGACCAATTGGGCTACCCCAGCTGAACCATGAACCCCACGCACGCCAGTGTTTCATGTGTTCATCATGGTGCTGTTCGTACCACTCCATGGCTGTCTTATCGTCCATTTTTTCAGACATATATGTCACCTTTTGTTTACTTTATGTAAAAAACCAGCACTATCGACCTTCATTGCTAGCTACTCTTAGGTGAAGACCACATTCCCTTTATGTCATGAGATTTGACGGGATTGTTGCAAAGTGGATTTATATCGGTTTTATTGTAGCATATCTGAAGGTTCAGTTCTAACACTGAATATATGAACATAACGGACATCTAAAGACTTGGTTGCGATTGTTTTGCGATTAATTCTATACGGCCGGAACTATATTTTTGTTGGAATTAGATTTATGAATTTGCTTGATTATAACAAGGGCTATCAGAGCGGCAAACATATTGAAACAACCAGCCAAAAAATAACCTTTCCTATAGCCATGAACTAGACCAGTGGCAGTGGTAAGCGAATTGACAATTTTAACTGATTTGACGTAGCTGGCAGCGATCGAGGCAGTAATTCCCGTTAGTATGGCCAGACCCAATGATCCACCAATCTGTTGGGTAGTGTTGATCATTCCTGAGGCCAGACCAGATTGATCACCCCGCACTCCTGAAGTTGCCGCGCTAAGAACGCTGACAAAAGTTACCCCGAGGCCAAGGCCAAGGATAACCATACCAGGAACGATCCGCGTCCAGTAACTGCTGTGAAGAGGAATCATGGACAGTAGAAATAAACCAGCCGATGAAATTAATGGTGTAATTGACAGGATTTTCTTATAGCCGAATTTAGCAATAAGTTTGGGCGCTTGTGAGGCAGTTATCATGATCGCGAACGGTACTATCAAAAAAGCCAGACCTGTCCTTATTGGCGTGTAGTGCAGGATATTTTGAAAATAAAGCGAAGAGAAGTAGAAAATTGAAAATAGACCGGCAGCTATCGGCAGCTGAATCAAGTTAGCCCCGATTAGGTTCCTATTCTTAAAAATAGACAGTGGGACAAGCGGGTGTTCTACCCGGCTCTCGTTGAAAGCGAAAATTATCATCAGTAAAATGCTGGCTCCGAAAAACATCAGACTGGAATGGGCTGTCCAGCCGACAGTCGGAGCTTTAACCAAGCCGTAGACCAACAGCATCGGCCCGCCCGTAGCGCAGAGAGCGCCAAACAGATCAAGGTTATTGTGCTCAGCTTCGGACTCGTGAATGGGTACCAGTCGGTAAGCTGAAGCTAACACAAAAATGCCGATCGGCACGTTTATAAAGAAGTTCCAGCGCCAACCCAAGTATTGAGTCAATAATCCGCCTAGCAATAATCCAACAGCGGCCCCACCGGCAGCGACAGCCCCCCAAACCGATAATGCGATATTCCTATCGTGGCCTTCTTTATATGTAACTAGAACAATCGATAGAGCGGCTGGAGACATGAATGCTCCGGATAATCCTTGCAAGCCTCTAAGCACTATCAGCATTCCGCCGCTTTTAGACAAACCGTCTAGCAGCGATACTAGCGAAAACATAGCGACGCCAGCCAGAAAAACTCTTCGCCTACCGTAGAGATCGGCAGCACGACCGCCCAACAGCAAAAAACCGCCAAATGTTAATGTATAGGCTGTTATTATCCATTGCAAAGTACTAGGCATCATATGGAAGGCGTGTTCAATTGAAGGGATGGCAACGTTAACTATAGAGCTGTCTAAAATTACCATAAACTGAGCAAGTGCTAAGAGTATTAGAATTACCCAATGATTTGTATGCTTTTCTTCCAAGCCACCTCATATATTTTCTTGATTTATAATGTATTGAATTTTTGGAACAAGGTATTCTAGCCTATCATTGGCAACCTAGTCAAATAAAATTCTAACAGTTCAAGTCAACTACTAAGATACAGATTCCTGGAATGTATAAGATATAAATGATTTTTAGGCCCGTAATCCCGTCTATGACGTAGTAAGGTTTACAATAGGGTTAGTTACTAGGAGCTAAATTAGTCCGAAGACCGTCCACTACAGTCAGCCAAAATGGTTATATTAGTAAACATATAATGAAAACTGAACCTGCCGTAAGCATTTTAAGCTATTCTTGTCTTTATAATAAAAAATCCGTTCTAGTTTGATTCTTTTAGTAATTATTATATAGTACATAATGTGACAAGACCTAATATTGCAATTCTTGAAAGTCTCAGAAACGGTCGAATCGGTCTTGAAGGTGCCGCTAGATAATTAGGGCACTTCTCGCCCGAGAGTCAACTTTGGGCGGGTGAAATTGCTCTCGAACTAGCCTTTCGCGACATAGACGACTCAGAAAAAGTTACCGATCATCTAGCGCGTGCTGGGAAGATATTTTCACATGTTGAAAAAATAGCTTCATCTTTTGCAACGAATACTTCAAGGGCAGTTTGCGCACGAGCCGGAATTCAAAGTGCTCTATTACCCGTGTATGCCTGGATGACACTTATGGGTCAACTCCCTCAAATACCTCAAGTTACAGAAAAAGCCTATGATAAAACGGTTACCATCGGATACAAACTTACTAAAGCATATTTTTCCGGCAATTACGTTTCTGAAGATGAAAAATCCTCTATGTCAGGAATGATTGGCGAGATAGCAGTTTTAGCCTTACTACAACGTTTTGCCATTCGAGAAATTGGTAGTAATACGTTTTCGCCTATCCTTTCAATGTTGCGTGAAGATAGGCGAAATAATCATGGCTCGACTATAAATCACGGCTGGGATATCAGCGTCTTTACACAGCTAGGAAGGGCTAAACCGATATTGAATTACCGAGTTCAAGTTAAAACATTTGAACAAGACCAATCCACGAAACCAAAAATAGACGAAGCGAGGATATCCAGGGTTGTTATTAATCCCGACCTTCAGGTTCGCCCAGGCGATCGTTATGTAGCCTGCAACATAGTCAATGAATGCTTTAGGGAATTAACTGATCGATGGGCTCCAGATACACTAACCGATCGACTTGATGACAGAACCACATCCCTACTCGAATACATAGATGCTTAGGGCTCTATAATTAAAAATACAGAAATTGGTCTGGATGCCCAGCTAAAGTATTGTGAGCTAAGCAGTGGCTTAAACTATAATTCGACTTCCGACTTCGCTAACCAAAGTCAGTCAAAAGCATATATTTTATTGATCTTTTGCTAAAGTATTTAGAATGTTAGTTTTTGATATTATTCATGCTAACATCAACGATTCTTGAGAAATGATAGATAGAAAGCTACATATACCAGAACAATTCCAATATTTGCCATTAACCGTTCCCAAAATCTATGTCTGAAGAAAAGTATATCCACAATAACTACCGTAACGACCATAGCTAGAACATAGATAAAATTTGCAGTGTTTTTATCCATCAATTTTAAATTATATGCTTATAGCGTAGTGGAGCATAGCCAAATAGGGTCCATAATGGTATGGTCAGCCAAATATTGTGCTTATTGTTTGATAAAATAGGAAAGTGAGAAACTCTCAAATGAAAAGCAATCAAAAGAAAATATTTGGCATCCCATATGACTTTAGTAGACCTAGCATTGCAAAAGTAAAAACCAGATACTGGAACCAGCAAGATAATAGATTATTTACGCCAAAAGTATACGGAACTGGTTGGACTTTTAATTTCTACTGGTTTGTTCACCCTATAAGATATATAAGAAATAAGCATTAGAATAGAAAGTCTAAGATCTAGGCGAAATAAGGCCAGACTCATTAATTGTATCTAGCCATAAATTGACCCAGATACTGTAATATGTTATTATCAATTTATGTCAAAGGCATGCTTGGAAATGTGTCCTACGGCTGATTCCATGTTTAGTTCAGCCATACAAGTAGCTGAGGATATGCCACCAGAACAAACACAAGAGATATGGGCAGGATGTGTAAACGATGTTGGAATCCTTTGCGAAGGATGCCCTGGTCCAACTCCAAGAACAGTATCTATTGAAATTAATCTGCCTTATCATTTTGTAAAGAAATTATTAGGTAGAAGCGCTACAGAAATGATTGAAGTTCAAGTTTATGATTGTTTGAGAAAACCATATGATCCTGCTGCTACTAAAAAACGATGGATAAGTCGTCTTTTTCTACCTTCGTCCGCTACGCTCAGCCAATCATAATTACACTAGAATGATCGTTTTTATTTTGATAATACCAGTACCGTTTCTGTTCTGAATATGGTCTTTAATATAATTATCTTGGATTTGTGTTAATATCACTGATTCGTATAACGCCTTGACGTAACACCTCAATTTCATCGTCAATTATACGAATAATGGTTGACGAAACTTGCCCCGATAGATCACCTCCGTCAACATAAAAATCAACTTTATCATTAAAGAAGCTTTTAGCCTGGCCAATGTCAGTGGCCACTTTTTGACCTAACGAATTGGCACTTGACGTTAAAAGCGGTCCTGTCTGCTTCAATAGTTGGACGAGCGGCTCATTAGACACAATCCTTAATGCTATGCCACCTTTATTTAGGTGGATATACCTCAGTTCGTTACCAACAGGGATAACAACACTAATAGGATCAGGCCATAAATTTTCAACCGCTTTTAAATAACGTCTTGTTATGCCAAGATTGACTAGCTGTTCAATATTGGCAGCAATTACAGTACCTGGCTTATGTTGGCGGTTTTTCAGTTCATACAAACGACTCACAGCTGACTTATTTTCAGCCATAGCGACTAGTCCATAAACCGTATCGGTTGGGATAACTCCAAGGCCACCTTTTAGCAAGGCGATCCTAGCTTGATCGTATTCTTTCGGCAATTCCATTCAAATGATTGTAACATCTTATCATTGCATCATTAACAAACGTACAATCTACATTTTATTTTTTAAAGAGGCGCTTGCCAACAGCTCATTAACTTGACTGGACAGATCATCTATATGAGATTTATTCTTTTTTCTGTTTATCACCCATATTGGCCTAGTCAATAGTGGAGCCTTTATTTCGACTAGTCGGCCTGCAGATATATCTTTCCTGACCATATGATAAGGTAATAGCGCCGTTCCCCGGCCGGCGGCAGCCATATCTTTTAAAAGATTGAGGCTTGTGGAGTAAAAAATTGGTTTAACGACTAGACCTAATTTTTTAAATTGTCTTGTAAAGTGTGAATAGGTTGTTGATTCTATATTGAACGCCAGCCAATCATCTATGACTTTAGCCCGGTTGCTAGCGCTATGTTCAGGCGAGCAAACAAATACGAATTTCTCATTATGAAGCTTGCTGACCTTAATATCTTTTGTTAATTTGCCTGGCTGCCCGGTTATTAGCCCAACGTCAATATTATCGGCAATAATGTCATTAATTATCTTCTTTGAATTGTCTACCATTATTTCTAGATCGGCTAGAGAGTCGGACTTCCTGGTAGAGGAGTACAAAAGATAGGCTATGCTATCAATGATTCCAATGTGTCGGGATTCATCTTCGTACAGGTTGTCAAGCTTACTATGAAGCAGATTGTCTTCTCTAAATATTTTACTAGCACTGGCAAAGACTAACTTACCCTCCTCAGTTAATTCAACGTTGTATCTCTTCCGTTCAAACAGCTTGACTCCAAGTGTACGCTCTAAAGAACTGATGGCTAGAGTGATTCCCGGTTGCGATATGCCCAATGTTTCAGCGGCCGCAGAAAAGCTTTTTAGTTTCGCAACTATGTAAAACTTCTTATACCTATTGTCCATAATGTAATTATATAATATAGCTATAACTTATGGTAGGTATAAGTTTGTCTTATATTTAAATCTACTATAAAATACTTTTATGGCACATGCCGTTAAAGCTAAATCAAAGATAAAAATTGCAGTCGTTGGCGTTGGGAATTGTTTCTCTTCCTTGTACCAGGGTTTTGAATACTATAAAGATGACTCAGGGTCTAATATCCCCGGAGTTATGTTTGCCGATATCGGCGGCTACAGGCCAAGCGATATTGAAGTGGTTGCCGCATATGACGTTGACATTAGAAAAGTCGGAAAACCTGTCGGAAAAGCTATTTTTGCCTCCCCTAACTGCGCTCGAATCTTTATGTCTAAGGTGCCCAATGGTCCAATTGTCCAGATGGGTCACGTCTTAGATGGCGTTTCCAACTACATGCTTGATCAGCCAGAAGAAGTTGGCTTTAGAATCTCCAGGGCTAAACCAGCTGATATAGTTAAATCCCTGAAAAAAAGCGGTGCCGATATACTAGTTAACTATCTGCCTGTCGGCTCCCAAAAAGCAACTGAATTTTATGCTCAGGCAGCTATTGATGCCGGTGTTTCTTTTTTAAACTGTATACCCGTATTTATAGCCAGTGATCCAAAGTGGGAGAAAAAGTTTATTAAAGCAAAATTAACCGTTATCGGTGATGACATGCGCTCACAGCTTGGCGCCAGTGTGCTTAGCCAGGTTTTACAAGAACTGGCTTTCGATCGAGGAATGGTCGTAGATTTTCATCAACAAATTAATATTGGTGGAAATACAGACTTCAATAATATGATGGTTCAATCTAGACTGGCCAGCAAAAAGAAAAGTAAAGAAAATGTTATTAGGGCCCAGAATGAATTAAGAGGCATAGAAGTCCCGAAGGATAGTTTATTTGCCGGACCCAGTACTTTCCTGCCCTATCTAAAAGATAATAAGGTAGCTTACTTCAATATAAGACTTAGGGGGTTTGGTGACGCTCCAGTTACGATCGACGCTAAATTATCCGTCCAGGATAGTGAAAATAGCGCCGGTGTAGTCATTGACGCTATAAGGTATTTGAAAGTTGCTAGAGAAATGGGAATAGTTGGTGCGTTAAGAGGTCCTAGCGCCTGGACACAAAAAACTCCACCCAAGCAAATGATGTATAGCGACGCTAAGCGTGAGTGTGAAGCTCTGGCAAAAAGAGAGAGAACAGCTACCTTAAAAAGACAAATTAACTTAGTCTAGGCACTAGCCTCTTCTTGTGCGCCCTGCATATAATCTATGGCTTCAGTGAATTGGCTGTTATATAGAGAAGCGTAAAAACCATTTTCGGCCAATAATTTATCGTGAGTGCCGTGTTCGACAATGTTACCGTCACGCATCACAAGGATTAGATCAGCATTACGGATAGTGCTTAGTCTATGAGCGATCACAAAACTGGTTCGTCCCCTCATTAGCCTTTCCATGGCACTTTGGATTAATACTTCGGTACGAGTATCTACTGAGCTGGTAGCTTCATCGAGTATTAGCATTGGCGGATCAGCTAGCATGGCCCTAGCAATTGTAATAAGCTGTTTCTCGCCTTGAGCTAAATTGCCTGCTTCTTCGTCTAAAACCATTTCGTAGCTACCGGGCAGGGCGCGAATAAAGCCGTCAGCATGAGCAGCCTTAGCGGCATCGACAATTTCATCCATTGTGGCATTATCTTTGCCGTAGGCAATATTATCTTTTACGCTGCCGTTAAATAGCCAGGTGTCCTGCAGTACCATGCCGAATATCTTTCGCACGTCAGCCCGTTTCATATCGCGGGTATCGACGCCCTCTATCCTGATGTGGCCATCATTTACATCATAAAAACGCATTAGCAAGTTGACCATGGTGGTTTTGCCGGCACCTGTTGGACCGACTATAGCTATGCGTTGTCCGGCTTTTATGTCGACAGTAAAGTCCTTTATGATTGTTTTATCTGGATAGTAGCCAAATTTAACATGATCAAAGACAACATCACCCTTAACTTCATTCAGCACTTTATGGTCTACCGGGTCGGGAGACTCTTCATCTTCGCCAAGAAAATCAAAAACTCTCTCGGCAGCCGCTGCGGCTAACTGCAGAACATTGGCTACGTTAGCAGCCTGGACGATTGGCTGGTTCAGTAGGTTTATGTAAATTAGAAATGATTGAATGCCGCCAATACTAATGGCACCTTGGACTGCCAGCCAGCCGCCACCAACTGCCACGCCGACAAAGCCTAGGTTACCGACAAACTGAGTAATAGGCATCAGCAAGCCGGAAAGGAACTGCGATCTCCAGGCATTGCCATAAAGTTTATTATTCAGCTTGCTAAAGGTGGCAATGGAACGCTGTTCGCCGTTAAATGCCCGCATAACTACGTGGCCGGAAAACATCTCTTCAACATGCCCATTGAGCTCGGCTAGACTATCTTGCATGCCCATAAAATAGCCTTGTGAACGTTTAATTATTAGGGTGCTTAGACCAAAGCTAATCGGGATCATGGCAAGAGCAATCAAGGCTAATTTCCAGCTAATGGTAAACATCATGCCAATTACGCCTATAACCATGACTACGGAGGTAATAATCTGGGTTAGGCTTTGGTTTAGGTTTTGACCGACTGTATCGACGTCATTGGTGACTCGGCTAAGAATTTCTCCGTATGGCTGATTATCAAAGTACTTTAGCGGTAAATGGTCGATCTTACGAGCTATATCATGACGGAATCTATAGGTTAGCTGCTGCACCATGTCGGTCATCAGCCAGCTTTGGCCGTAGGAGAAAGCGGCGCTGACAATATAAATTACTACTAGCAGGATGGCTAGATCGGCAATACTATGGAAGTTAAATCCAGCATGTCCGTTAGTAAATATAACCTTTGAAATGGCTGATTTCGCGCTAGCTGGAATTTTGTCTGAAAACTTAGATGGCAGATGGGATAATAATTGCTGGCCGGTCATATGCGACGGCAATTTAATGCCTTTTGGCAGTTCGCTTACAATCTCGCTACTGGCATGCTGAGCGACATAGCCATCAACCACGTCATTAGTCATATCTCCTAAAAGCTTTGGTCCGGCGATCATAAAGGAAGTGCTTATTATGGCAAAGACGAAGACTACGGACAGTCGAAGCCAATACGGCCGGAGGTACTTGATGAGCTGTTTCATCGTGCCTTTAAAGTTCTTGGCCCTGTCGGTACCAAAGGCAATAGGGCCGCCTCTACCGGCACTGCGCCCTAGGCCTAGGCCAACTGGTCTTGCTGGTGGTCTTTGCACATCGCTCATATAGCGGCTCCTGCGTCTTGGGATTTAAATGTTCCAAGCGTCTCTTTTAGTTCTTCTTCGGATAACTGAGACTCGGCGATTTCTTGATAGATTTTACAGTTTTTTAATAGTTCTTCGTGCCGCCCCTGCCCGACTATCCGGCCATCATCAATAACGATAATATTGTCAGCATGCATAATCGTACTAATACGCTGAGCGACTATTAAGACGGTCTTATCGAGTGTTTCTTTTTCTAGGGCTTTACGCAGTTTGGCGTCAGTCGCAAAGTCAAGAGCCGAGAAACTATCGTCAAAAATATATATCTCCGGCTTATATGCTAGAGCCCTGGCAATACTAAGCCGCTGTTTTTGACCGCCTGAGATATTGGTGCCACCCTGAGATATGGGGCTTTCCATCTTGTCTTCCAGTAGGTCAATAAATTCTGAAGCCTGAGCCACGCCAGCAACTTGATTAAGCTCTGCTGGAGTTGCTTTAGGCGATCCGTAAGCTATGTTACTTGTTATCGTCCCAGAGAATAGGACTGCTTTTTGCGGTATATAGCCAATCTTTCGGTGGAGATCTGCTTGAGTCATCTTACGAACATCAACACCATCAATTAATACTTGACCTTCTGTTACATCATAAAAACGAGGGATTAAGTTTACGAGGGTTGATTTCCCGCTGCCGGTACTGCCGACAAAAGCCGTGGTTTGACCCGGATATGCTTTAAATGTGATGTGTTCAAGCACTGGCCTATCGGCCCCGGCATAGGCAAAGGTTACGTCATTAAAGGCAACAATACCGCGTTCGCTGTCCAGTGATTTTTCAGACTGCAGGGGATCAGCTACAGCCGGCTCGGTTTCTAATACCTTTTCGATGCGCTCAGCTGATACCATGGCTCTAGGAGCAAATACAAAGATGATAGATATCATCAAAAAGGCCATGATGCCATATAGCGCGTATTGAACGAAGGCCAACATACCGCCTATCTGCAAGTGACCGGAGCTAACTTCGTGAGCGCCGACCCAGACTATAAGTATGCTGACACCATTCATGATAAGCATCATTGTCGGCTGCATAGCAGCCAGCAGGCGGTTAACGGTAGTATTAACTGATCTTAAATCTTTATTGACATCGTTGAATTTATCTTCTTCCCGTTTCTCACGGTTGAAGGCTCTTATTACCCGTATGCCAGTTAAAAATTCCCGAGTTACAAGATTAAGACGATCGACTAACTTCTGGACCCTCTGAAACCTGGGCAAGACTAAGGTAAATAGACTGGCGACCACTAGGATTAGGGCAGCAATAGCGACAGCCATTATCCAGGTCATCGAGGGAGCTAAATGGTAGGCCTTAATGATAGCTCCGACACCTAAGAAGGGCGCCATAAAAACTAGGCGAAGCAGCATGACTAGAACTTGCTGAACTTGCTGGACGTCATTTGTTGATCTAGTAATTAGAGAAGAGCTGGAGAAGCTATTAAACTCTACTAGAGAAAATCTTTCGACTTTAGTAAAAATTGCTTCCCTGATCTTACGGGTGTAGCTAGTAGCCATTCGGGTAGCTACAAAACTGACACAAACCATGAAGACGCCGCCTAGCAGTGCGATAATAATCATTCGAAGTCCGGTATGGTAAATAACGTGTGTATTACTGGCCACGACGCCTTTGTCGATAATTGTCGCCATATAATTAGGCAAAGCTAGAGTGGCCCAGGTTTGGCCGTAAACTAAGGCCAATAAGAGCACTAAGGGTAAAAGGTAGGGTATAAAGTAATAAGCAAGTTTACGCAATTTTAATGTTTCTTAGATCCCGTATTATTTGTTTTAGTTGCTTTCTTAACTTCAGCTAGGAGCGGTTTAAAATGGTCAAACATTGCTTCAGCTCTTTTTTCAAAATTTTCAGATTTAGTCATTAATATATCTTTTCCATCGCTTCTTGTAAAAACAAGTACCTTATCGCCTGGACCAATCTGCAGCTTCGCCCTGACTTCAGCGGGGATTACTATCTGTCCGCGCTCGCCTACGGTTACAGAACCGGCAAATTTTGGGAACATAACTTATTTCCTCATGTAAATCATATTTATCATACTACAGTTTCTGGTTAATAATTACAATTAGCTGGTTTAGTTGTATTTATCAAGAATTAGAATTGGTTTATTGACGGTATTGAATTGTTGCTGACGTTAAATGGTTTGGCTAGGTGAATAGTCTGGTCTATGGCCTCCAGACGCATTATCTCATTATGTTTAGCGGTGCGTTCAGTTCTAGACAAACTGCCTGTTTTAATTTGATCAGCACCAGTACCGATGGCTAAGTGGGTGATGGTCACATCTTCAGTTTCGCCGCTACGGTGCGATACAATTGTCCGCCAGCCACTCTGTTTAGCTAACTGAATGGCCTGAATCGTTTCGCTGAGTGTTCCAATTTGATTGGGTTTGATTAAAATTGCATTACCGGCATGTAAATTAATGGCCTTCTTTAGTCTGTCGATATTGGTTGCTAATAAATCATCACCAACCAGCTGCAAGTAACCAAGCTGATTCGTCAGTAGGCGCCAATTGTCCCAGTCATCTTGATCTAAGCCGTCTTCAATGGATAAAACAGGATAGCTTTTAGCAATGTCTTTTAGATAATCGATCATCTCCACACTGTCAAGAGACCGATTTTCAGTTTTCAAGGTATATTTACCATCTTGGTAAAATTCTAATGCCGCCACGTCAAGTGCAAAACTGATATCAACGCCAGCTATATACCCCGCAGTTTCTGTAGCTTTAAGCAGTAAATCGAGCATGTCGGTATTTGCTTTAACCGGGTAGGTAAAACCGCCTTCGTCGCCAACTGCGGTTGACAAACCGAATGAGGCAATTTCTTTTTTAAGAGCATGAAATATCTCACTGCCAATCCGTACTGCTTCTGCATAGCTGTTTGCTCCAATAGGGATGATCATAAATTCCTGGAAATCCGAGGAGTTAGAGGCATGTTTACCGCCATTTAAAATATTCATCATCGGCATTGGCAAGGATTTAGGTGGTCTACCGGCTATCTCATTGATATATTCGTATAAAAGTACCTGCTTTGCTTTGGCGGTAGCATGGGCACAGGCAAGTGAAACGGCTAAAATAGCATTTGCTCCCAGTCTAGATTTATTTGGCGTGCCGTCAAGGTCAATCATCTTTTTGTCGATCAGGGATTGGTCGTCAGCCGCTGTCCCGTGCAGGCAATTGGCAATTTCGCCTTCAATATTTGCCACCGCCTTAAGAACACCTTTGCCACCATATGCTTTGTCACCATCTCGGAGTTCGCACGCCTCATATTTCCCTGTTGAGGCACCTGAAGGTACAGCTGCTCGACCGAACGTCCCATCCTCCAGCCAAACATCAGCTTCAACCGTTGGGTCGCCACGAGAGTCTAGAATCTGCCTGGCTACTATTCGATTTATCTTCATAGTATTATTCTCTCATAGTTCTTATGTATAATTAATGCTTATATGGCCCTACTCTATTTTTATGATGCTACCGAATTAGATAGACAACAGCTCAGCGCTTGCCTAAAGGACACCGATCATCACTGGGAGTATGTTGAGGGCAGCCTGGAACTAGGCAACAGCAATCCCGAAACGGAAGTCATTTCTGTTTTTGTATCAAGCAGCGTAACCCGAGAAATAATTGAAGCGCTGCCAAAGCTTAAATTAATCGCTTGCCGCTCGACAGGATATAACAATGTTGACCTTAACGCTGCCAGAGATCACGGTATTACAGTTGTAAACGTTCCAACTTATGGGGAGCAGACGGTTGCCGAATATACCTTTGCCCTTCTTTTGGCTCTAACTCGTAAGTTACCAGCTGTTTTTAATGCCGATAACGAACGTTTCTCTTCGGAGAGCTTAATGGGGCATGATCTTTTTGGCCGAACATTCGGTGTCATCGGCACCGGCCATATTGGCCAAAAAGTTCTTAAGATTGCCGATGGTTTCTCGATGAAGACCATTGCCTATGATAGTTATCCAAAAAATGAACTGGAGGACAAACTTCATTTCAAATACGTCAGTCTAAACGAAATGCTTGATCAAGCTGATATCATCTCTCTTCACGCGCCATATTTGCCTTCAACGCATCATCTTATGAACCGGGACCGGCTAAGTAGGATGAAGCCGGGAGCTATTTTAATCAACACCGCCCGTGGTGAACTAGTTGATACCAAGGCCTTGTTCGAACTACTAGACAATGGCCAACTTGGCGGTGCTGTCATTGATGTGGTCGAGGGAGAAGCCTTGCTCAATTACAATGAAGAGGCTGCTCTGCTAAGAAGTGATGTCCTGCCGCCTGAAGTTTTGGCACATAGCGTTGAAATATCTGCGCTGGAGAAGATGCCCAATGTTATTATTAGCCCTCACAATGCTTTTAACACTGTTGAGGCTATCAAACGCATTAATCAAGTGACCGCTCAAAATATTATTAATTTTTGGTATGGCAATACGCCTAACAAAATTGTGCCGGATAAAGTTACAACTGGCAAACTTCTGGTTGCTAGACATACCGAATCAGAGTGGAACGCTGTTGGCCGCTGGACTGGACTTACCGATGTTCACTTGAGCGAAAAAGGATTTAAGGATGCTGCCCTGTTGGGTCAATCGCTCAGGAAACTAGCAATTTCGATTGATATTGCCTATTGCTCTGAACAAATTCGAACCCGCGAAACTTTGGAAGGAATGCTCGACACTGCTCAACTACTGGGCGTTAAGATAATTACGGCTAAAGAACTGAACGAACGTGACTACGGTGACTACACCGGAAAAAATAAGTGGGAAATTAAGGAAAAGATCGGCGATGATGCCTTTGACCAGATCCGCCGCGGATGGAATGTGCCGATACCTAACGGCGAAACACTCAAGATGGTATATGATCGAACTGTTCCTTTTTACCAAACCACTATCCTGCCTCTATTAAAGCAAGGAAAGAATATTTTAATTGTTGCTCACGGCAATAGTCTTAGGGCATTGGCTAAGTATATTGAGTCAATAAGCGACGAAACTATTAGCCATACCGAGATGCCATTCGGTGAAATCGTTACATATGATATATCCGATAATGGCTTAAAGATTAGTTCAACAGTTACTAAAATTGACACTACCCCGTCTAACGCCTAACTTTATTGTTATATATTTTTAAGCAGACCTTCAATAATTTCATTAGTAACTTCATCGCGTTCTAACGATCCGTCAACTTCAATTAACAGTTTGCTGTTTCGGTAAAAATCAATTACCGGAATGGTTCTTTCTTTAAATTTCTTGATTCTTGTTTTTATGGCATCGGTTTGGTCGTCTGACCGATTACCACGGTCATGACTAGCCTGAGATGCTTTGAATCTTCGCCATATTTCATCTTCAGTTAGCTTAAGATTGATTACTGCCATAAGCGGATGTCCGGAATCATTGGCGGCTTTAATGACACTAGGCTCTTCGCCGCTGGAACGACCGACAGCGCTTAAGATTAGAGGTTTATTGTTAAATTGACCGCCAGATAAATACGGCAGTACCAGATTTAAATAAAAATCTGATGGAATAATGCCACCCTCTGCCATGACGTCTTCAATTTTCTCCGGATCATCATGACTTCGGACGATATCACCGCCGGCCACAACTTCACCACCAAATAGTTCTGCTAATTTGTGGGCTTGGGTATCTTTTCCGGAAAAGGGGCTACCAAAGATGTCAATGGAACCGGCTCCTAACCACGCTGAGATTGTTCCTATCTTGTCTGACATTATTTTTTAGTATAGCACTTGAACTAAGCAGAACTATCTAAGTGGCATAGTGCTAAAGGTTATGCATGCTGATATAATTAGGACAATAACATCTAACAAAATAGCAATATGTATAAATATGTAAAATTTTTCAAAGAAATATCTTTGCCTGACGTCCCCCAGGTTGGCGGGAAAAATGCATCACTCGGCGAAATGTACCGATACCTTATGCCTAAAGGAATTAATCTACCCAATGGCTTTGCGACTACTTCCGGGGCATATTTTTATTTTCTCGACAAAGCCGGCATTCAGGACAAAATTGCAGAAATCTTGACTGATGTTGATATAAGCAATGTCAAAGATCTGGAACGACGAGGCGCTAAGATTCGGGCAATGATTATTCGTGCTAAATTGCCAGCAGATTTCAAAAAAGAAATTATTGAGGCCTACCGTGAATTAAGTCATATTTGCGGTAAGAAAAATTTAGTTGTTGCCATCCGCTCATCAGCTACGGCTGAAGACTTGCCAAACGCTTCTTTCGCTGGACAGCAGGAGACATATTTAAATATTGCCGGTGAAAAAGGTAATCACCTCTCTTAAGAAATGTATTGCTTCACTATATACAGATCGAGCAATTGTTTATAGGGTTGAAAATAAATTTGACCATATGAAGGTAGCCCTGTCTGTCGGCGTACAGCAAATGGTTGCCGTCCGCGCTCGGACTGCCGGTATTATGTTCACTATTGACACTGAATCCGGCTTCCGTAATGCCGTTGTTATTACCTCAATTTACGGACTTGGCGAAAACATTGTTCAGGGTCATGTCAGTCCCGATGAGTTCGTTGTCTTTAAGCCAACCATGGCAATATTAAGAAGAAGGGTTGGTTCTAAAAAACTAAAGATGATCCCGACATTCGGTAGCCGGACTAAAAATATTCCGGTTCCCATGATTGACCGGGAAAGATTGTCTATTAACGATGACCAGGTCAGAACCCTAGCTAAATGGGGAATGGAAATCGAAAAACATTATGGCAAGCCAATGGATATGGAATGGGCCCAGGATGATGCTGATGGTAAGTTATATATTGTCCAGGCTCGTTCGGAAACTGTCGAATCACGCCGCAATGTAAATATTATTGAAGAATATAAGCTGCTTGAAGATGGTCCGGTACTAGCCAAGGGGACTAGTGTCGGCAATAAAATTGGTACTGGCAACGTCTCAAAGATTATGGATATAAAAGATATAAATCTTTTCAAAGAAGGAGACGTTTTGGTCACTGAAATGACAGATCCTGATTGGGTACCGATCATGCAAAGTGCTGCCGCTATTGTCACAGATAAAGGTGGACGCACTTGTCACGCGGCTATTGTCTCGCGGGAGCTCGGCATACCATGCGTAGTTGGCACCGGCAATGCCTCACAAAAGATTGCCGACAAAAGTCCTGTTACAGTCAGCTGCTCCGAGGGTGATGACGGCACTGTTTATCAGGGGATCTTAAAATACAAAGTCGATAAGACGGATATTTCTAACCTGCCAAGGCCAAAAACTAAGATCATGATGAACATTGGTTCGCCCGATTTAGCATTTAAATACTCGATGATTCCAAATGATGGTGTTGGACTAGCTCGTGAAGAATTTATTATTGATTCACACATAAAAATCCATCCCTTAGCATTAATTCACTATAATAAACTTACTGACGAAAAAGCTCGGGCCACGATAACCGAATTAACAAAGGGATATAAGAACAAAGAGCAGTATTTTATAGACAAACTCGCCGAGGGAATTAGTACCATCGGCGCAGCCTTCTATCCGAAGGATGTGATTATCCGGTTTAGCGACTTTAAAACCAATGAGTACGCTAATTTGATAGGTGGAAAGCAATTTGAACCTCAGGAGAACAACCCGATGATAGGTTGGCGGGGAGCCAGCCGATACTACAGTGAGGCCTACCAGGAAGGCTTCGAGCTTGAATGTAAAGCTCTTAAGAAAGTTCGTGACGAGATGGGAATCACTAACGTTAAAGCGATGATTCCATTTTGCCGCGATCTAAACGAAGCCAGAAAAGTTCTAGCTATTATGGAAAAGGAAGGATTAAAGCAGGGCGTGAATAGCTTTCAAGTTTATGTCATGATTGAAATTCCCTCTAATGTTATTTTGGCCGAACAATTTGCCGACTTGTTTGACGGATTTTCGATTGGCTCAAATGATTTAACCCAGCTAACACTTGGCGTCGACCGGGACAACCACACTGTTGCCCATATTTACGATGAAAATAACGAGGCTGTTAAGCAGCTTATCCGAAGAGTTATCAGGGTTGCAAAAGCTAAGAAAGTCAAGATTGGTCTGTGCGGCCAAGCCCCATCTGACTATCCCGAGTTTGCTAAATTTCTGGTAGAAGAAGGTATCGACAGCATCTCACTTTCTCCCGATACAATCATTAAAACTACCATTGATACTAAAAAGACAGAAGAAAAGTTAAGCGCCTAAAGGGTTATACCATTTAAGTTAATAAGACGCCGCCATCGACAACAATCTGTGAGCCAGTCATATAGTTGGACATGTCGCTGGCTAAAAAGAGGGCAACCTTGCCGATATCGTCCGGCTCTCCCATTCGATGTAGTGGAATCTTGGACATAAAAGCTTGAGCTAGAGCGGCTTGTTGCTCGGCAGAAATACCTTGGCTTGCCGTGGAAGCTCCTGGCGTATTAATGCCACCGGGGGCAATAGCATTGACAGTAATTTTATATTGTGCAAGTTCTAAGGCTGAATTTTTGGTAAATCCCCAGACTCCGTGTTTTGAAGCGTCGTAGTGGGCTAGACCAACCATTGAGGGATGAAGAGCATCAATGGAGCTAATATTAATAATCTTGCCACCACCTTGCTCCTTCATTACTTCGGCAGCATGTTTAGTCGTTAAGAAAACACTTTTTAGATTAACGTCAATAACTTTGTCAAATTGATCTTTTGACATTTGCATTATGGGGGTAGACGGATAAATGCCGGCATTGTTCACTAAAATATCTAGTGAGCCAAACTTATCTTTACAATACTTGACCATAGAAATAACATCCTCTTCGCTCGATATATCGACCCGAAGAGCTTCGGCTGACATACCTTTAGCTATCAGCTCTTGAGCAGCTTGTTGGGCTGAGGCTTCGTCAATATCCGCTATAAGCACCTTTGCTCCGGCCTCAGCTAAACGATAAGCTATCCCATAACCGATACCCCTGGCACCGCCAGTTACGATGGCCGCCTTATTGTTAAGACTAAGTAATTGATCTATGTCTGACATTTTATCCTCCTTATCTTTATTTTACTCCCCTTATGGCTGTAATTCGTTTCAAGACAGTGCATGATTGAATGCTCTGGTGGCCCAAGCCACCACAAAAGCTGTCAGGGGGACTAGAAATAGGAACGCTTCTCCTACTTGAGCCCTGAAAACATGGCCAGCAACTAATAAGCGGCCGGCATTAACGGCATAATATGCGGGGTTAAAATGGGCGATTACCTGCAACCAGGTAGGTGCCAGGATCATTGGGAGCAGCATGCCGGATAGTAAAATTATGGGTAAGTTAATACCCTGAACTATTGGTGATAATCTATCTTCATCTTTTAAAATAAGCCCTAGGGCGTTACCAAACGACGAAGTAGTAATTAGAAGAAGGGCAACCAAGACCAACAAAACCAGGTAGCCAAGAATATGTATATGAAAGCCAAATGGAATAGCAACTAAGGTGAAAAAGACGATGATCACAAGAGTATTGACCAGATCCCTTAAAACCCTGCCGGCAAGAAGTGCAAAACGGCTGACTGGTGTAACCCGAAACCGCTCAACTACGCCGGTTTTTACCTCATCAATCATGGTATAGCCGACAAAAAGTCCGCTCAAAAAGGCAACTATTACCAGCAAACCTGGTACAAATAAATTAAGGACGTCAGAAGAGCTATATCCTGGTATGTGGAGCTTTTTAAGAAGTGGTGAGAAGAGTAATAGATAGACGACCGGGGTTAACATGCTGACAACTATATATATCGGGTTACGGAGCGTCTCCAGCATTTTGCGCCAAAAAAGAAGTCTTATATCATTTAGGGTTTTCATTCTTGGGCCTCCTTATCTCTTAATGAATAACCTGTTTTTAGTAAGAATACATCGTCAAGCGATGGTTCGGTAACTATTATTGTCTGTAGTTTGATCTTTTGCAGGTCTACTAGTTTCATAAACTGAGTGACCGCGTCTGCCCCGCTTTTAACATAGATCTTTATATAGCCATCTTCCTCGTTAACTTTTTGGGTAAATTTTTCTTTTATTAAAAGTGTTATTAACTTCGGCCCGTCTTCCGGCTGATTATCTATGCTGATGGTAATACAATCGCCGCCAACATCTTTTTTTAATGCTTTTGGCGTGCCTTCGGCTACAATTTTACCTTCGTCTATAATCGTCAGCCGATCAGACAGAATGTCGGCTTCTTCCATGTAATGAGTAGTCAAAAAAACGGTCACGCCTTCGTTTTTAAGTTTAATAATCTCATCCCATAAATTTGCCCTATTCTGAGGGTCAAGGCCGACAGTTGGTTCATCCAAAAACAGCACTTCTGGGTGATGCATAATGCCTACAGCGACATCCAATCTGCGTCTTTGTCCGCCTGAATAGGAATAAACTATTCTATCGGCGAACTCATCTAATTGAAGCAATTTAATAAGCTCCGCTGCTCTCGCTTTTGCTTCCTGGTGGGACATTCCGTATAGTCGACCCTGAAGAATTAGGTTCTCTACACCCGTAGCGGGACGGTCAGATCCGCCATTTTGGCCAACATAGCCAATGTGGCGACGGACTTCATCCGGATCTTTAATAACATCATAACCAGCTATAGTAATACTGCCGCTAGTAGGCGGCATAAGAGTAGCAAGCATACGCAGGGTGGTAGTTTTACCAGCACCGTTTGGTCCTAAGAATCCGAATATCTCGCCGCTAGGGATAGATAGGTTAACTCCATCAACAGCCTTGATTGGGCCTCTTTTGGTAGAAAAATACTTCTTTAAATCTTTTGTCAGTACAACTGGTTGCGGCATTCGATAGTCATCTCCTCAGTTTATTTATTGCCAGTCTATTTTATACGTTTTATCTTCTTTAATATAGTCAATTTAACCAAGCATAATTTAGCTAAGTTATCGCTCTATGATAGCATTAGTTTGATAGTCAAAAAATTAATAACCTAACCGTAAGCCAGTTGTGAATTTAGTCATTTATTGAGACTATTAGTGGTCATAAATTTAAAAAAATAAGGAATCGGTATGGACAATGTTGCCATTCACACTAAGGGATTAAGTAAACACTATGGATCGCTAGTTGCCCTATCACCATTAAATCTGGACGTTTATCAGGGTGAAATTCTCGGTTATCTAGGTCCTAATGGGGCCGGCAAAACAACTACTATTAGAGCACTTCTAGGCCTAATTAAACCAACTAGCGGTAGTGCCGAAATCTTTGGCATCAATACTCAAACAGATAAAGTTAGAACTCATCGTCAACTGGCTTACGTGCCAGGCGAAGCAATTTTTTGGCCTTCACTAACCGGTGCCGAAACATTACACCTGCTAGCTAAACTGCATGGCCAAATAGATGAAAAATATCAGAAACAGCTAGTCAAGCGTTTTAAGTTTGACCCAGATAAAAAAATCCGCACTTATTCAAAAGGTAACCGTCAGAAAATCAATATTATTGCCGCTTTCTCGACGCGCGCTAAATTACTGGTTATGGATGAGCCGACCAGCGGTCTCGGACCCGATTATGGAACAAGCTTTTAAGGAATGCGTCTTGGAGGCAAAAGCCAACGGTCAGACACTATTCTTGTCTTCGCACGTCCTAGAGGAAGTTGAAGCGCTCTGTGACCGGATTGGCATTCTAAGATCCGGTAAACTAGTCGAACTCGGTACGCTGGCTCAGATGCGTCATTTATCGGCCGTCTCGGTTGAAGCGACATTTGACAGTGCACCACCCCATGTCAGTCATCTAGACGGTGTCAGCGACGTTAAAATCGCCGGCCATATCTTAAGTTGCCAGGTTCGCGGTCCGATCGAACCGTTGCTTCAGGAAATTATTAAGGCTCATCCTAAAACCTTACTAAGTCGCGAACCTTCCTTGGAGGAATTATTTCTTTCGCTATATGGCGACGAAGATGTTCGTAATCAGGCCGTAGATAATGAGTAACACTGATCCAGAGGCTGCAAAAATTTCAATACGGCGTTTCCATTCACCGCAAACTGTAATTGGACGATTTATTGCCCGCCAGACTTTTCGCAGTGCCAGTATTTGGGCTTTGCTATTTGGGATATTTGTCGCTTCTAAGGCAATTGGCTTTGTTAAAGCCTATCCGACAGTTGCTGATCGCCAAAAGGTCGGTGCGACATTTAGCAACAATATCGGTATCAAAGTATTACTTGGGCCGATTCATAATCCATCTTCAATTGCCGGCTATGTAGTTTGGAACACTTTGGCCGTTATGGTTATGATTGGTGCGATTTGGGCATTTTTACTGGCCACTAAAATGTTTAGGGGCGAAGAAGAAGCCGGCCGGAGTGAGTTACTATTGTCTGGTCAGACTACCGCTCGAAGAGCGGCGGTAAATATATTAGCCGGTTTATGCTCCAGTTTGGTTGTCTTCTACGTTATATTGGCCGTGGCCTTTAGCCTTGTTGGTAAATACCATGCGGTTAATATCTCTGTCGGCGACTCTTTATTCTATGCCTTGGTAGTCATTGGCGGTGTACTGGTATTTATGATGCTCGGGGCCTTAACGAGCCAGCTAATGCCAACTCGTAGCCGAGCTGCTAGTGTCGCTGCCGCTATTTTTGGGATTAGTTATGTATTAAAAGCAATTGGTGACGTTACTAGTGCACACTGGCTACTTTGGCTGACACCACTTGGCTGGATCGAGAATGTTCGTCCCCTAACCAGCGATAAACCAATTTGGTTACTGCCGACTTTCGCCCTGGCCCTATTACTGGGCAGTTTGAGTGTATATTATGCCGGTAAGCGCGATTTAGGAGCCAGCACTTTTGCCGATAAGGATATGGCTAAGCCTCGTAATAAACTACTTAATTCAACTCTAGGCTTAGCTGTTCGTTTAACTCGCACTGCTAGTTTGAGCTGGCTGGTGGCAATTGGCATTATGGCCATAATCTACAGCTCACTTAGCAAATCGGTGTCCCAGGCTTTTGATCAATCTAAAACTGCTAGTAATATACTGAATCGCCTGTCCCACCAGGACCACATAGCTGGCGTATTGGCCTTTTTAGGAGTTGTCTTTTTATTGCAAATGACGCTAATGATGTGCTATGCGGCTAGTAGTGCTGCCACCATCCGCCGCGAAGAAGCTAACGGCTATCTAGATAATCTGCTGGTTCGACCAGTTAGCCGTTTACGCTGGTTACTGGGACGTATCGGATTGAGCCTATCTGTTGTTATATTAGGCGGTTTGGTTTCCGGCATCGGCGCCTGGCTTGGCATGCTCGGTCAAAACGATGGCATTTCGTTTAGTAGTTTAATTCAAGCTGGAGTAAACATTATCTTCCCGGTGTTATTTATCTTCGGTGTTGGAATATTTACGCTTGGTGTTCGTCCGCGAATAACTAGTTTCTTAGCTTACGGCCTTATTGCCTGGTCTTTTCTAATCGATATGTTAAGCTCGGGGATTAATATCAATCACTGGATCATAGATACTTCAATTTTAAATCATATGGCTTTTGCCCCGGCTGCCACGCCTGATTGGTCGGTAAATATTATCTTGGCCGTTATTGCATTAATTCTCGGTCTAATCGGTATCATTGCTTTTAATCAGCGTGATTTAGCTAATGAATAGAACGTAATATATTTTTAGGTTTAACTAACTCTTAGATGTGTCTGACTTAAACAAGCTGAGCGGTATAGCAACCAGACCTATGCCGCAGGCGGCTATGTATATTCCTTGGGATAAAGTTGTTAGGTCATCCATAACGATACTCAAAATCAAAAATAGGCCAGCTAGACACCAGAACCAAAGGGTGTAGGATATCCATTCATAGATTCGACTTGGACCATCGACTCTTCGTATCTGACGTCGACAGATTAATAAACCGTAGAATATGGCGGCGGCAGCTAAGAGACTGCAAATATCATGGAAGGTAAATATTTGGCTGGGAGCTATACCGCAAGCCAAAACACTACTCACGCAGTGGCCGGAAATAGGTACTATAGCATCAAGCAATGTCGACAGACCAAAAATTAGATAACTTAGCAAAATCTTAGGGCTGAATGTTTTAGTTCCCCAAATTACTAAAGCAGTTAGCGTTATGGCTGCACCGGTTAGAATATCACCCAGTATAAATAACCAGGCATAAGGCTTGCCGGGGAGCTCTAGAACACTAAAATAACTATTGTTAATGGCCTTGGAATCAACAATATATGCCAACGGCCAAATATTATAAACAACAGCCGCAAAAATGGCCGAACTAAGTATTACGGATGGTATTTTTTTCTTAAACACTTTACATATTTAATCGTTAACGTAATCATTCTAACCAAAACACTAGAGAAAAGACAAACTTAGTCCAAATAAGTTAAGTAAATAAAGGGGTAGTTTTTGATTAATTTATGCTATAATATGCCTAGTTTTTAAAAATCAAAAATGTTTAAAACTAAGAACCCAAAAATAGGCTCTTCGCGACGAACAAAGCATTTCGGTAAGAGAACAAGCGAAAGAAATCTGGCCATTAAAGAAAGACGGACTCAGAGACCGCTGCATAAAAGACTTTTTCTTCATCCGGCCAATGTTATGTTCCTACTTTGTGTGGGCGTTCTCTTGGTTGACCTAACAACTGCTGTAGCAGCTGGCTCAATTACTATAACAGGAACAGTAAACGCTCCACCTCTAGTCCAGGGAGCAATTATTACTAGGCCAACAGATGGTGACACTCTAGCTACTTCACCGGTAGAAGTTGACGGTACCTGCCCGACTAATAGTTACGTTATTTTAGTTAGAAACGGTGAAACGGGTGGCGTTGCCTGGTGTACGAATAATACCTTTACTGTTGAGACCGGCCTATATCCCGGTACTAACGTTCTTCAGGCTCAAGACTATAACATAACAGATAATGCCGGTCCTTCTACGCCGAGTATTACCGTCAACTATGTACCGCCAACTTCTCCAGCTACAACCATCCCTGCTACTAGCGGCAGTTCTAGCAACCCTAATGCTGTTTCTCCATTAAATAGCGTTTCCAGTGCAGTTCCACTACTACTAACTACTAACTTTAGCTTCAGCGCAGTTACGATCGATAGCCGGTTCTCGACTACTATTAGCTTAGATGGTGGGACGCCTCCTTACCGTGTAACAATTAACTGGGGTGACGGCAATACACAGCAAATGACCTTTAACAGCGACCCAGCGTTTGTTATTAGTCATGTGTACACCAAACATGGCTACTTCCCGATAACTTTGGCAGCTGTAGATAGTAATGGCTCTGAGCAGTACCTGCAAGCTGCAGCCTTTATTAGACTACCGGCAGCTACTTCTTTCTTAACTGGCCCGAATTCAAAAGTTGCTAAGCCGAATATTATCTCTAGGATAGCGACCAACTCCAAAGATTGGCTGTTAGTTATCTGGCCTTCATACTTTGTAGTCATCCTGATGGTCTTCTGTTTCTGGTTAGGCGAAAAAGAAATATACCTTAAAGTTGCCAATAGGTTTAAGAGAAGAAGAAGAGTTCTTAGGCCGCACTGGCTTTAACTAGTTGATAGAAACAATTGGGCTTGGTTGAGGTAAAATGAGAGATATGGCCGTGAATAAACGTAGTAACCGCTTCTACAGCTTAAATAAACTGCTGATGAGGCCTCTTATGGCCCTTGTTTTCGTTCTACTTATTGCCAGCTTCCAGCAAATGGCCTTTGCCTCACCTTATGGCCAGGGTAATTATGGAGCTAATGTACCTTATGGGTCAGAAACTAGCCTAACGATTGCTATTGGCGGCAATGTATCATTTAGTTTAACTCCGAGCGGCAGTAACTTTACGGGTAGCGGCAGCAATACCGTGACCGTTACATCAAGCGATGTTAATGGCTATGATCTCTTTATATTTACTACCGGCTCAACTAGTCTAACAAATGGCAGTTATGCTATCCCGGCCAGTTCCAATACCACTGAAGCTGCCTTAGCGGCAGATACCTGGGGATATAACACAGACGGATCATCTAACTACATCGGCATTACTTCCCACCCTGTTTTACTAGTCGCCACAACCGGGCCATATATAAACGGTAATACAACTACTGTCACATTTGGTGTTCTGACAGATATTCTAGCAGCAAGCCTTAATTACTCGGGGAGTGTTACTTTTTCGGCTGTTCCTTTGTAGACTGGTGCTTTTTTAGATAGATAATATTGCCTGCCAGTAAAACTATTAAGACCAGAGCTATGAACCATGGCGGAATATATATAATTAACCTCTGGACTTCAACTCGAGAGCCACTAGATGGACTGTAGCCAAACTCTGCCCTATATATCCCGGGAAGGATGGGATGGGGGATAGTGCCACTGACAGACAATATCTTGCCTGGAACAACCAGATGACTAACACCTGTAACAGCATTAGAAGCCGTTAGGCCGTGAAGTGCGCCAAAAGCATTAATAAAGTAGTATTCATTACCCATATCTTCCATATTAAAGGTATATGAGATCTGAGAACCGAATACTACTCTTTGAATTGAGGGATTAATTAACTTGCTGCCATATGTTAACTTACCATTAACTGTTAAGAATATGAGAGAGGCTGCCTGAATAGTGTCATGGAGACTACCGCCCAGTCCTGAAGCACTTACAAATAGCGAAAAGTAGCTGCTGCCTGGACGGCTGCCACTAGGCACCATAAGCTGGTAAGGAATAGCTTGTTCCTTGCCCGGCTCAAGAACTACTTGAGTCTGAGTTAAATGAACCCATCTATTACTGGATGGTAAAAACTGATAGCTGTAAATGTAGTTATTGAAGCTAAACTGACCGGTAGATAAATTAACTACCAAAATATGGCTAGTATTATTAGTTACATTGATACTTTCAGCTAAAGATTGGCCGGCATTAGCTTTAAGATAATTGATAGACGGAGAGACGGTTAAGCCTTTCAGTGGTGATGTCTGGTTAGTAGCTAGGACTGTTTGGCCCATCGCCATCGGAAGGCAAAATATGCCAACAAGAATGCCCAAGGTTATTAGCCAAAGTTTGCTGTAGCTTAATGTTCTTCGCAATGTTTTATGGTAAGCCCTATTTTTCGCGCCAGACAGTGAAAACAAGATCATCAATAGCGTTCCACTCAGTCTGAAAAGCGTTCTGCTGATATTCTTGGTTGCGATTTACAAGCCTGCCGTTGATATTGTAAAAGGCGCTGAATTTGAAATCACATTTAACGTCATAATGATCCAGTTTGTTCATCTTCCGCCAGCTCTTATCTAAGTAGTACAGTGTCATGTCGGTAATGCAGCGTTGGTGAGTTGGATCCTGGAAGGCTCTCATCGACGTATAGTACGGGGTTACAAATGTAGCAAAGCCATTTAAGGGAACATTGGGATTATCTGGGTCAAGTTTGACTGGTTTAAGCGTCCTATAGACCTCATCGAAGAACTGGAAGAAAGGATCATGAAAGCCATCGCCATGGGGAATGTGTTCTATGAAGTGCGAACATTCATATTGATCAACCGACTTATCCTTTATCTTCTCCCAAACACTGCCTTTGCCAAATTTTAAGATATCACCTACATAGGCAACACCCTTAAGTTTAGCAATATCCATACCAACGAAACCGTCCGGTATATTCTGCCCACCAGCTATCGATATCTTAAGTTTGGCCATATTACTCCTTTACCATGCTATTTGATTGTCATTGTCCCAGTGTACTATAGGAACTCTGGAATCGCATGCAAATTTGTAGCCGAGTCCGACTGCCTTCTCAAAAAAATAGAGATCTTGGGTGTAAGCTTTGGCGCCGACGTTAGGCTCAAAAGATTGAACCGTCTTAAACCATTCACCGTAGGTAAATCTTTTATCTTTAAACATTTTAAGCCGCCATAAATTAAAGCCCATACCTAGACCATTACAGGGAGTGAGAGCATTGGGAGCAGGATTTCTTGGTATAAAGTTTAGGGGCTTGATGTTAGGATCACCGTAGCACATTGGCTGGCCGCCTACTCCCTTGGTCCAATAGAGTCCGCCAATGCAATCATATTTGTCTATGTTCTCATAAAGCTTTAATAGTGCGTCTGGGTATTGAGGGTAATTATCTTCTTCGACAGTTAGCAGATATTTAAATTTAGCGAGTTCTGGGTTTTCTAGGATCATCTTTATGCCTTGGTTATACGCTTCACCAACCTCCATTCGCTCCATAAAAATAGGTCCAATTACCTTCTGGTTCATTGGTCTCATATATTGCCAGTTGGCAACAACCCTACTAGGAATCATTCCCCTGGTTGGACATATAATAATGGTCGACAAATCCTGATAGGTTTTTTCTTTTTCAAGACGTTCGCTCCAATTGCTATCGTTATGATAACTATCATTGCTCATCACGATTTGTGGTTTCTTATTTGCCATAAATATACCTATTTTAAATCATAATATCTTTCTTAGATATTAACAGCTTCATCATTAATACTCCCTACTGCCAAATAAAACACTCTATTAATACTAGTAGTTCCTTATCGCTATGGCAATATTGGCCCTAGAAAGGTTAGCGCCAGTTTGGTTAATGCTTGCGAAGCCAATAGTAGCTGGGACCGCGGCTGTAGCACTAACATATAGACCCATTCCCGAGTATAAGTTTTTGGATGTTGCTGTGCCGGCTAACCATTCAGCATAGTTAAGGGCGGATTGTATCTGGTTGCCGCCATACATTGAGACGGTTTGAGCTAAGTTGGTAGTGTTTGCCCCGATTGAACTTGCGCTGGTGCTAAATCCAAAAGCTACATAATACTCTCCTGGGGTCATATTGATGTTAACAGGAACAGAGACGGGTAGCATAATTGAGTTAATTGATCCCCAGTTGGCTGAGTTAGAAGCATAGGTATAAGTTGTTTGAGTGGTTCCGGTCGATACACTAGAAAGCGTCGAGGCATTACGAGTATAGATCCCGGCAATTGCAGTCATGGCAATGGCAGCAGTATTGGAAGCACCTGAACTCGAGGCGCTCCAAGACACTAAGCCATCTAGACGCGTACCCGTGATATAGCCATCGACGGGCATATATTGAATCGACAAACTACCATTACCAAAAGCTGAGATGGCTGTTAGGATGTTGTTAGGATAAATAATTCTAGAGCTAGTCACCAGTGCAGGGGCAGAAATAACCACATTACCAGCCGAAACTTCAACAGATGCTCCACCAGCACCATAAAAGTTAATACTTGAGACATTGGCCGTCCCAGTAGTACTAACGGCAGTATTACCGGCTGCATACATAGTAATTATGGGGTTCACACTTCCGGTTAAGGTAGAACCGTTAAGACCAAAACTAACTCCATTTGAGTTACTAAAGGTAAGCGCTGACAGGTTGTTGGAGGTTGTGCCTGCAGAAACGTTAATGGCGTGACTACCCGTCATTGTAGAACCGTTAAGACCAAAACTAACTCCATTTGAGTTACTAAAGGTAAGCGCTGACAGGTTGTTGGAGGTTGTGCCTGCAGAAACGTTAATGGCGGATAAGAGCCCTGCGATTGAAGGTACGGTGTATGAACCCGTCACCGTCGAGCCATTAAGTCCAAATGCCAACCCATTTGAGTTACTAAAGGTAAGCGCTGACAGGTTGTTGGAGGTTGTGCCTGCAGAAACGTTAATGGCGTGACTACCCGTCATTGTAGAACCGTTAAGACCAAAACTAACTCCATTTGAGTTACTAAAGGTAAGCGCTGACAGGTTGTTGGAGGTTGTGCCTGCAGAAACGTTAATGGCGGATAAGAGCCCTGCGATTGAAGGTACGGTGTATGAACCCGTCACCGTCGAGCCATTAAGTCCAAATGCCAACCCATTTGAGTTACTAAAGGTAAGCGCTGACAGGTTGTTGGAGGTTGTGCCTGCTGACAGGTTAATATTCGAAATAGTCACAGCGTTAGACTGCATTGCCGTGGTTAGGTAGTTAGTTTGGACAGTAGCAGTAAGCGTAGACCCATTTAGACCAAAACTAACTCCATTTGAGTTACTAAAGGTAAGCGCTGACAGGTTGTTGGAGGTTGTGCCTGCAGAGACATTCAAGCTACCACCGCCCCCACCTGCAGCAGCCGCAATGCTAATAGTGTTAGAGTTTTGGCTCAGAGTTACATTGCTACCACCAGCCAGATACATAGTGCCGGTGGACATTAAAGCAGCTGTACCAGTTGTATTGCCGGATATTGAAGCGTTAAGACGTCCGCCGTTAATGAATGGTGGTTGATAACTCATCTAATATTAAAGTATATACCAAGCGCTGCCATTAGAAATCATGGTCATCGACATATATTGCTGTGGAAAGCTAATTGATGACTGGCCATCAATGGTATCGCTGCCTGAACAGGCTACTGAAGCACTGTAGATTGTTGAGCTATCTATTCTTTTAACATTAAACTGGTAGCCAGCAACTGTTGACGCCAGAGGCAATGTTATGGTTACATTGCCGCTAGTGGCATTAGCAAAGATGGTGGCGTCTGTTGTTGTTAGACTGTAACCGGTTGTCTTAGTACTGGTAGCATAAGTTAGATTATTCCACGCCGGCAGGCCACTAGACACCCCCAAATACTGGCCCGCTGAACCAATTGGCAGACGAACAAAGTACCCCGTTGATGTCCTATAATATGTGTCACCTGTGGCACCCGATGAATCATCATAAATAGCGACTTTTTTTCGAGTAGTAGAGGTAGTTATGGTGAAGTATAGGGTATCGGTAAGGAACTCTAATGAGCCAATGGCTGGAGTGGTTAAAAGAGGGCCAGAGTTAAATGTTAGCGGTGCGGCCAAAGTTGTTCCAGCAGTAATGGTGACATTTTGGTGTCCGCCATTACCGGGACTGTCGCTACCGGTATTGACATGCTGAAGCTGTAGGAACTGGTCTAGTATATTGCCCCAGGTGCCATCGTCACTGTTAACTATTGGCAGTCTCTGTGGATACATGAGTTAGTTAAACTCCAAACTTCCTTGTGCCAAAGGCTTCAGGATTTTGATCTGGTTGGTTAATAAGGTGCTGACCTGGTATCTGTTTACCTTGCAATAAGGATATAAAGTTATTTAGACCAAATAATGTCAGCATAGCAAGGCCTATATATAATAAGAACTTTTTTCTAGACATCTCTTGTTCTAGCAGGACTGCCTTGAAGTCGGCCATGTTTATTTTACCTCTTTAAGATACCCTTTTCTTTACAGACTAAATTATACAATATAGTGAATATCTAAAGCAATTATGCTTGACGTAGATAATATGTCTTAGAAAGAACCGGCACCGACAATAGTGACTGTGTCGGCATAGTCACCGGCACTTGGTGTTAGAGCGGTGACTGTGGCATTTTCCTTAATCTTGACGATGGCAAAGCTAGTTGGCGCACTGTTATAGGCAATCTCTGAAGGTGTAGGGCTTAGACCGTCACCAGTAGCACCTGTACCATTAAAGGGTGTAGCTACAGTTAGGGTAGCACCGCCCGTATTGCTTTGATAAACAGCATTGGTTATATATCCTTCAGCCGAGGTTGTAATTGTTTGAGCTGAAGTGTTATTAGGACTGGTTGAAGATATTGTATGTCCAGTACTTGTTGAGTGAAGGCCAGTGTTACTATCGTAGGCGAACAAACCAACTCCGCTGGCGGCGTTAGAGCTGACAGTGGCGTTAACACCCGTGGTGGATGTAACTGATGATGTTGATAGATTTCCTGTAAAGGAGTCGGTTGTACCACCAAGGGTTAAGGTGAAGGATTGAGGTACGGTAACATTAGTCAAGCTAATTGCTTCATTGGTGCCAGAACCCAGAATTGATAGATATTCCGTACCGGTATCTTGATTGTCAGATATAGTGTAGCTATAAACTCCGGCTGATGTAGGGTTGGTTACGGCAGATGAACCTCCAAAAACAACACAATAATAAGCTGAGGGGGTTAAAGCAGTAACGCCTGTTATGGATATGGTACCACTGGTACCGGTAGCGGTTGGCGAACCTGGCAAGGCTGTCGCACCCGAACCACCGTTTAAGAAGTTAAAGGCTCCGGTTGCGCCAGTACATCCCGTCGATGTTGTTCCTAGAGCGGTGTTGTTTGCACCTACACCCACACCAGTACCACTCAGGGCAATACTAATTGTCCCAGGAGAGCCACTTTCGGTAGCTGGTGTCTTAAAGGCCACCCATAGCTGACTGTTTGAAGTAGCATCCATGTTTGTTTCAATAGCCCAAATACTGGTCAGTGGGTTAAGGCCGTAAACTTTAGTAAATGAAGATAGTGTAGCGGCTAATAGTATGCCCGCTATTAGTAACAGAGGAATGCTCTTTATAAATCGATACGTTTGTTTAAGTGTCATTTTTTTATTAATCCTTTGAATTAAGCATAAGTTACATCATAAATACTGTCAATAGCATGTATCCGTCCATAACATATTAGACTCTCGCCTAGGTAATTGTAGATAATCCAGCAGGTATTGCATAGGGCTTTTCTGTTTAAGAGTATGGTGGGGTCTTTCGGTGTTGTACCAAATCAGGTAATCCATCAACTTAAGGTTGAATCCGTCTAAGTCTAAGGCCATGTCGTCTAGATGCCAGTCAACAAACTCTTCCTGAACTGTCCGGTTAAACCGTTCAATCTTAGCGTTCATCTTAGGGCTTCTGGGATAGTTAAAGAAGTGGATTAAGTTCAACTGTTCGGTAGCCCGATGGAAATGTTTGTAGAATTCGCTGCCGTTATCCGTCTGGACTCTCTTAATATCAAATGGGGCTACCTGCCTCAGCTTAACTAGAAAGTCCTGGCTCATGGTTGAACTTAGACTCTTGTAGCCATAGCTAAAGGCAAATTCACTATGGTAATCAATAGCGGAGATAACGTAACGCCTTAAGCCATCAATGACCTTAATAACGCAGTCTACTTGGACTAGGTCACCAGGTGTCTGGGGTCTAAAGCCAGCCCGGCGCAGCTTCTTAAACTTTGGTATGGGTGAATGGGGCTTAACCAAGCGCCCAGTTCTAGCCATATAGCTTAACTGTCGATGAGATGGTAACTGCCCCTTAACCTGGAGCTTGGTAACTAAACGGCCAATAGTCGAGACCGACAGTTGAGGTTGGCCGTTGAAACGGCTAGCCGTATCCAGCATAGGCTTAAGCTTGTCTTTGCCTAGTCCAGGGTGAGCAGTTCTTAGTTTAAGAATCTGCTGTCTATGCCAAGCTAGATCCTGGCCTGTCCGGTAAGCCTTAGGCCGCCTGGTATATGGCGCTAGAGCACTGAGCTGGCCGTTACCGGCGCTCAAGCGTTTCTTCCAGTTAAAGACAGTAGCCCTGGAGACATTAAAAGCTCGTCTAGTAGCTTCGGATCCATAGTCGTCATAGAAACAGATAATATTTAGCCGGTACTTAATTGTTTGGTAATCTTTATGTTGGGTTATGTCTTGTAAGTTATTCATAGCCTTACGAGCATAACCCACCCAGTATGCGTCTAGATATACTTGCTGCACCTAAAAAGACCCTGCTTAGTTAGTCGGCAGAGTCTAATATGTGTTTGAACTTACACATAACAAAATATTATAAGCTATTTCAGACGGTTTGGGCTAATTCCAGGAAAAGCTAGACAGTACCATATTAAACGTCTTTTGAAGGTTAGCAGTTCCCGAATCATCGTTGCCGATTAATGCTATTTCAGCTGACCTACTATTATTTAAAGAGAAGGCCACTTCGTAAAAGCCTAATGCATCTTTATTTGTCATTACAACATAACTCTTACCATTAATTTTGACCGTTGATTGGCTATATTCACTGGGAGTTAACAGATCGGCATAGTATGAGCTATCGGCAGACAGGCTATCAGCGTTAAGTTTGGTGACGGTAATATTTAAGAGCCATGTCTTAATGTCGTAATAGCTATACTCATAAGAAGCCAGGATTGGATAAGCTGGTTTTTGAGCGGCGCTATATACAGACATAAAGGTGGGGTAAGAGAAGCTTACTTGGGTGCCTCTTACTTCAACCGGTGTAAAATTATAGCTTTTAACATTTGAGGTGATTATTTGTTTTGCATGAGTGATTACGCCGGTAGCAGTACCGTTTAGGTTATTTACTTCATAAACAAAGATGCCGACAGCAATCACAAGAAAAACTAAAAGCCCCATTAAAATATGCTTTTTATGACTCTTTTTTAGGGGCTTGTTATTACTGCTGGTCTGAGCTGTCTCGTTTGACTCTGACATGCTGTTTCGATGCCTTTCCCTGGATTTTTCTCAAGCGGTGGACTAAGTATATAACGGTAATTATTAGGCTAATAAATATTAAGATAAACAGTAGCGCCAGTAAGATAATCTTCCAGGGCATGACCCAGAATGAAACTATGGCACTAAGGGGTACCTGTCTAACGCCATTAGAGTAACTTAAGATTAATTTGGCGTAATATTTGCCAATACGAAATTTGTTGGTATGAGCAAAGTTCCACCGCAACTCATAAACTGGCTGATTGTTTTTAACGACTGGGACGCCGTTAATCTCTTTGGCAACATTGACCGGGAAGCCATCCGACCATGACACCTGATATATTCTATTTGTACCTGGCAGAACATTCCCTTGGGCTGTATTGACTGGTATGGTGTCAATGATGGAGCCTGGAGAAAAGTTCTTGTTCTTACTAATAAAGATGTCACCGCCGGGAGCTAGAAATATATTGCCGTTATTATGAACGTTAATAGAAAAGGTAGCCGGTAAGTATTCATATAGCTTCCTGGTAGCCGTAAAGCTGGATAATGCCAGTGAGGGACTCTCGTTAGAAGACTTGGTGTTCAAAAGAACCAGAATAACATTCGTACCGTTAATAGATGCACCGGGAGAAGTTAGGGTTGTAACTGTGACTGGTTCAAAGGCAACGCCAATGTTATATCCCAGATTAGCCGTTTTAGGGATATTTAGGGTCATGGTTACAGCCACCGGAACGTTTACCTGGGCCATAAAGGCATCTGGTGAAAAACTAGCCCAATTTAGGAAGGTATCGGCGCTGGTTGGCTGCTCCAAGGCTGGTTTACCGCTAGTGCCTTCAGCGCCAAAGGTAAACAGCTTAATCTTCATTGGTATTGGTTCAGGACCGTTATTTTCAACGTGCAGAACTGTCGAGGTGGTTGTACCAGGCTTAGCGCTAATGACCTCAGAGACTGGCGATGTGGTTAGGCTAATACCTGCAGCATTGGCCTGAGCTGTCATGAAAGTGCTTAAAACAATAAAAGCAGAAAGACCTGCTCCCAGCCCTGCTAAAACCCTAGACAAGCGCTTCATTACCAACAAGTATACTTGCCTGATTCTTAACATGCCGGGTTTAGACTGTTTGAAATGGTTCATGTAGTGATCATTCTGATTTCTTATTTTGTAGTTTAGCTGTCTTTCCTCGGATTCTTCTTAGGCGATGGATAAAGTAGTTAACGGTAACCATTAAGCCAATGGACATTAAGACAAATAGAAGTAGCCCAAGCAAGATAATCTTCCAAGGCATAATCCAGAATGAAACTATGGCACTAATAGGAACCTGCCTGATACCGTTAGAGTAGCTGAGAATAAGTTTGGCATAGTACTCGCCAACACGAAATTTGTTAGCATGAGTGAAGTTCCAATTTAACTGGTAAACGGGCTGATTATTCTTTACTACCGGAACACCCTTAATATCTTTAGCGATGTTTACCGGGAAGCCATCTGCCCACTGAACTTGGAAAATTCTGTTAGTCCCCGGCAAGACATTCCCTTGGGCTGTATTGACTGGTATGGTGTCAATGATGGAGCCTGGAGAGAAGTTCTTATTTTTACTAATGAAGATATCGCCACCGGGTGCGATGAATATATTGCCGTTGTTATGAACGTTTACGCTAAATGTGGCCGGTAAGTATTCATATAGCTTCCTGGTAGCCGTAAAGCTGGATAGCCTAATAGAGGGTTTTTCATTAGACGAATTAGTGTTTAATAGAACAAGAATAACATTTGTGCCGTTAATAGATGCGCCTGGAGAAGTTAGAGTTGTAACTGTGACTGGTTCAAAAGCAACGCCAATGTTATATCCCAGGTTAGCTGTCTTGGGTATGTTTAAGGTCATTGTAACTGCAATCGGCACATTTACCTGAGCCATAAAGGCATTTGGTGAAAAACTAGCCCAATTTAGGAAGGTGTCTGCACTAGTTGGTTGTTCTAGAGCCGGTTTACCGCTGGTGCCTTCAGCTCCAAAAGTAAACAGCTTAATCTTCATTGGTATTGGTTCGGGACCGTTATTTTCAACGTGCAGAACTGTCGAGGTGGTTGTACCAGGCTTAGCGCTAATGACTTCAGAAACCGGTGATGTAGTTAAACTAATGCTGGCCGCACTAGCCTGGGTTGACATAAAAGTACTTAAAACAATCAGAGCAGAAAGACCCGCTCCCAGCCCTGCTAAAACCCTAGACAAGCGCTTCATTACCAACAAGTATACCTTATACCTAGATTAGGTTTGAAGGTTCTAATAGTAAATTTAGACTACTGGTAGTTAATATCTTGTGTGTATAATTTAGATAATGGCTCTAAAGAAAACACCAAGTTTTGTTAAGGTTTTACCATATATATTAGTTGTTGCCGGAGTCATTGGTATAGTTTGCTCATTAATCCTGGTTCATGATCAGATAAATATATGGCTGAATCCCTCTTACCATCCAGCCTGTAACCTCAATCCTGTGGTCAGCTGCGGCAATGTTATTAACTCTAAACAAGGGCACATCCTTGGTTTTCCATCATCCTTCGTTGGCTTATTGGCCTTTCCTGTTTTGCTAACTGTCGGTATAAGCATGTTAGCTGGAGCTCAGTTTAAGAGATGGTTTTGGCGATGTTTAGAGATTGGCGGTATAGGCGGTATTGGTTTTGCTATATGGTTATTTATTCTGAGCGTCTATAGGATTCATGCTCTCTGCCCTTTTTGCCTTGGTGTTGATGTTATCGTCTATATAGCCGTCTGGTATCTAACGCTATACAACCTTGAAAGGAGGCATATCAAGCTGCCTCAAAAACTATCCGTATTTTTAAGACGTTATCATTTAGACCTGATAGTTCTTTGGTTCATCCTACTTATCGCCCTTACCCTTCATCACTTTTGGTATTACTACGGCAAACATCTTTAGGGAGAAATAGTTATTGGTCTGGTTACAGGTTCTTGCCTATTGCTGTCTTATAAAACCAAACCTTAACCGTATCCATTACTACAAAGTAAACTAATGTTAGAAGGATCATTACCGAGAAGAGGCTTATTGAGAAGTTGCTGAAACCCAGTATCCTCTTGGTGAACGGCAGATATACTAAAGCGACAGAAATGACAGCTATGGCAGCGAAAGATGTTTTCATCGGCCTGGATAGTTTAGGAGCCCGCCAGAAGTGGTCTTTATTTCTAATGGAAAAGATAACTATGAGAGCTATGAATGTTAAGAATAGATAAAGTCCGGTTGAGGCCACGCCGGCTGAATGGGACTTTACTATTGAATAGAACATGATTTCAAAAACAGCTGTTAGGGTACCGAGGAAAATAGATATAAACATCAGGGAGTGAATATTAAATTTACTTGGCCGGCTGAGGTCATTTTTATCGACGTTATCTGTAGCAATAGTTACGCAGGGCAGATCGGTAAGCAAGGACGTTAATAGCACCTGGACGGGCAGTATCGGTAAGCTATTAACGGATAGCAGATAAAGGGCTGACAGGGCAAAGAAATTACCCCAGTTACTGACAAAGGTAAATCTAATGTATTTATTAATGTTGGCGAATATTTCGCGGCCGTATTTAATGCCGTTTATAACTACGCCAATATCATTTCTCAGGAGCAGAATGTCGGCACTTTCCTGGGCAACATCAGTAGCGTTATTAACCGCTATGGCGACGTCAGCCAGCTTGAGGGCTGGTGCGTCATTTATACCGTCACCTTGGTAGCCAACAACTTTACCGCTCAGTTTTAGAAGTTTAATGATGCGGTATTTTTGTTCCGGATTTAGTCTGGCAAAGGCATTATGACTTTTAAGTACTTCGATTAGTTTTTCATCATTCATCGTCTCAACTTCATCACCAATAAAGACAGTCTCGCTTTCTTTAATAAGTCCGACTTCTTGAGCAACGTATTGAGTTACTTCCCGACTGTCTCCAGAAAGTATCTTAATTTCAACGCCAAGCTTCTCAGCCAGTTTTATGGTTTGTTTAGCTGACGGCCTTAGGGGATCTTCCAGTGAACAAAAACCTATAAATATTAGGCCTTCCTCGTTTTTTAAAATGTCAAAACTATCTGATTTATAGTCCACTTCTTTATAGGCAATAGCTAGGTGTCTAAGTCCAACCTTGGCGTCCTTTTTAATTACATCCAGATACTGACTAGATTTATCATGATTGGTTAGGTGAAGTAATGTTTCAACAGAGCCAACTTCAATTAAATATGTTTTGTCGCCGTTTCTGGCAACTACCCGACGCCTTCTAGCGGCAGGATCAAAAGGTAGTTCCTTAAGTCTTTTAAACTCCTCCGCCTTCTTTTGGATTTCTTCAGGAATATAGTCTAGAAAGGCCTTATCAAAAGAGCTCTGCAGTTTAATGTGCTTTTTGTCCAGGTCCTCGAGCGATACTATTGCAAGCAGCTGGAAAAACTCATTATCGTTAGCAGTAAGCTGGGTAACAGTTAAACTGTTTTCGGTTAAGGTCCCCGTTTTATCGCTGCAAAGAACGTTAATGTCGCCCAGGTCCTCAACTGCCGTTAGTGTCTTTGTTATAACATGTCTTTTAGCTAGGTTTAGGGCTCCGCTAGATAAAGTAACGGTTGTAATAACAGGCATAGCTTCAGGTACGACAGCAATCGATAGGGCAATAATAAACAGAGCTAAGGTACTAATGTCTGTATCCCCATTACTTATTATTAGCTTCAAGATAAAGACGCCAAGCAGGGTTAAAAAGGTAACTTTTACTAAGAATGTACTGAAGGCGCCTAGAGATTTCTCAAACTGGGTAACCCTTTTTGTTTCACTAGACAGATGAGCAATCTTACCAAGCTCTGTATTCAGGGCGGTGGCAAAAACAATGCCTTTGCCTTCACCTTCTTCGATAGTACTGCCGGCAAAAACAATTGACTGATCACCGCTAATCTTTTTAGCTACAGGTAATGATTCACCTGTTAGCTGTGATTCGTTGACGGATAGATCATCGGCACTGAATAGTCTAACATCAGCCGGAACAACGTCACCTTCTTTTAAAAGTACAACGTCACCAGGGACTAATTGACTTTCCGGGATTAACTCTTCACTACCGTCTCTAATTACTAGAATTTCTTTGCCAACTAGTCTCTCCAGTTTCTCAACTGCCTTCTCTGACTTATATTCTTGGTAAAAGCCAAGGCCAGTGTTTAAGACTAGAATTACGGCAATGACTACACCGTCATCTATGTTATGAACGGCAAAAGATATTAGGCAGGCTACTACTAGAAGATAGACAAGCGAGTTTTTGAACTGCTTAACTAAGATTTTAAGAGTTTTATGTTTAGCTTCATTTTTAATGATGTTTAGGCCATAGGTAATTAGACGGCTTTTTACTTCCTGCGCGGTGAGACCCGTTTGAGATGTTTTTAGCTCCCCTAATACTTGGCTTACGTCTAGGCTTTTAGCCTTTTCTTTATCCATTTCCTTCATCTAGATAATATCAGTTATGTTTATTAGTAACTAGTCAGATAATTGCTGTTTAAGTAATTTCTCAGCTAGATTTGATATATCCCTAAACCTGGAGGTTTATATATGGCTAGCGAACATGAAATAAGTAACAGCGTTGATCATTCACTGAGAGTCAATAAGGTCGTAGCCATTTTAGTGGCTTTATTGGTTTTAGTAATTGTTTTTGAGGTTGGCGTATTTGTCGGCCATAGGACACACACAAATACAATCGTTAGATCTAATACGTACAGTTTCCGTTCGGGCCTTAACGGCTATAGGGAAGGTTTTGGTTTTAATCCTAATTCCCAACAGGCCGGCAGCCGATTAACAGGCGTAGTAACAGCCGTTAATGGCAACACCCTGATGGTTATCGGTGACGGAACAACTAATACAGTAACGACCACCAGCACAACGCAGTATGCTAACAACGTTATGCCCAGTGTTGACGATACGGTCACGGTATTAGGCGGTCAAGGTTCATCTAGCAGCTCTTTTACAGCTACTGAAATTGTTGTTATGAACCATTAGCACTAAGTTGACCACGATCAGACCTGGGGCGAGGGGGAGTCATCCGTAAAGACGTGGCAGCTTCTCGCCTTGATGATCAGTTGGACCGGAGCTCCGGGCGCGAGTTCGAGCTGCTCGACCGCGGCGCGACCAGGCTGACGAGCCAGGTGACCTCACCCGTGCGGGCGACGACTTCGGCGTCGGCTCCGCGGGGAACGATGCGTTCGACTGTGCCGGCAATCTGATTGCGGGCGGAGAGACCGCCGATCGGCTGGCGAGCAAGCAAGATGTCGTCCCCGCGGACCTCGACAACGACGCGCGTTCCGCAACCGCGATCGATGAACGGGACGATCAGCTCCGGCCCACCGTTGATTGCGACCTGAGTCGCTGTTTGCTCGGTCGCGTGATTGACGATCTGCGCGGGAAAGACATTGCGCATGCTGTCCCAGGCGACCGGTCCGGCCCGTGCTCCAGCCGCGCCGCTCAAGACGTCCAGAGGATCGCCGCAGCCGACGATGCGGCCGTGTTCCAGCAGGAACAGTTTCGTGCCGAGAGAGATTGCCTCCGACGGGCTGTGTGTCACGTAGAGCATCGGGATCGACTCGACGCGCTGGACGTTGCGCAGGCGTTCCAGAAGCGAATGGCGGTTCGGTAAATCCAGCGCCGAAACCGGCTCGTCACAAAGCAGCAGTCGAGGCCGAGGCGCGAGCGCCCGGGCCAGACCGACTCGCTGCCGCTCGCCGCCCGACAGGCTCGCCGGCCGTCGGTCGAGCAGCCCGTCAACCCCGCAGAGCGCCGCCACTTCACGCAACCGCGACGCCGCCCTCTCGCGTCGCCAGCCCTTCAGACCGAACGCAACGTTGGCCGCGACGCTGAGGTGTGGGAAAAGCCAGTCGTCCTGAAAGATCATCCCCAGCCGGCGCGACCGTAGCGGTCGATTGACCGCGCACGAAGCGTCAAACAGGATTTGATCCTCCAGGCGTACGTGTCCTCCGCCGGGGGTCGCGAGCCCAGCGATCAACCGGAGCAGCGTGGTCTTGCCGGCGCCCGAGGGCCCGAATACGACGCCGATCTCGCGGCCCATGCTCAACGACACGTCGAGCGCCAGGCCTGGGTGAACCCGATAGACCACAGAGACGTCCAGGATCTCGCCCCCTGACCCGATCACCGGGTCAGTCCTCGCGCCGGCGCGGCGCTCTGGACGAAGATGAGCGCCACGATCGACACCAGCGAGACCAAGAGGGTCAACCAGCCTGCGCGTGCCGTGTCATAGACTTGCACTGCGTCGTAGATCGCCAGCGCCGCGGTCTGGGTCGCGCCGCGGATATCGCCGGCGACCATCAGGGTCGCGCCAAAGTCACCCAGGGCGCGTGCAAAAGCCAGAACAATCCCCGCCGCAAGTCCGCGCCAGGCCAGCGGGAAGGTCACGGAGAAAAAGACCGACAGCTCGCGCCGCCCGAGCAGTCTCGCCACGTCTTCGAGTGCTGGGTCGATCGCCTCGAAGGCGCCCCGCGCCGGCAGGAGGAACAGGGGAAACGCCGTCACTGCCGAAGCCACCACCGCGCCCGACCAGTGGAAGACCAGCGTGATGCCCAAGGCGTGCTCGAGCCAGTGGCCCAGCGGCGCTCGTCGACCCAGCACGATCGAGCAGGTAATAACCCAGCACCGTCGGCGGCAAGACCAAGGGCAGGACTAGGACGCCGGCCACAGAGCGCCTTGCCCGCAAAACGCAGCCGCGCCAGCGCGAGCGCGAGCGGTAAACCGACGGCGACGATGACCACGGTCGCCAGCGACGCCACTCGGATCGAAAGCCAGAAAGGACCAAGTTCGCTCATGTCAGCCCGTCACGGCGTGGGTGCGGCCGATTTCGCGGTTTCGCGCTGCGATCCGGCCGGCTCGATCGGCCGCTCTTGCGCCAGAGGTCGAAGCCAAACTCCTTCAATACGCCTTGTCCTTCTTCATCCAGCACGAACCGGGCGAACCGTCCGGCATCGGCGGGCCGACGCGTCGCCGACACGATTCCCAGCGCCTGGATGATCGGGTCGTACAGACGTGGGTCGAGCTCGATCACGCGGATTTCTGGGACATTGGCGATGGCTCGACCGACAAACGCCGCCTCGACATCGCCCCGCTGAGCGTACAACAGGGCCTGGCGCACCGAATCGGCGAACACGATCTTGGGCTCGAGCGTGTCCCACAGTCCGGACCGCTCGATCGCTTGCTTCCCCGCCAGCCCGTAGGCGCGGTCTGCGGCTGGGCGAGGGCGATCTTCTTGACTTCGGGCCTGGTCAGGTCTAACAGGGTGCGAACACGTTCGCCCGCATCGCGATAGACCGCCAGCACGAGCGTCCCTCTCGCGTAGATCCGCACCGAGTCGGGCTCGATCGACTCCCTCGCTGGCCAGGTCGCGGACGAACTTTTCGTTCGCGGCCAGGAAGACGTCGAACGGTGCGCCTTGGCGGATCTGTTCGCTCAGTCGCCCGGATGCGCCGAAGATCGGCGTCGCCTCGATGCCCGTCCTGACTTGGAATCGCTCGATCAGCTTGGGGAGTGCCAACTGAAGGTCGCTTGCCGCCGCGATTCGCGAGCGGTCTGCTTGGTATCGGCCCCCGGTCCGTCGGACTGCAGTCCAGACGCCGCCAGCATGAGCGTGGCGAAAAACGGCGAGCCTTTCCGACGACGCAGACGACGCAACATAACGCGAATGCTCCCAAGGTGGAACGCAACTTGCCGGCCCGACCGACTTAATCGCATCGTACGGACCACGCGCCGGCACCGTCAACCGCCTCAGATTGCCTCCAATATCCGAATTGGGTAAGACGAAGAGAGCTGCGGTAAGCTCACGCTCATGATCGACGACGTCCGGATCGAGACCAGTGGCCATGGTTTCCGGGCGCATCAATCCAGAGGAAAGGCACTGCCGAGAATGAAGCTGGAACAGTTCTTGCGGCACCATGGCATCACCGGCAACCCGTTCAGCGAAGAGGATGCTCAGACGGACACAGTATTCAAACGTCTCTGCATGGCGACGATTCACCACCCGGCGTGGAACAAGTTTTTCGGCAGCCCGGCCGATCCGTCCACGGCTCTGGTCTTTGGCGAAAAGGGGAGCGGCAAGACGGCTCTTCGGCTTCAGGCCAGTGCCGAGCTCGAAGCAGTACAACCAGTCCCACCCGGCCGAGCGGGTTCTGGTCGTCTCGTATGATGACTTCAACCCCTATCTCGACAGTTGCCGGCTGGCCCGCCGAGCCGAGAGCACTGATCAGGTTCTGGAAACGTGGCGACTGCAGGACCACATGGACGCGATCCTGTCGTTGGCAGTCACTCAGCTCGTCGACTCGCTGACGGCGGAGAAGATCGATCTGACAGTGCTCAGCCTCGACCAGCGGCGCGACCTGTTGCTGCTGGCGGCTCTCTATGACGCCTCGACAGGAGAGCCGCTGGCGGGTCGCTGGAGCCGACTGCGCCGCCGGTCCGGCTTTCGCCCGCTGTGGACCCGCCGCGACTTGCAGATCGGCTTCGGCACGAGCTTGCTCTTGATCGCGCTCTTGGTCGTTTTTCCCGGTCTGCGCGGGCTGAGCGTCCTGCCGTGGCTCCTGGTGCCCCTCGCGGCCGGCTGGCTCTACTGGGGATGGCGGCTGGCGCGCGCGGAGTGGTTTGCCAGAGACATCCGCAAGGGCCTCCAGGTCCTGAGCCGCGACCCGTCGGCCCTGCGCTGGGAGCTGCTCTGGTTCAAGCCGACCGAACTGGGCGGGCAGCCGCTGCCGACGGCGTCGCGCGGCGGCGCGGAAGAGCGGTACGAGCTCTTGCGAAAGCTCCAGGGCGTCTTGCGCACGCTCGGCTACACAGGCATCGTCGTCTTGATCGACCGGGTCGATGAACCGCAGCAGGTCGAGGGCGACCCTCGCAAGATGCGCTCGCTGATCTGGCCGTTGCTCGACCATAAGTTTCTCCGCCACCCGGGCATCGGGGTCAAGCTCCTGCTACCGATCGAGCTGGCGTATTACCTCGAGAAGGAAAACAAGGAGTTCTACGACCGGGCACGGCCCGACAAGCTCAACATGATCAAGCCGCTCCGCTGGACCGGCCCGTCGCTCTACGACCTGGCCAGCGATCGGCTGCGAGCGTGCCGGCCCGACCCGTCGGCCAACGGCGAAGCCCCGCGCCTCCGCCGCTTAATCGACGAGGCGATCAGCGACGACTATCTCAAGGACGCACTGGGCAACCTGCGCACGCCGCGGCACCTCTTCAAGTTCCTGCATCGGCTGATCGAGGAGCACTGCCACCGCCATACCGAAGACGCCCGCGCTGGACGCGTCGACTACGACACCTTCCGCACGACCTACGCGGCCTACATGCGCGACCTCGAAGCGTTCGACCGCGGCTATGGGCATGGGTAGAAGAGCCGACCTGGTGATCGAGGTCGTGAGTGACCGAAACCGCCGGCACGATATCCAGACGAAGCGGATCGAATACGCCGCGGCGGGCATTTCGGAATACTGGATCGTCGACCCCCAAAAGAAGACTGCTACCGTCCTCGTCCTGAAGCCGCGCAAGAAGGAGTATGCCGAATACGGGGTGTTCCCGGAAGGCACGACGGCCAGCTCGAAGCTACTCGCTGGATTCACGGTCGACGTCACGACGCTGCTCTCGCAAAAGCCCTGAGTTACCAACCTATCGATGCGGCAGCGTCTCGAGGCGTGCGTCCAGTGACTTCGTTTTCGGGTCATACTCGACGACGACGATCGAGCCTTCGGGCGTGAGTCCGACGTTCATCACCTTGCGTCCGTCCTTGAGAATGTCGCTCTTGCGCCAGATGAAGATGGCCGCAGAGGTGCAGGCGCGGTTGGACGGTCTTGAAGGCGTCGAGGAAACACCGCTGGCCGCCGTGCCGCCCGGCGGGCGTCAGATCCGCCAGGCCGATCGGACAGCCATGGGTCAGCAGGATGTCGACTGGACCGGCGCGCGCGATTCGAGCCGCCGCCAGAGCCACGTCGGCATCCGTCACGTAATACATCCTTCTTATGTGACTTGGCCCAGATGCCGCCGATCGCGGCGAGCCGCAGACCTCCCACGTCGCGTACCTCGCCCTGAGCGAGCAACACCGGTGTGCCGTCGCGGTTCGAAAGCCGCGCGAGCAGCTCGAGCGAGTCGTGATTACCGAAGGTCGTGTATACGGGGGCGGCCTCAATGAAGCGTCTGAAACTCCGGCTCGCTCACCCCGTCGCTGTCGCCCCAATCTCCGCAGGAAAGAATCAAGTCGGGACGAACCGACGTGCATGCTCGCGCTCGCCGACTCGAGATCCCCGTGAAGATCGCTGACGACCAGGATGCGCATCGAATGGCACGATTGCTCGCTTGGCCAAGTTCGGCCCGCGCCCGAGTCTACCCTGAATCGGCTGGCGTGAGAACCAATGCTCACTCCCTCGTCGACTACGCTTTCAGCGGCGTTCGCCCGACCACGTACGACCACCGCAATCGATTCACGTCCCAGACTCGGACACTGTGATCACAGCCGGCGAACGCCAGGAGAGATCGCTATCCCTGGAAAAAGTCAGCGATTCGACGATGGCCGACGCCATCGCTGATCGTGGTCTCCTCCTTGCCCGACTTGAGGTCCCACAGTTTGATGCACCGATCGAGGCCCGCGCTGGCCAGAGTCTGGCCGTCCGGCGAGAAGGCCAGCGCACTCGTCCCCGTCTCCTGGCCGGAAAGTCGCAATCGGACCACGCCGCTCTCGGGATCGATCAGGACAACATCCTCGGCGTTCGGCGTCAACTTCGCCCACCGCAACGCTCCGACCGTCGGGAGCGAAGGCGACGAGCTGTACCGGATTTCTCCCCGGGCTGGCTCAACTGCCGCAGCAACGCTCCGCTCGTCGCGTCCCAGAGCAGGACTTGACGATCCTGACCGGAAGTCACAAGGCGGCACTCGTCGGGTGAGAACGCGACGCTCCTGACCGCGCGATGGTGAGCGCGCACGACCAATTGTCTCGCGAGCGTCCGGCAGCTCGCAGATGCTGACGATTCCAGCATCGTTTCCCAGCGCCAACGCGCGGCCGCTCGGCGAGATCGCGAGGCAACGGTATCGTCTGGCCTCCCTTCTGAACCAAGGGTACGTAACGCCCTTGCTCGCGGCGCCAGACCGCCAAGCACTCATGCCCCGCGGCGACCAGAAGCGTTCCGTCAGGAGAAAACGCGACCGCTACGGGAACCGAATTCGGCGGCAACACCAAGGGATCGAGTTCTCGTTCTTCGTCTGACCCGTTCAATCGCCACAGCCGCAACGCATTGGTCCCGCCGCACGAAGCCAAGGTCTTGCCGTCCGGCGACAGTGCCACGGCTTCGCCGACCGGACCTGTGTCTTTGAGGCTGGTGCCGCCCGATGCTTCGTCCGAGCGTTTCATCGCCACGGTCGAGATCAGAGCCGCCAGAGCGACGATCACGATCGCGACAATAGCCAGCTCGCCGGCCAACCTCGAAAGCCGGCTCCTCGCAGCGGACCTGCGATGGATGCTCTCCGTGCGTGGCCAACACCAAAAACCTCCAACTGATGCCTCATTTCGCGGTGGCATGCGTTCGCCCTCTTTGGCTCCAGACCGATTCGTCCACGCTCGCGGGCAGACAATCTCCCGTCCTCGATTGCCAGTTCGCCGTGATCAGGCCGGTCGATCAATGAATCTATCTGCCAGGCTAAATACATTTCGGAGCCGGCAAGCAATTCTTCTACGAAGGAATTCGGATTGTACTCAACGAGTCGGAAAACGACACGCTATCGCGTCTCCGCAAACCTGACCGTGCGCACGCGTCAAGCCAACAGTCCCAGAAATGGCAGTCTTCGCTCGAGACGCAATATCCGACAGAAATGACAGGACATGTGGTCAACATAAACAGAGATGCCAAATTGGCAACTTGCGGACATTCGGAACCACAAGTGGCAGTCGCCAGGGCGACGGCGCAAATGCACGATAATCCCTAAATCCACATTCTATAACTATTTAGAATTACAATCAGAACTGGCACGCCCATTGCTTTTGTACCCTCATACGTGAGTTGATATAGAGAACCATGGGTAAGTGGGTCGCCATTCATGGTTCGATTCTCTCGTTTGCGACCCGTATACCGAACAAAGGAGTTCGAGACATGTTGCCAGTCCGTCGTATCGGTTTTGCCGCGTCTCCACTCGCCGCATTTCCGTTCAGCCGGTTCGACTCGCTGTTCGACAACTTCTTCGGGACCGATGGCGAAGGGCTTCGTCCGATGGGGGGCTCTCAATCTTTGCCGTGGTCGATCTGGCAGGACGAGAATCACGTTTACGTCGAGGCCGATCTTCCGGGAGTGAGCGAGAAGGACCTGGAAGCCACGGTCCACAACGGCGTGCTGACGATCAAGGCCGAACGGAGCGACGAGGAGGGTCGGGTTTACCTTTTCAACGGCCGGACGTTCGGCCGTGTTCGAGCGAGCGATCACGCTGCCGGAGACCGTAGACTCCGAACAAGTGGAGGCGACGCTCGACCAACGGTGTGCTGCGGATTGTGCTGGCCAAGCATCCCGAGGCGCGTCCCAAGAAGATCACGCTCAAGAGCTCGTGAGGCGGCAACCAAGCAATCGGGTCCGCAACTCGAATCAGTCCGATGAGTTCCGCGTCAACTACAAGAGCCCGGCGGCCTGGCTGGTTCAGGTGCCGGGCTCTTGCTCATTCTTCGTCCAGGGGCCGTTGCTGGTAGAGTTTGCGATAGCTCTCGTACCGTGCGGCGTGGATCTGTCCGCAATGGACGGCGTCCTTGACGGCGCAGCCGGTTTCGTGGGTGTGAGAGCAATCGGGAAAATGGCAGTGGGGGATGTAGGGGCGAAACTCGACGAAGTGACCCTCGAGCTCGCCCGGCACCGTGCCCCAGAGCTCGAACTGGCGGAGCCCGGGCGTGTCGACGACGAGACCGCCCGCTTCGAGGTCGATCAGCTCGGCGGTCGTGGTGGTGTGCTTGCCCTTGGCGGTCCAGTCCGACACCTCACGCACCTTGAGGTGCAGACCGGGCTGGATGGCATTCAAGAGCGAGCTCTTGCCGACTCCGCTCTGGCCGGTGACCGCGGTCACGCCGGACGAGAGCAGCTCGCGGAGGCGATCGAGACCGCGGCCGTCGGTCGCCGATGTGACGAGCGTCTCGTAGCCCAGAGCGCGTACAGGCCGATCACCCACTGGTAGGCGGCCAGGTCGACCAGGTCGGACTTGTTGAGCACGATCACGGGACGGACACCGCCGATCTCGGCCGAGACGAGATAGCGGTCGATCAGAGCCGAGCTTCAGGCCGGGCTCGGCGAATGCCGAGACGATGAGCACCTGGTCGACGTTGGCGGCGATGACGTGCTGGCGATGGCGATATCCGCGTGTGATCACGCCGCGGCGGGCTTCGACCTTCTCGATCAACCCGTCGGCGCCGGCGGCCGATCCGGGACGGAACCAGACGTGGTCGCCGACGGTCACGACGCTGCGGCCGTCGATCTCCAGGCTCTTGAGCAAGCGACGGACATGACACGAATAGGACCGTTGCTCGTCATCGCGGACCATGGAGACCAGCCCGTGCACCCGAATGACTCGGCCCGCGCAGGCATGTCGACGTGTCGACCGCGCGCCTGGCGGCGGCGTCGGAACCCTCGGGCAGCGGTCTCGCGGTCCCCGGCATTCGCTCGCGTCTTCGATGATCGTCCGGTGCCGCGACAGCTCGCCCTTGGGTCGAACACGATCGACCGCGGGCGAGGTTGCGGCGGCCTGGTCGTCGTCGCGGAATTGTCGGGTCAGGTCGTTGGACCGCGTCCGGTTCTGGCGATTCTTCCGGAGGGCGACCCGGACCTTTCGCTTCTTCACGGGTGACATTGTCTCCGTGCCGCGGGCTCTGCGCCCCGGAGATCTGCCTCGCAGGCGCGATATTCGAGCCGGCTTCATCTCGAGTGCAAGGGGCGACGGCCTGCTCCGCGCGCGGTGCCGGACGTTGAGCTCGCGGCGTCACTCAAGATCTTGGCGGCGCGCTTGGGGTTGGACGTGTGAAAGATACCCAGGGCCTTGCCCGGGGCCTGCGTCGTCGACGCGTAGGCGTACTCGACGTTGATATGTTCCTCGGCCAGCCGTTCCAGAACCCTGGCGAGCGATCCGGTGCGGTTCTCGAGCTGGACGGCCAGCACCTCGGCGATGCGATACTCGGTCCCCAGCGAGGTCAAGACGCTCTTGGTCGTGTCGAGATCGCTCGTGACGAACCTGAGCACGCTGGGCCCGTCGGTCTCCATGACCGAGAGGGCCAGGATATCGACCTTCTCCTGGGCGAGTGCGGAACAGATCTTGGCGAGACGGCCGGGCTTGTTCTCGAGAAAGCGGTCACTTCTTGCACGAATTCCATGGAACGATCCTCCGTCAGATGCGACGAAAGGTGAACGGAGTGAATCTCGTTTCTCAGCCCCACGCCGGCCCCGACGCCGCCGGGCGGCTGGGCTTTGGATTTCGCCGGCTCGCGAGCGCCGGCTGCCGGCGCGGTCGCGGCGGGCTGCGTGCCGGCGCCCGCCGCTTGTGCGTCCTGGCCGGCGCGGCCGGTAGCTTGTCGAGCGCGGCCCGGATCGAGCGGCATCACGAACGCCAGCGGCACCAGGCCGATCGGCACGGTGAGGTCGGGAAACGCCGCTCGGCTGACGAACCGGATGTCCTCGTCGGTGACGCTGATCGAGTGCATGCTGGGAAAGACGAGCGGCTTCAAATCCGTCGACTTGGGCAGCTTGTCGGCATCAACCTTGAAGTGACGACCGTCGCGAGGGTCCGAGCCGCTGCCGCCCGGAGGTTCGTCGGCGCCTTGCGGCGGCGGGCGTAGCGCGGTCCGCCGGCGCGCGCCATCATCCCGCCGCGTCCCCCGGGACGAGCCGCCCGGACCTGGCCCGGCACCTCCGGCGCCGGCCGCGGTGCCATCACCGGTGCCCTCTTTGCCCCGGCGCCGGCATCGGCCTTGGCTACAGCGATCGAGGTGTTGATCATCGTCTGGAGAGTGCCGGGCAGGCTGGCCAAAAGCGACGGCAAGCTCTCGGCCACGTCGGTGACGCCGAGCATGACCAGGTTCGAAGGCGCGTCGGCACACGCCTTCTCGAGGTTGGCCGAGGGCTTCCAATCCTTCCTCCGGACGGCTGCCAGGGCCGCTCCGGGCCGCGTCGGGTGAAACAGCGAACGCAATGTACTTGTCATCGAGCTGGATCGTGGGACGAAAGCTCGATGGGCCGAATCGAATCGGCGAATCGGTGGGAGTCATCAGCACGAACGTCTTGACCTGACCGGTCGACGGAATGAGCGTGAACGACGGCGCCGGGGTCTCGTTGAGCGACCGCTCGGCGAGTGGTTCCACCGGGCCCGGCCATTCGGCCCCCGCCAGCCCCCTTGCCCTGATCGCCCGCCGCCTGCTTCTCCCGCGCCTTTTCGATCGCCTGCGCCTTGAGTTCGTTGTTGATCGCGATCATGGCCGCGTCGAGCGCCTTGCCGAAGGCGTCGGGCTTCTTGACCTCGGCGACCAGCGTCAGCTTGGGAAACGCCGCCTCGAGCAAGCGAGACGCCGCGGTCGGGCTCCAGCCGTTCTTGAGCGCCGACTCGAGCGAATCGTCGGTGGTCGTCGCCGACTGGCCAGCCCCGATGTAGGCGATCATCCTGGGCCCAACGTAGAGCCAGCAGGTCTTTCTTGACGTCCAGATCTCCCGCGGTCTTGACGGCTTCGGCGAAGTCGTCGAACTGGGCCTTGAATTCATCGGGAGGCCCGAGCTGCGAGGATCGCCTCCAGCACCTGGCTGGGGCTCATCGACAGCTCGATGAACGACTCGACGCCATCCGGCCGCGGCATCAGGCTCGTCTTTGTCGAAAGTCGGCTGGTCGAAGATCGCCAGCGGCGACTTGCGTGGTTTGGGAGCAGCCAGTCGCGTGACCGCCATCGAGCGCCTCGCCGTCGAACCCCCACCGGTAGTCGAGCCTGCTCACGCCCCACTCGGAGTCCAGCTTGCGGAGCAGGGCTCGTGGAACCCACCGGGCGTGTCCGGGCAGTTGACCGGATCGGCAAAGGCGACGCAGACCGGCTCGAAGGTCCCTTCCGTTTTGGTCAGCTCCTGGATCACGGGTGTTCCAGAGCGCTCGGAGCCTTGCCGTCGATGGCGGCGATGATCGCGTCGGCACCTGCCGGCGCCGGAAACGCAACAACCAGATCGGTCTGCTCGGCCCACCACGCCCAGCCGCCGTGGGAGCGCTGCCAGAAGCTGGGGCCGCCCCCGGTACGACAATCAGCGTGCGCTGCGCCCTTCTGCTCGATCTTGGGAGAGGCCGTCCCCATGAACCGCCGGAGTAGACGGCTCGTGACGGCACGGATCTCCTTGCCGCCGCCGCCGCGAAGCACGATCGTGCCCTGCAAGGGAGCCGACTCGCCGCCCTTGGGGTTCGCATTGATCGCGACGACACACCCGTATGTGCCCGCGTGCTTGAGAGCTTGACGACCTCGGCACCGCTCAGCGTGTGATTGGGAACGAATTCGAGCAGCCTTGTCGAGGAGCTGGCCGCCGACGGTTTCGAGCATCTCTCCCAGCGGCGTCTCGTTGAGCATCCGATAAGCTGCGGTCTTCTTCCACGAGTCGGCGTGGGAGTTTGTGCCGGCGAACTCGACGTATAGGATCAGGTTGTCTTTGGGAACGAATCGTCCCAAGGGGACAGTCGAGACCGAGGCGCCTGGCCCTTGGCGCTTTGTGCGGCAGTCTGCGCCGCCAGGCGTGCTCGGAGCGGCCAGCACCATCGCCAGGAAGACGATCCACTTGCCAGGGGACAGGCGGCGCGGCAGCGATACGCAGGAACGGCCCTGCCTGGCTGTGCTCGAATCGATTGCAGAAGATCGCACGGGGGTGTTCCTCGTCGTGAGGTGTGCCGCGCGCGGCATTCGCCACGCTCTAGCTCACGCGGACACTACCTCGAACATCGTGCATACTAAGTGCCAAACGCCGCCGCGCCAACAGCCTGCCAGCGACCGTACCAGACGGCATCAGGCGATGAGTGCCTTCACGACCGTGCCGTGGACGTCGGTCAGGCGGAAGTCTCGACCGGCGTAACGGTAGGTGAATCGTTCATGATCGAAGCCCAGCAAGTACAGAATGGTCGCGTGCAGGTCGTGCACGTGCACCTTGTCGTGGACGGCCTGGAATCCCAGGTCGTCGGTCGCGCCGTGAACGTAGCCGCCTTTCACTCCGCCGCCGGCCATCCACATCGTGAAACCGTAGTGGTTGTGGTCGCGGCCGTTCATCTTGCCCTGGTTGGAGCCCGGCGTGGGCAGCTCGACCGTCGGAGTGCGGCCGAACTCGCCTCCCCAGATCACCAGCGTGTCGTCGAGCATTCCGCGCTGTTTCAAGTCCTTGAGGAACGCGCCGATCGGCCGGTCGCACTGCTTCGCCAGCTCGCGATGGCCCGCTGGCCAGGTCGTCGTGATGGTCCCAGGGCTGGCCGTCGCCGTGCCAGAGCTGGACAAACCTCACCCCGCGCTCGAGCAGCCGCCGCGTCGCCAGGAGCTGGCGCGCGTGCACGCCCGGGCCGTACATCGCCCGGACGGATTCGGGCTCCTGGGTGATGTCGAAGGCGTCGGCGGCGTCTGACTGCATCCGGTACGCCAGCTCGAACGACTGGATTCGCGCTTCGAGCTCGGCCTCGCCGCCCGCGGCGGTCGAGGTGCCGACGGTTGAGCTCCGCCAAGCAGATCGAGCTGCGCTCGCTGGGCGCGCGGCCCCAGCGAGCGGTTGCGAATGTGCGCGATCAGCTTCTCGATCTCGGCGTGCTGGCTGTCGATGTATGTCCCCTGGTAGATTCCCGGCAAGAAGGCCGACTGCCAGTTCTGCGACTCGGCGATCGGGAACCCGCCCGGGCACATCACGATGAAGCCGGGCAGATTCTGATTTTCGGTACCCAGGCCGTAGAGCACCCACGAGCCGACGCACGGCCGCGCCTGCCGCGCTTCGCCGCAGTTCATGAGCATGAGCGACGGCTCGTGGTTGGGAACGTCGGCGTGCATCGAGCGAATCACGCAGATGTCGTCGATCATCGCCGCGGTGTGGGCAAACAGGTCGCTGACCTCGATTCCGCTCTCGCCGTATCGTCTGGAAGCGGAACGGCGACGCCATGGCCGCGCCGGTCTTGCGCTCGGTCGGGAGGTTGCGTGGGCACCGGCTTGCCGTTGTTCGCGTCAGGACCGGCTTGGGGTCAAACGTGTCGACGTGCGACGGCCCGCCGTTCATGAACAGGTGCACCACCCGCTTGGCCCGCGCCGCCAGCGGCGGGGCCTTGGGCAGGAGCGGATTCGCCGAGCCAAGCGAGGGCAGGGGGGGCTGTGACCGGGCTTGGCCCGCCGTCTGGCACGGCAGCGCGGGCCGACTGGCCCAGGAGCCCATCTTCCGCCAGCAATCCCTGAAGCGCGAGCGCCCCCATCCCCATGCCCGACCGGCACAAGAGCTCGCGCCGAGCTCACGATCAGCGTCTTCGAGTCGAGGTGCGGGATGGGACATGAGTGTTTACCCTGCTGGGAAATCGCGGCCGAGGGCGCCGCGGTCGTGATCAGTCCACAAACATAAATTCGTTGGTCAAAAGCAACACCTGGGCCAGTTGCTCCCAGGGCGAGAGCGGCCGAGGACTCTTCCCGCCGGCGCTCGCTTCCAGGCCGCGAGATCGCCCGTGCAGTTTCGCCGTTTCCTGCTGGACGAACGCCACGGCCAGATTGAGCTCGTCGGGCTCGGGCAGCCGGCCCAGCACGCGGCGATAAAGCCCACGGACCCGCTCTGCCGGGTCGCTCGCCGCGCCCGTCGCCGACGTGGGCGAGCGTCTGCGAGACTCAGGCGCGATCAAGGCCGCGAGCCGTTTTGCCTGCTCGTGCAGGAACGGGCTGTTCATCAGGAAGAGGGCCTGCTGAGGCACGGTCGTCACGAATCGCCTGGGGCTGGTCGCATCGGGCACCGCGAAGTCGAACGTCCGGTACACGCCGTCCAGGTTCTGGCGGTCGATGAAGCCGTAGATGGTCCGACTGGTCGCGGACGGCGGCTCGGTCGGCGACGACCGGCGGGCCGCCGATCCGGCAATCGAGCGCGCCCGAGACGGCCAGCAGCGAGTCGCGCATCGCCTCGAAATCGAGCCGCTGACGATTGAACCGCCAGACCAGCCGGTTCTCGGGGTCGCGCTCGAGCGCGTCGGGCCTCGGCAGACTGCTCTGCTGATACGTGCTCGAGAGCATGATCCGCCGGTGCAGCGTCTTGAGCGACCAGCCGGACGCGATGAACTCGGAGGCCAGGTCGTCGAGCAGCTCGGGATGGCTGGGAGGGTCGCTGCGCACGCCGAAGTCGCTGGGCGTCGTGACCAGCCCCTTGCCGAAATGCCATTGCCACACGCGGTTGACCAGCACGCGGGCCGTCAGCGGGTTCTTGGCGTCGGCGATGGCCCGGGCCAGATCGAGCCGGCCGCTCCCTTTGGCGAAAGGAGCACGGTCCGGGCCCGACAGCACCTGCAGGAACCGCCGCGGGACCGCCGGGCCCGGCCGTCCCGGATTGCCGCGAATGAAGACGTGCGGGTCGACCGGCTTCGGCGCGTCGACAAGCACCATCGCCCGCGCGGCGCGCCTGGATGCGTTCCGTTCGATCTGGGCGATCTCGCCGTCAAATTCGATTCAGGCGACCGCGCTGGCTCTGGTCGAGGAGCATCCGCATCCCTTCGACGGAAACGGCGAGCGGTCCGCTCGGACCAAAAGCGCCTGTCGGAGCGACTCCCACTCGCGGCTCGGCAGAGCGCGGTCTGTGCCGGCGACTTGGCGGCGTGGTCCTTCGATCTGCGCGTCGAGCTGGGCGAAAAGACCCGCGTAGCGCGCGACGACTTCGGCCATGGTCTTGGGCGGACTCGCGAGCACCGCCTTGGCGACCAGTGGGTGCACCGGCGCCGGCGGCGTCCTTGGAAGCCGGTCAGCTTGGCGTGAACCTCACCGGCCTTGCGCGGCGAATTGATCGACCGGCAGAGCGCTGAAAGCGCGCCAGGGTCCCAGCACCGGGTCGTTCGGCGGCGCCGGCGCGGCCAGATGGTGCTTCCACAAGCTGATCACGCCGCGGAGCCGCCGCGAGTTGAGCTTGCCGGCCAGTGCACGTTCGTCGAGCCGGCCGTTGCGTCTGCTCGAAATTCAGGTCGTTCGCCGCCTTCAAGTACTGTGCAGAACCGCGCCTTGACGTCGGTCACGAACTCGTCGCGTCGCGCGGCCAGGTAATCGTCGCGCTTGCTGTTGGCCAGACTGAGCTTGCGGTCGAAGTCGGCCGACACCTGACTGCTGCCCGGACGGTAAAGGATCGGCAGCTCGGCCGGCTCGACCGAGCTGGCGAAGACGCCGTAGAGCGAGTAATAGTCTTCCGTCGGGATCGGGTCGAACTTGTGGTCGTGGCAGCGGGCGCAGGTGACCGTCAGGCCCAGCAAGTCCGCGACAGACCATGTCGATCCGGTCGTCGATGATCTCGTTCTGGTCGAGCAGGAACCGCCGGCCGACCGTCAAGAAACCCATGGCCGCCAGCGCTCGCGTGGTCGTCGCTCCGCAGCGAGCTGATCGGCCGCGAGCTGCTCGACGATGAACTGGTCGTATCCGACGTCGTGGTTGAACGCGGCGATCACATAATCGCGGTAGGTGTAGGCGAAGGGATAGCGCCGGTCCTCGGTGAAGACGTAACCCTTGGTGTCGGCGTAGCGGGCGACGTCGAGCCAGTGACGGCCCCACCGCTCGCCGTAACGCGGCGACGCCAGCAGCCGGTCGACCAGCCGGGCAAAAGCGTCGGGCGCGGGATCGGCCTCGAACGCCTCGACCTCATCGGCCGTCGGCGGGATGCCCAACAGGTCGATGGTCGCGCGGCGGATCAGCGTGCGCTTGTCGGCGCGGGCCGACGGCGTGATGCCGGCGGCCTCGAGCCTGGCCAGGACGAATGCGTCGAGCCGCGTCCGAGCCCACTCTCGATCCTTGACCACCGGCGGCGAGACCCGGCGGACCGGCTGAAACGCCCAGTGAGTGCTGGAAATTGCTGCCGGCGTCTGATCTGCCGAGGCGTCGCGGCCTTGGCTCGGTCGGCTGCCCAGGGAAGGCCCAGCGTGACCCATTGCCGGAGCGCCGCCACGGCTGGATCGGGCAGCTTGCCCGTCGGGGGCATCTTCAGGTCTTCGCTGGAGTGAGACACAGCCTTGATCGAGCAGGCTCTCGTCAGGCCTGGCCGGGACTACCGCCGGCCCCGAATCTCCTCCCTTGAGCACCGCCTCGCGGCTATCGAGCCTCAGACCGTTAGACTGCTTGGCCGGACCATGGCACTTGAGACATCGCTCAGCGAGGATCGGGCGTACGCGCGACTCGAAGAACTCGACTGCCTCCGGTGGAAAGGCCTGAGTGGCCGGCTTGTCGGACTTCTTTTCGTCGGCAGAGACGGACGTCAGCGACCCGGTCGTGAGGACCGCCAGCCCCGCAATGCCTGCCCAGAACGCGAGCCACGCTCCCATGCAGGGTGTCTTGAAGCCGCAAGCAGATCGGAGGGGTCGGTTCGCCATGGTTTTCCAGGGACCGCGGCCATTCGGTGTCCGGCCGGGAGGGATCGACTGTCGGTGGGTTGGGCAGGCGGGTTGTCGAACGAGGGCGCGACGCAGACCGTTCAAGCTCCGTCGCCGCAGCGCTGCCAACCGGTCAAACAAATGATCGACAGCCCAACCAGATTATTTCTTACTGGAGTCAGCGAAACAAGCCCGTCGACTCGGCGACGACCCGCGTGACGTTCCCTTTGGTGAACGTCGGCTGCACGGATCGCTTGGCCGCGCGCCTCGGGTCCGTTTCGAAAAAACAGACGGGCTGCCGGCTCGACCAGCGAACTGCGCTCTTCTAGAGCGGCCCATCGGATGCGTTGCGTGCGTTGCATGCGTTGCGTGAATTTGCAATCGATTCCGCCACAAGGGATTGCGACAGTAGCGCGGCGCCGGCGATGCGTTGCGAACGCGTTTCGGGTCATCCTCAGTGCGTTGCGGAGATCACAACTGCCGCCTGGCTCGAGCGCCGCTCAGCGCGCAAATGCTCTGGACACGGAAATGGCGTCATGACTCTGTCGGACAAGCGGTTCCGCATGTCGCCATTTTTTGGGCAAGTCGGTGAACGCCGCAAGGTCAACGATTCCATCGGGTTGCGCATGTCGCCATTTTTGCGGTTTTGCTGACGTGTTGGACGATGTGCGCCGGTTGGATTCGTTCCGGTAATTCGCCGGTCGGCTGAACAGACGGCGCCCACAAGGTTGCCCCAGCGGATGCGACGCATGCGACGCGGAATGTTGTAACACACCAGCGCGTAAACGATTGCGGAATGATCGCGCCGTCGGAAATGCGACGCGGCCGAAGGTCAATGCGACACGCTGCGATCGCCGCATAAGCGTGACCCGCAGCGTTCTCCAAATAATCCTCACGCAACCGCGCCAGCTTCGTAATCTGGGTTCGATTGGGCACGCGCGTCGGGTTCGTTCCGTAAAAATCGGGCGGCCGCATCGGTAACCAGCGCCGAGCAACGACGGGCCCATCGCATGCGTCGCGTGCGTTGCGTGCGTTGCGGCTCGGCCGCGGCGGTTGGGTTCGCTTCGTAAAAACCGGGCGGCCGCATCGGTAACCAGCCGCGAGCAACGTCGGGCCCATCGCATGCGTCGCGTGCGTTGCGGCTCGGCCGCGGCGGTTGGGTTCGTTCCGGGTTCGCTTCGCCAGGCGCGTCGGGTTCGTTTGGTAAAAACCGGGCGGCCGCATCGGTAACCCGCGGCGAGCAACCTCGGGCCCATCGCATGCGTTGCGTGCGTTGCGGATCGGCCGCGACGGTTGGGTTCGTTTGATAGGAATTATGCATGGATCATAAGTGAACAGCGCACAACGGAATGTGATGTGGGATTCGTCGACGTCGCGATCCTTCATTAAGCTGCGCATAAAGGACGACTCCAAGGATACCAGAAGGCGCACATGCCGCGCGGACGGTCAAATCAGAGAAATGGCGTGATATCATTGACCAGATAACAAGTTGCGCATGTCGCCATTTCTTTGGGCTGGAATTCGATTGACGCACCACCAATCTCTCAAACCGCTTGCGCATGTCGCCGTTTTTGCGTTCGACGCCAGCGTGCGTGACCAAGCGCCAACCTTTGGAAGCAGACGCACGGGCCATTCGTTTTCGAGTTTCGCGCACCACCAATCAATCTGCTTCCTCTGGTATCACCAGTGTCAGTCGCGGGCTCGGCTAAATGGAGGGCAGGTTGCCGTCGGGGAGGACTTTTCCCTTCGGGTAAGATAGTTCGGCAATCGATGAGCGCGAACTGACAGTTTGCAAAAGCGCGAGCCATCCGTCGTTAGAGGCCGCAAACGCGCAATAAGGCGTCAGTGAAGGTCTGCGACATCGGAACGGACCAAGCGTACGACGAGGACAGGCGTTCCGCAACCGGGAACACAGACAGAGCGCACCATTGCATGTCCTCCGGTTCAGAATTTGGTAAGACGACTGGCCGTGCGGCCCCTCTGCGGCAACACTCGGTCCCGAGAGAGCCATCGACGAACAGTGAGCGGATAACTACTGCGCGGCCGTCGTAGCACGCCCGGCGTCGCAATGCGATGGCATTCTTAACGTGCCCGGCCTCTACCGGTGCTCATTCCTTTACCCGACGGGCCGCTCGCGATCCGCCTCCAACAGCGTCTTCATCGGGGCGGGAAAGAAATCATGCCACGTCGTCCGATAGGTTTCTTCGAGCGGCGCCGGGACGTAAAAGTCCGGCTTCAGGAAGATCGGCATGTCCGGAAGCGGCTCTCCGACCGCGACCGGCTCGACATAAGCCACCGGCGGCGGTCCCGCGTCGTAAGCGGCAAGAGTCAGACGGTGATCGGCCGACAGCTCGAAGTCCTCTTCGACGAACTCGTCCCAGATCGCCTTGTGGATGCCCTGAGGATCGCGTTTGGTAGGCGGGAACAGATCGATCACTAGCAAGTGTACGCCCTGCGCGATCGAATTCGATGTCTTTTCGATCAATGTTCGCAGCTCATTCTTGCTCGCCTTGTTCCCGGGCGAGACGATCTCGACAACGGCAACGACCCGGCCATGCCGGTGTCGGATCGCGATCCGATCCGCTTTATGCACGTAGATCGTGTCTTCGGCGCGGCGGACAACGCGCGTCCTGGGGGGGGCGACGGCCACCGCCAGCCCAGAGCCGGTCTCGCTCCGCTCGTCGCGTGCCGACGGCAATTCCAACGTGAGAACGTCCGGGACCGAGCCACGGGTCGACTGCTCGCGGAGCGCGAAGTAGTCTGGCGGCAACACACCCGCGTTCAGTGCGCGAGCAAGTACGCCGATCCAATCTTGGTGGAACGCATGAAACAATCCGGAATCGACGCGCGTCCAGTCGTGAATCGGCATGGCTTTTACTCTTCCTGGTCAGACGGGTTCAAAACCCGGCCTATTTCGGGCGACGGGACCAGCCTTCACCGCTTTCGACCATCATAACAAAATACGGATCACTCCATGCCTCGCTCCGAGCCGATAGGGGATGTTTTCTTGGCAAGGTCCCGATTGACATTGCGGATGATGTGTCGTGAGTCGGCGTTGTTCTTGTCGTAGCTGCAGCCCAGCCGACAGGCACCGCCGTGTGGCGAAGGCCAGCGCCCGTGCGGCCGGCAGTCACCGCCATTGAGCGACTGATCGGGACGGCCGACCGAGCGTCGAAACCGGCGCGCGATGCTTTTTGCGGGAACGATTCGCGAGGCCAGCCTGAGGCCGGTCTAGATGGGCTGTGAATGTTTCGTCGACGTGCCGATGTTGGTTGCCGACATCATGGATGAGGTCGGTCAGCAGTAGAGGGCGCGGGGCCAGATGGCTTCGATGTCTGAGCGCCGCGGGAAAAACGGACGCAGCTAGTTACCGCGCCAGCCGACGAATCAGGTGGCCGAATACACCCTATTTTGCGGCCGGGGCCCCGCGGGACTAGCCTGCCGAATCGGTGACGGATCGATTCGCCTTGCGTGGGCGACCATCCCGGCGGACGGCGCATTCCAAATTCAGTGCCTTGAATGTTTGCCTGACCCATTCACGGTCACCGTAGGGTCGTCCCCGCTCAATGCTCACCCGAACTCGGCCCAGTTCCTTCGGAGGGAGTGCGACAGTTGACCGTCGCTCTCCGGCCAGACGACAAAATGCCAATGGTTCGACAGGATACAGTGCCCCAGAATCCGAATCGGTTCACGCTAGTGCGTCTCGACCATGACGCGCTCGAACGCCTCAAAGCCGGCCGCGTTGCGGAGCATGTGCATCCTGCCGACGGATCGGTTCAGGACGTCGTACACAAACCCCAGGGGCCACTGTCGCTGCTCTTGGCATGGCACCCACTCATCACCAAACGGCCGATCGGCGTCAATTACTAGCTGCGTGCGCGTTTCCGTTCACCCGTTGCCCTTTGCCCCTGCTTGCGGCGAAGGTGGTGTTGCAGACTGTGTTGACGCGCTGTATGCGACCCATGGAGAATGGGAGACTGCACGAATTGATTGAAGGAGAGGTCGAGATGTCCGACAAGAGTGATGCGTTTGCCAAACAGGTTGAAACGGTCGTCCGCGATTTCGAGGCATCTTTATCTGGGCGGGATTGGTCGATAAGACGCGACCCGAAACGCATGAGAGATGAAATTGGCAACGTCTACTCCGTCCTATCGCTCACACTCATCAAAGGGCCAGTCCGACTTCTGTTGGACCCGAACGGATATGACATTCCCGGAGCCGACGGCGTCATGGACCTTTACCTGTTGCCACCGTACGACCCCGTCGCAACTCTCTATCTAGAGGACGGCGAGTGGTTTATTCACTCACCGTTTCCGGCCGCGTTAGACGCCATCGACAATCCGACGAAATGGACTCGTTCGCGCCTCACCAAAGACTCGATCAGTAACACGCTGGGGTCGATCGTCGACCATGCCGTACCTTCTGTCTGAATGGCGGGCCCGCATTCAAGACGTGTTGGGCGAATACAAGGCGGCAAGTTTCTCGGTTTCTCGTCTGATACGCCAGGTCGCCGCGGACGCGAGTACGATTGCCGACGAAGCATCGGTTCGTGAGTATTTGTCTCGTGCCCGCGCCAACTTGGAGGGCACATACATCGTCCGAATGTTTGCCGCATTTGAGGCGACGCTCCGTTCCTATGACCGTCATATCTTCAACGATCCAGAGCGCGAGACGGCGTCGTCCGTCATGATCGATCAACTCGGAAGCAAGAGCCAGCTTCGCGTCCGAACGCAAATTCGAGAGGGCGTGCATCGGGTGCGAAGGATTCGCAATTATTGGGCCCACGATACGGACGATGACCCCAGTCCAATGCCGATCGATCGCGTCCGAGGGTTGCTTCAAAGCTATCTAGATAGGTTTCCCAACAACTGGGGATAATTAACGATGGATTTGGCGGCCAGGCCAGCCATGCGACCGCAGGAGCGCCGGCGATGGTCCGGGGGCTTCTGGGGCGATGCGCGGCGCGATGAAACCAGCGATTGGCTGAAACTGAACTGGACGCAATCGGCGGCCAGGCAGCCCGACGGTTTCCGTCGAAGAATAGGCCACGATGCCGCGCACTCACCCCGCCCTCCATGTCCCGTGAGCGTGAGCGTTCGGCCGTGACTGCTCGCTTGTTCCCGGCAACCCGGTCCGCCGGACCTGGTCGAGGTAATCAGGCCCGTCTCGCGCCGAGCTGAGCCGACCCACCCGATGCTGTGCATCTCCTTCGCGTCACCTAACTCTTCGCAGGTCGTTGAAATGGCGGCTGGGCATGATAAGATGCCCACATTGAAACCAACGGAGCTATGCCGCACGCAACGAGGGTCCGGAGCGTCGGGGTCGTGCGGCTGCGTTCCGAAAGTCAGCGCAAGTAAAGCGGCCCCAGGGCTCGTCGCGCCGTGGTCTTCGCCGACCTACACCAATCTGCGATTGAGATCACCGCGAAGGTCGCCGCCATGGTGTTGTTCCTGGGCAGCCTGGGCGCGTTCGCACTCGTGCTTTTCCGCACCTACGAACGCTTGGCGCGGAAGGCGCTCGAGCAGACCTACGAAGGTGTCGATATTCACGCAGCGCCACTCCCTGGTGACGTCGTTCTCGTGTATCACACGTACCACGGCTTCCTGGCCTGGCACACCGAGACAACGCATCGTGTTTTCTTGCCAGCGTACGCGGCCAGGGAATTGCTCGCGCGTCTCCTGCGGTTCAACCTGACCTGGGGATTGCTGGTTCATGGGGGAGTTTTTGTGCCGCCCATGGCGATATCTAACTACATCGCCCAGAGACGCTCGATCTCAAAGCAGGAAACTGAAGCCGCTTTTCGCTCCGACATTGTCAACCGACGCGGTGACCAAAGTGCTCGCAAAGAGCCGGGGTCCTTCACTCGTCCGGCGTTTGTTCGGTTGGATCATGCTCGTGCTTTGTGTGCTCTTTGGAGTCACTGCTCTGTTCGCTCTCGCGAGCCGGGCGTTCGAGGCTTTCCTCGGGGGTGCGGTCTTGGCGCTGTTACTGGCGTGGACCGCTCGCGATTGGCTTAGCACTGGACCATCTGGCGCTGGATAGCAATTTCGCGAATTCGAATTTGGTCGGAGGTACCGGACGCAGAGGCCTTGCCGACATGTCCAAACATGATGAGCAGTGGCGGTCGGAAAGCGAGCCCAGACCATCGTAGTCAATTCAGACGTAGCGACTTCACCTCGACCCTGGGAGGCGACGCGCAGTTGTACCTGCTCGACTTCTCCCCACACATCGCTCTTCGGCTCGGCCGTCCAGGCGAACATCGGATCGTCCCTGCACTCTCGCCTGATCCGGTCGAAGCGATGGCTCCAAGGCACCACCAAGACCGGCATCCAGCGCACAGATCCGAAGTGAGGGGAATGGGCAAAGACGATGGCCACGTTCGCCTTCGGGACGCAAACGCGGAGGCAGCTAGCTATCGCGCCAGGCGACGGGGACGGAACCGGGGACGGACTGGCCCGCCGAATCAGCGTCGAGTCGATTCGCCTTGCGTGGGCGACACTCCCGACGGACGGTGTGCTCCGAAATAAGTGCCTTGACTGTTTGCCTGACCCATTCATCGTCACCGTAGGGTCGTCCGCGCCACGGACGTCGATATTGAAAACGATGCGAACGCGACGTATCATGTTGTCTGCGTTGATTTTGATCTCACGGCCCGAACCCGCTCGATCGCTAATCTCCTGAACAATGGATTGTATGGCATGCAAGAGGTCGTGGGTTCGAATCCCTTATCCTCCACTCAGCGTCGAAGCAATAAACACGTCCACTATATCAGTCTGGTTCCCGGTGGGGCCGTGGCATCTGAAGGTGCGAGGTGGTGGGCGCAGAGTTCCGGGCCGAGAGGATCACGCATGGCTTTGACCGTCGAAGCAACTTTCGAGAATGGAGTATTTGTGCCCGTGCGGCGACCGGCTCTGCAGGAACACGAGCGCGTCCGGCTCACCATCGAGCCCATGGCTGCCAATTCTTCCGGGCTCGAGGACATCCGCCGCAGGCGCGGACGACGAATCCGCCTTGATGCGGAACTCGCGCAACAAATCGCGTCCTCACCAGAGTTCGACCTCGACGGAAGCTGATGGAGTGACCGGATGCCATCGTCATGCTCGCGGAGGCGGCCGCGAAGTTCGGACTGAATCGAGCGGGGCTTGTCAATTGGCTCCAGAACCATCGAGACCGGATCGCGGAACCAACCGAGTTTCGACAAGCTGCGGCCGAGCTCGTGCGCATGAATCTCCCCTTGCTTCCGACCGACACCGCGTTGCTTGAGGAGGCGGCTGAGGTTTCCGCGCAGCTCAGATTGCTCACGAACGACGCCACTATTGTCGCTTTGATGAAACGTCACGAACTGCACAACCTCGCGACGAATGACGACGACTTCGACAACATCGCCAACCTTACAGTGTGGAAGCCACGGTAACGGTTGATCTGTATGCTCGATGACCCCGCTAGGGCGAAGGTTTCCCGGCGTTCATCTCTCGCAGGTGCGACAGCACCGTCGCCCGAGTCGCGACGCTCGGGCTTAGCCATCAGGCGGCCGGGCGGTTCGGTGGACCACGATCCGGACCCCTGCGCGTGACAGGCGGTGCCGTCTCCACGCCGCAACCAGCGTCATTGCCGATCGATTCGCGATGGGCCGCGATATGGAGGTCCTGGATCGCAACGTAAGCCGCGTCGATAGATCGAGCTTTCGGGATTAACAGGGACGAAAACGGTTACGCAGCTAGCTACCTCGCGGTCTTGCCGGGCTTCGGTGGCCGCATTAGAGTGAATGTGTGTCAAGCGAATCGATCAATCCGCACGAGGTTTTCCGGTCCCGGCTACCGGTGGGCACTTCGCTGGTTGTTGTCTTTGTGCCCAGCAAAGACCGGGACGGTATGCCGATCGACCAAGATCACTGGGTGGACGCGGAATGACCATGGTGACCGAGGAACAAATCCGACAGTCGTTACACGCAGACCGAGTGATTCCGCTCGCGGTGCCCAGTCCTCACGGACCGTTGGGCCTGGAGCATCTGGCGGCAGCCGTAGCGCGGCAGGTTGAGCAACCTGGCGGAGCGACCGACGAGCGCCGCGTGCGCCGCCCGATCGAACTGCGAGCTGAGACCTGGGAGAAGCTCGACGACGTCGCCGTTGCGACGGCTCGTACAAACGCCGCGCACGTTTCGGCATCGCAACTAGCCGCCGTGATCATCGAACAGGCGGTCGCGAGTCTCTCCCAGTAACGACGGACAAGCGAGCTGCAATACCGATCGCGGGCTTTTGGGGATGTCGATCTCCGCGCGAGGGGATTGGCAAACTGCACAAATCGCGAGAATCCAGATTCCAACTCCCGGACCGGGGTGATCCGATGGAGAGCCTGATCGAGGCAAAGCACGCAGAAATCGTTGAGTTATGTCGGCGTTATCGGGTGCGCAAACTGGAAATCTTCGGCTCGGCCGCCAACGGCCGGTTCGTTCCCGCAACGAGTGACCTGGACTTCCTCGTCGAATACGAGCCGATCCCCTATAAACTACACGCGGACTGCTATTTCGGACTGCTGTTCGCACTCCAAGATCTGTTCGCTCGCGAGGTTGATCTCGTGGAGACGGGCGCGATCAGCAACCCCTACTTTCTGCGGTCGATCGCCAAGGATCGGGTATTGCTCTATGCGGCTTGAAGCGCTCAAGAACGGGTATGACATCGTTCGGAACGAGGTGGTCTGGGGCATCCTGGAAAGTGATCTGCCAACCTTAACCCGGCAGGTTGACACATTGCTGGAGCAGGGAGACGCCGAGCAGACGCTTGTCGAAGAGACCTGACCGTCTCCACAGATTCGCTGCAGTCGCCGTTCGTTCTTCCGCTTCCCTCCCCTGAGTGCAGGGACGGGAGCGCAGCACACTCGGCCGGAACGCAAACGTTTACGCCGACTCGGCACGGGGCGATCGGCGGGAGGCGCGGATCGCGAAGGGCACCTGGGCTGCGTTGCATGTTCTATGATCACATTCCCGCTCTGAAAAACCGGCCTGACACCCGCTTCCAACACACGCTCGACACGGTCCACTCGCTGTTTGCCGAAAATCCTGAAGAGAAGAAAACGAAAGTAACGAAGAGGCTGGACCGAGATGCCTCGAGAGACGCGGTCGCGCGGAGGGTTGCCTTTCGCTCGGTTCGACGGGCTCGCCGCAGGCCGCGAAAGCACGTCTCTGGGCTTCAGGAAAATGAGCGAATCGGCGACCCAGACGGATGTCGCCCTCGCGTCCAACGGGTCGTTCGAGGGCTCTAGCGACACGGGCACGCAGACCTCTGACCCAGACCAAGAGCTCGAAGGAATCGGCTGGCGACACTACCACCCTCACCGAGTCCGACTGCACCAATTTCGCCAACCAGCTTGGCCGCCCGCGGCGGCAAGCCGCCGCTCTTTAGAGCGGGAGCAAGCTCCCGCACTCCAGATCGGCCATTGGCGTTGGGCCAAGCGCCACCGCCATGACCGCCAGGGCGACATCAGCATGCGCCGTCAATCGGGGCCGGGGCAGTCGCATTTGATCGTCTACCGCGACGCTTTATATGTATAGTAGGAGTCGCCAGCAACGGCCTCCCAGGGGCGGTCGACTGCCCTTTGCCACTTCCGTTTCATGTCGATATGCCATTTCAGCATCGAGCGTACATGATTCTCGATGAGGTCAAGTTTCTCGCCCTGGGTGGACCTTTCGGCGAGCAGCCGGGGGTCAATCCCGTGATTCGTCTCTGCAGTAGACGCGAGGACGCTCATCATCGCTGGATCGACGGAGCCTTCGCTCCGAAACGCGGCGAGCTCGCTCAACATATCTTGGTCCATCTGTTCCGCATCAGCGTGAAACGCAGCGTTCTCCAAATAATTGTCACGCAACCGCGCCAGCTTCGTGACCTGGATACCGAGGGCGATCAGGGCGGCGAATACCGCCACGACGATCATCCATCCTCGAACCGTCAAGCGCAATCGAGGGGCTCGCATGGGTTCTCCTCCGTGAGCAATGGACAGCCACTGGGGCCGGTATCCTACACCAGCACTCTATCGCCCACAAGGTAAGCGTGCCTGGAAGAGCGCTGCCAAATGCAGCATGACGAACAACGGCACGAGGTACGCCGGGATCAGCACGAGCGGTAACTGCGCCATGGGCCCCGTCGTCACTTCCCCGGCGGTGCCCGAGGCGAGGGCTGAACTCAACCCCCCGGCGCTGAGCGCTACGACCAAGTCCAAGATCCCAAGCACATTCCAGACCACGAACACTCGGCTCTTCGCAAAACCGGGTCGGCGGAGGAGGGCGAGCGCGACCCACGGTGCGGTCACCCCGATGGCGATGTCCCCCAGACCAGCCGGCCAGGCGAAGGCCCCCGGCAGCACGCCGTGGGCGTACAGGGCCAGAAACCCGAGCCCTCCCGCTCGCCAGGCCTGGATCGCCGTCGCCAGGCTGAGATCGAGGGACAGGACCCATGCTCGGAACGCGGGCCAACCCCAGTACGCGCCCAGGAAGACAATCACCGGGCCGGCCGCCGCGATCAGAACGCCCAACGGCGGCGTACCCGGCGGCCGGGCGATCGACCCGGCGGCGCCGAGCAGGAAAACCACCACGAACCAGACGGCGAGCACGCCTACGATGAGCGATCTCATGGCAGCACCCCAATGAGTGATGAACCGGTATCTTGGCCTGACGCCGAGCTCAGCCGAAGCGTCCGTGCCCGCGGCCGTGTCACGGATACTTCGCGCACCGTGACTCCGGCGCCCGCCAGGTCACTTGCACCATGCAAGTATTCTATGGCGACGCTTGCAGAAGGCAAGTAAAATCAACGGTCATGAGGCGCGCGAAGAAAACAAAGCCGATGCGGCGTTCCGACTGTGCGGTCGCCTGCACCTTGGACTTGATCGGCGACCGCTGGACGTTGCTGGTCGTGCGTGACCTGCTGCGCGGCAGGCGGTACTTCGACGATTTCCTGCGCTCGCCGGAGGGGATCGCGACCAACATCCTGTCGGCGCGGCTGCGCGCGTTGTGCGAGCAGGGCTTGGTCGAAAAGACGCCGGACCCTTCCGATCAGCGGCGGTACACCTACCGGCTGAGCGACGACGGTCTGCGGCTCGGCGAACTGGTCGGCGATATCGCCGCCTGGGGCCTCAAATACCTTCCGGGCACGAAGATTATGGGCGGAATCAAGCCTGCCCAGAGATGACCACGGCCGCTTCCACGTTCGAGCAAACCGGGCGCCTGCTGCCAATCGCCGACCGGTGCGGGGTCAGATGCGGGGGGAAGCGCAGCCGTACGGCAAGGGCGGGGTTGTGATGGATGTCGAGGAGCATTTGGCCTTGAACCGTCCCAATCGAAGTGCACCCGCTGAGGCGGTCGTGCAGCGTACGCCTGGCTTTCTAGCCTGACACTCGGAGGCCTGCGACAAAGCGTGTCAGGCTAGAAAGCCTGACGTACCTAAAGTTTCCGCGGTGTCGCACTGGAACGGTCGTGGGACAGCGGCGGAAGGCCGGCTGTATTGGAGGCGGACGGAAAGTCCGAGCAATCTGTGAAGTACGCCGTTTCGGTCTCTCACTCCAATTTCTTGGCGAAGATATATGCTCTTCGGCTCTGATGCTCCACGTCCGGATAGGGCTCCCGCTCAACGATCTCCTCGATCTCGAATCCCGCCGCTCGCAAGGAGTCGCAGATCTCCTGGGGGCGGAAGAACAAGAAATCTACCGATACCCTCTCTCCCCACCATTCGTCGAGATGAACCGTCTCGTCGCCGACGTGGAACGCGAGAAACAGAAGCCCACCCGGACGCAGAACCCGTTTCATCTCAGCCAGCGCACCGGCGATCTCTGTTCGCGGGACATGGATGATCGAGTAGAAGGCGACGATGCCGCCCGATGCACCGTCCTCGATGTCAAGCGACAGCACGTTGCCTTGACGGAACTCGATGCCCGGATTCAGTCCCCGAGCGAGCTCCACCATTGCGCTCGAAAGGTCAACCCCGATGACCCGGGCCCCCCGCTCGTGGAGGTAGCGGGCGACGTGTCCTGGTCCACAGCCCAGGTCGTAGACGGGCCCAAGTGCTTGAACGGCCCTGGCGAATCGGTCCAGGAGCTGCCGGTCGAGGGGCTTATGCTCCAGCTCCCCGTAGATGCGTCGCGCATATTCCGTAGCGACCCGGTCGTAGCTGTCCTGAACGTTGTCGAGTGAGTGGCCCATCATTGTCGAACGGCCCCGTAAGGCTCCGAAGTCGAACGGTTGATCTTGATTCTACTTGCTTTCCACCGCATAGAGTGGAGACAGGATCAGTCGCTGGGGTTCGCTCGATTCGGGATCGGCTGGTTTCGCGCGAACTGGATGCCAGACAGCAAGTCCCTGGTAGCCAACGGACTGATCGGTCGCAAGCAAGGCATGGTCCGTCTCTCACTGGATGCTCCAGGCGAGTCGGCTGAGCTGGGCACTGAATTCGATGAACCTAGGCCGCCATTAACAGAGACGGGTGAAGGATGTCGGAGAATCGGGGCGGTATCGGGGCAGACGTCCCCTGAGCCGTAGAAGGTACGTCCTGGACCAAGTCATATAACAGACTAATCTCGCTTTTTTTTTCTTACGCTTGTTTTGGGCCTAGGTCTCCATGCCCCTCCTGGGATGGAAAGCAGATCGTCTTCATCGCAAGGCGGCCAAGGGCGGAGGTGAGTCGGCTCCGATCGGAAGAAACGGGAAGCGGGCGGCATGTTCGTACTTGAGCCTCAGTCTGTCGTAGTATTCGAATCGTGCGGAATGCATCCATCTCGGTTGCCGGTGGTGGTGGGATCGATGGGTCCGACGGCGTCGCGACCGACCTCTGTCGATTGTGCTCCGATCATCCGCGCCTGCAATCGATCAGCGAAACTGAGATAATGACTCGCTGCGATCTACCTGGACCCGCTGAAGTGGTCGCGCGGTGTGCGTCTGACACCGATCACAAAGAGGAGGTGAAACGTGCGATCGCGGACAGCAATGCGGGCTGCGATCGCACAGACGGTCGATCCGGTCCGAAGGTCCTCGTGCGTTCCGCGCGCTCCAATCCGACGGCGATCGGCTTCGCTTCTTGTCACCCTCCTGGTCGGTATTGCGTGGGCTGCAAAACTCGCTTCGTCCAACGCGTTCGCCGGTCTCCTGGATCAAGATGGAGCCGAATCACTCCTGCCCCCGCGCGCCCTACTGCGGATCGGCACGGATCTTCTACGAGCGGACAGCGGTATCGCGGCGATCGCGTTCTCGCCCGACGGGCGGATTGCCGGCGCGGAGGGCAGCGGCCCGAGCCCGCGCGTCGTTCTGTTCGACGTCCGCAGCGGCCGGCGGACCAAGGTCCTCACGGCGCGCGGTGAGCCAATGGAATCGGTTGAGTGTCTCGCGTTCTCACCCGACGGAACGAAGCTGCTCTGGGGCGAGTACCGCGGCAAGGTGGCGCTCTGGGACCTGACCGGCGATCGGCTCCTCTTTCGCGACAAGCTCCATGATCGCGAGGTCAGCGACGTCAGGTTCTCGCCCGACGGTAAGCTCATGGCCAGCGCGGGCGGCGACGCCATCCAGCTCCGGCTGGTCACGACGCCCGATGAGGCGGTGCGGGACCTCGCGACGCGGACCGGACCGCGGCTGGAGCCTCGCGCTGTGCCCTTCGGAATGGCACCCCCATACCGCGGGAGGGAGGGCGTTGCGTGCCTGGCATTCACGCCCGACGGGTCCCGGATCGTCGCCGGCACCTTCGAAGATGCCGTGATTCTCGTCTGGCACACCACGGACGGACGGCTCTTGCGGAAGATCCCCGGGCGCACGGAAACTCCACGACAGAGCAGTACAACCGCAGCTTGAATTGCCTGGCCGTGACACCTGATGGCCAGCGGATCATGTCGATCGGCCAGACCACGAAGCCGCGTGCCCAGACCAAGCTTCCGCCGGGCTGGATCAACGTGACGATGAGCGAGGACCGATTCTGGGACATCGCGACCGGTCAAAAGGTCGCGGATCATCACGGCGACCTCGACGAGGGCTTCGGCTATGGTGCGTTATCTCCCGACGGCCGGCTTGTCGCCGTGTCGGATTGCACCCGGCTGCGGATGGTTGATGCCGCGACCGGCCGGACCGAACGGGCGATCTGATCCGATTCATCGATCTCAGAAGAGATCCCTCTGCCTGGCGGTTCCAGAAGTTCGCTCGCTTAGTCATTTCTTTTTGTATTCAAGGTGGCTATACTTCAATGGGTTGGTTTGACGACTGAGTGAGCACCTTGGGTTCTCATCGAATCGCTTTCTGCTTGTCCCTCTCGCCTCTCCCACCTCGTGGGCTCCAATGCGTGCCCCTTTCTCATCGACCCAGAAAGCATTCAACGGGTCGAACAAGTTTGCCAGAAGGAAAATCTCGTGGGAAAGAAATTGTATGTTGGTAACCTGCCGTATTCGATATCCTCACCGGATCTGCAAGAGTGGTTCACACCGTTCGGCACCGTGCGAAATGCCCAGGTCATCCAGGACCGTGATATGGGATGTAGCAAGGGGTTCGGATTCGTCGAGATGGACACCGACGCCCAGGCTCTCGCTGCGATCCAGGGACTCAACGACCAGGAACACGACGGGCGGCGGCTGACGGTGGCCGAAGCCAAGCCTCGGGTGGCCCGTACCGTCGTCTTCGCCGGAGGTAATGGTCGTCAGTATTGATGGTCCACCATGTCGATCTAACCACCATCCATGGTTCGGACCCTCAAGTGAACAGTTACCCCGCTAGCGAACGAATGATTCGGGAAATTGAGAGAGGTCAAATCTGCAACGCAGTCCTTGCGATGCCTGGTTCGCAAACGCTTTCCGCTGGCGATTTCATCGTCTTCGCCCTTGCTCGTTCACATCCGGGCCAAGAGCCCCGTTACGTCGAGTCGGGGGATTCGGTCCGTGTGTTGCTCACCGAGATTATTGATCTGGGAGCGACTGATCCCGCCACTGGCCAATCCCTTTTTCGATTCTCCTGGAAACCGCTCGGTCAACGCGACTCACCGTCCCTCCCACCAACGCGCTCACACACCAGGGGCTCATGATATTCCCCAAGTACCGCCGCACCCCGATCTTTGATCTAATGAGCCGTTCTCAATTTTTGCTATCAATCCCTTCCATTTCTTGTTATTCTTTGGTTGGTTGGCTTGACGACGGAGTGCAACCGCTGGGTCTTCCCCGATCCGGTCGATGTTTCTCCCTCGTCTTATCCACCCATGGGCTTCAACGGAAGCCCCTTTCTTCTCGACCCTGAAAGCATCCCGAGGGTCGTCAGCTTTCGTTTCGGAGTTCGATCGTGGGTAAGAAGCTGTATGTGGGCAACCTGACTTACAACGTCAACGAGTCCGACCTGGAGGCGTTGTTCACGCCGTTCGGGACGGTCCAGAGCGCACAGGTCATCGTCGATCGGGACACCAACCGCTCGAAGGGGTTCGGGTTCGTGGAGATGGGCTCCGACGCCGAGGCGCAGGCGGCCATTCAGGCTCTCAATGGTCACGACCACGACGGCCGGAACCTGACGGTCAACGAAGCCAAGCCGCGCGAGGAGCGTGGTGGCGGCGGCGGCCGAGGCGGCTACGGTGGCGGTGGTGGCGGCGGCCGGGGCGGCGGTGGCGGCGGTGGTTATGGAGGCGGGGGCGGTCGGCGGTATTGAGCATTCAATACCGCCGCAGGCTCGAGAAGCCTTGAGTGATCATCTCTCCAAGGCATTCGGCAGGCTGAGGGTTCGGTTGCGAACTCTGGATCGACCTGCCAGGACGGTGCGCGACGATTTCACGGATGCTGCCACAAGCTTTCCCCCCCTTTAGAAGGGGGGTTTGGGGGGTAGTCTCCGCGCTACCCGTTGCAGCACATGCGGATCACGAACGAGGCGGTTGCGTGGTCGCTGCCTTCGCTTCTCCGCTCAACAAGCAGGAGGTTGGTTGGTCGCTGCCAACCTCCCCAGCCGCTCACCAACGAGGTGGTTGCTTGATCGCCGTCTACCCCCCCAGGCCCCGCGAGGGGGGGAAGTGCGGTGCTTGTGCCTGGCAGTTTGCACCTTTGCATTTTTCATTTGGCACTTCCGACGTTTGTGCTTGCCGCCGGGGGCGTTTCGCCTGCATTCGTTTGCTGGGTAACACTCCGTCGGCGCAGGGGTCTCCTGGAGAACGGAATGAATTCCGTTTTACGAGGCGATATCAGGCCGGCTCGGACTGGCGAAGCTCTTCCCGTACCCGCATAAGGATCTGACCAAGCCGGTTGTTACCGCTGCCGTCGCCCCCATCGCCCCAGTAGGCGTCGTTCTGAGTGTGCTCGATGATCTCTGCGTCGCCAGTGCCCAGCAGGAGCTCTCGCAGGTCGGCATGTTGGGTGAACTTGGCGAGGACGGCCTCGTGCATGATCGAGTCCTTGGCCGACTCCCAGTCCTTGCGCAATGGCCGCTTGCGGCTGCGGCCCATTCGGGCGGCGATCATCGGGGATTTCGCCTGGCGAACTTCTTCCTCGTCGGGCGTTCCAGCGAACTTCTGTGCCTGAAAGTAGTGCTCGCTGGTCGGCCAGGTCTTGCCCTTCAGTCGAATCGGGTGAGGCGAGAAGTTGGAGAAGCAGCCGTACTCAGCGTTGACGCTGTAGAAGCGGATCATGTCGCCGATCGTGTCTTCCTCCGGTCCGCCATCGGTCCCTGGGTGCCGAGGTTGAAGACCCAGGGCTGGTTGTGGGCCATCCAGAGCCAGCATTCGCCAGAGCGCCTTCCGCGTTACCCACCGGGAGGCTCCTCGCCATCGCTCTCTTGCCGATCACTCCAGCTCGCGCATCGAGTCCTCCAACCACTCGATGTACCAGTCGGTGAATGTCAGTGGTGCGCCCGACTTGCCAAGGACGGGAGCAATGCTTCGATCGTCCACCCGGTCATCATTCCAGACGAACCCCTTCTGATCGCCGTTGATGACGAGCCATTGACGTAGGGCGCAGCCTCGGTGGCAGATCGGAACTGCCCCGTTCATGATGGACGGGTTCCAGTAGTGTGCCTCCAACTCCCGGTCCCAGGCTTCCCAGAGCCGGTCTTCCTCTTCCAGAGGCGTGTCGGGCGCTGGGTCGGGCTGGCCGCTCCAAAACGACTCTGGCAGGTTCCAGGCTCCCGTCTGCGTGAATGGCTGCGATACGTCACCGACCAGACTGCCTCTTTCCCAGTCGTGATCGTCGTCGTCCTTCCCGAATAGCAAGAGACCGTAGAACGGACCAGCCCCGCCATCGCCGATCTCGGTGATGAATGACCGGTAGTCGAGAGGCAGAGATATGCCATGCTGTCTCTCGAACGACTCGATCACGGAGAGCGGAGCGGTCGGACGTAACTTGTAGCCATGTTCGTTGGCACCGAACACCTTCCGCCGAGGATCTCTGCGGTCGAGATCGGCGAGCCGTTGAATGACGGTCGACTTGTCGAGGGTTGCAGGCATCTCTCAGATCCGCTCGGTACTCTTCGACGATATTCCGATCGTCAGCGACGGCGACCGCTACGTGACATCGCGGAAATCTTCAGGTACGTCAGGCTTTCCAGCCTGACATGCAATATCCTGAGCCCCCGGATGTCAGGCCTCCGAGGGTGCGCTACTTCGGGTTCAGTGGCTTGGGCTTGATCTCAGTCGAATGAGCTTCAAACCATTCGAGCAGCGCCTCCGCCTGGCCGTCTGTTCCAAACTTGAATCCTTGAATCTGTACGCCCATTGCGACGTGCAGCGCCTTCTCGCCGGACGACGTCTGGAGTTGCACGCAGGTAACCTGACTCGGATTGATTCGCAGCTCGCCGATCTTAAGGAAGAGCGGCGGGCCAGCTCGTTGACCCGGTTCGGGCTGCGCCTGCGACCGACCGCCAAGTAAGCCGACCGCGACGAAAACGATCACCATACCGAGCGACGACCAACACCTTGCCTTGTCCATGGTGCTTCCCTTCGTTGTGGTTGATTCATAATGTGCGTGATGGAGTTCAACGCCGGTCCGACTGAGCCCGATGACGGCTAAACTCGACGGATCGTACACCAACCCCTGATTTTCCAACGCGGGCAGTGATCGGATCGTAGGTTCTGTTCGTGAGTCTTATCACATCGCTAACAAGTTTGGATAGTCTAGTGTGGGTGGAGAGTCGATCGTGCCTCAAATCACATCATGTGCGCCGTTATACTGATGCCAGCAAGTAGACCAGAGATGTCATACCTGCTAGAGGTCGGCATGCTCGAACAAGCCAAACCCGTCGCACGCCGCTGGCGAAGGCTCCTACGCTTCAGCGTGCGTGGGCTGATCATTCTCGTGCTCGCGATCGGCGCTGGGCTCGGATGGCTTGTCCGTCAGCGCCCGAATCCAGCGGGAGGCGGTGGCGGCGATCAAGAAAGCCGGAGGCACTGTTTCTTACGACTGGCAGCGGAGCAACCAGAAGTCTATTCCGGGAGGAGAACCCTGGGCGCCATGGTGGCTCGTGAAGCTCGTCGGAATCGACTACTTCGGTCACGTCAAGCTCGTCGGGGTCATGGCCCCAAGCGATGCAACGATTGAACAGGTCGGGCGTCTCACCGGACTGGAGGAACTGTTTGCCGTTCCATGGTCAGTCGGCGACGACGCTGGGCTGGCGCATTTGAAGGAGTTGAAGAAGTTGACCGGCCTCGACCTCGGCTTCACGAAAGTCACCGACTCCGGCTTGGTCCATCTGGAGCGGCTGAGCAATCTCTCCGACCTCAACCTCTTCGGCACGAAGGTCACCGACTCCGGCCTGGCCCATCTGAAGGGGCTGAACAACCTAACCACCCTCGGCCTCAGCTCCACCAAGGTATCCGACCGTGGCTTGGAACATCTGAGGAGCCTCACCAACCTATCCGCACTCAAGCTCAGCAGTACTCGCGTCACTGGCGCCGGCCTGGTGCATTTGAAGGGGCTGAGCAATCTTTCCACCCTCGATCTCAGCGGTACCCAGGTCACCGATGCCGGAGTGGTCCATCTAAAGGGACTAACCAAACTGGTGGAGCTAGACCTCAGCGTTACTAACGTCACCGACAGCGGGCTGGCCCATCTGAAGGGACTGACCAATCTCTCCTCGCTCAGCCTCGGCGCCAGGCGGGTCACTGACTCCGGGCTGGTCCATCTGAAGGGACTCAAGAAACTCTCGGTACTCGAGCTCTACGGCAGTCAGGTCACCGATGCCGGAATTGCTGAGCTAAAGCTGGCTTTGCCGAGCCTGACGATCAATCGTTGATTCCATGCCCGTCCAGCGAGCCGGGAATCGTCCCTGTCGCATCGCCAGGTTGGGCACAGAGCCGGTCATCGTTCAGGCGGTTGACTCGCAGCGCAGCTTCAACGCCTGGTTCATCCCCTCGAACCCACGTCGAATATCACCATCCAGCATTTTCGAGAGCAACGGTAAGAGCAAGCCTCCGAACTGCTCCCGCTGGATGAACCGGACACGACCCTCACCGAGCGGCTCGATCACGAACGAATGCTCGCCGTCGAACGGTCCAGGCAACCAGAGATGACCGAGCCATCGCAGCTCCCGGTTGGCATCGGCAACCAAGACGGTCGGGCGGAATGACATTCCCTTGCCCCCGGCAGGCTGGATGGTGACGTGAAGACGGGCACCAACTCTGACCTCTCCGCTCGCGCGGCGGACAAATGGATTCCACTCGGGGTAGGCGGCGAAATCGGTCAGCACGCGCCAGACCTTCTCGGCGGGGGCATTGATCTCGATCTCGGTGTGAATGTCTTTCATGGCCTGAGTTCTGTATGAATGGTGGGGCCAAAGAACGTCAGGCTGAAGCCTGACTCACTGGGCGCGACGGGTTCGGCCTTCGCCCTTCGAACATCAGGGGACGATTAAGAGAAAGATTACGATTAAGAAGATGATTAAGAGCAAGAGCAAGAGAAAGAGCAGGAGCGGTTCTGGTCGCTGCAGGTAATGCACGTCAGGCTCAAGCCTGACCCACGCAAGGGCCGGCTGCTGTCCGCCAGCGGCGGAATCGGACCGATCCGCCCGACTGAGTATGCGAAGCCTGGCCCATCATCGTCCTCCTCGACCCCAACGACGTGCCAGCCGTACTGATCGATGTCAGCGAGGAGCTTGCGATCACCGTCATCTCTCGCGGCAGGTGGATGAGGTTGCGAGCTTCGGTCCATTTCGTGACTCCCTCAAGTGTTCGGCAATCCATGGTATGCCGCAGGAGGGTCGCAAGGCGAACGCGAATGGCACGGTATCGGCCTTGCCGCCCTCGGTCGCCGCGTCGACCCTTTTGTTCGCGGCGCTGCACGTCCCCTTGATGTGGTCTTCAGCAGGCGTCAAAGGAGGCCTGACAATCGTGCTGGCGACGCTCGGCGCGGGCTGGGCCTGCGCGGAGTTGAGGGCCCGGAGCAAGAGCCTCTTGCCGGCCATCGCCTGTCACATCGTCGGCAACATCGCGGGAATTCCTGGAGGAATCCTCGGTGCGATCCTCTATCGTCTGGTTTATGGCCGGCTGCCGGAAATGCTGACCTCGGGTTGAGGGTCGTCAGCTTCCCCCTCACCCCTGACCCCTCTCCCCGTCGGGGCGAGGGGAAAGAAACGCGAGCGCGGTTCGTTTGCACAATGTCAGGCTGAAGCCTGACCTACGTGATCATCTTGGCGGCACCACTTGAGAGAGCGATCGTCCGCAAGTCCAACGTGGCCAGGTCGTCGTTGACCGAGGCGATCGTCACGGTCTTGTGGGTGGTCTGCACGACAATCTGGAAGGCCACGCCCAAGGCAGGGTCGAGCGAGAGCTCGCCCACGAACTGGCCGTCCGACGTGAATTCGACGAGCTCGCTCGGTTGGTTTGCATCAACGTTGACCGCGTCGTCGTTGGTTGTAACCAAGTCGCCGTTGGGTAAGAGCGCCAGGCCGATCGGCCCGTGGAGGTGTGCCTGATCCTGGTAGAGCAGGGCACCCGTGCCGTCATCCGAATGCGTCTTCCTCGCGTGCTTGACGGCGAAAATCGCGTTGTTGCCCGTTGCGGCGACATAGAGAGTATCATTCTTCGAGTCGTAGGCCAGCCCGCCCGGGCCAATGGTCACTGTGGCGCGCTCGGCTCGGGGGCAGACTGGACCGAGATCGCGCCGAAGACGCCGTCGGTGTTGCTCGCGAGCCCCGCGGTGAAGAAGAGCGTGCTCGGCGAACCCGCCAAGCTGCCGTTGCCGAAAGATACGCCCAGAGGTCGGCCGCGGCGAAGGGTTGACCCGTGCTCTCCGTCACCGTGCCCTCGAAGACGCAATTCTCGTTGTAAGCATTGATCTCCCCGGGGCCGTTGTTGTTGCCGACCAAGAGGTCGCCGCCGAACTGGCCCCAGCTCGCAGGCGCGATGGCAAGCCCCCAGGGTGAATCGAGATGTTGCCCCGCCGGGTCGTCGATCAGCGTCTTGATGAACGCACCGCTGGTGGTGAACTCATCCACGATGCCGCCTGAGGTCGCCTGGTTGGCAAAGGTGACGAACAACGTCTGCGTGCCGTTGACGCTGAGATTCTGGACGTTGAATGCCGCGTAGCCGGTGGGAAAGCTCGCGAAATTCGGGTCGGTGAAACTGCCGGTCATCTGCCACTTATTGTTGAATACGTCAATGTTGCCGCTATTCTGGTCGGCGGCGTAGAGCTGGGCGGCGCCGGTGGAGGTGTTGCCGATCGCCAGCCCGGTGAACGAGGCACTGGGGACGGTCGTTTCGATCGTCGAGCTCGCACCCCCGTTCCATGCCGAGATCGAGCCGTCGAGATTGGCGAAAATGAACTGTGACCGGGCACCGTCAAGCTGGAAGTCCGCCGTCGAGCTCGTGGTGATCCCGGGCGCGGTGGGGCTCACCTGTCCCGTCGGTCCGTTGGCGCTGCTGGGGGTAGCGTTTCCCTGGTTCGGGACTGCCACGACCAGTTGCACACCGGAGGAGCTCGGGGGCTCCGTGCTACTCACACTGTAGACCGTCGTCGCCCCGGACCCACCGAAGTTGGCAGCCTGGTCGGAAATCCAGAATCCGCTTGTCGTCGTGAAGGACAACCCCCAGGGGTCCTGCAAGTTCGCGTCGGTTTGCTGCGCGGGACCGCGCCGTCCGAGACGAGGTTGGTCTGGACGTAAACATCCGCGGACGGGGCGCTCAACGCGGCAGGTATGACCGTATAGCCGGAGGCGATCTGTATTGTGCTCTTGACCTTGAGGTCGGCTTGGCCATGCTTCTTCACTACCTTGAAGTTGATTCGCGTGATCGCGCCGCTCTCGACATTGGAGACAAACAACTGGACCGTGTTACCCTTGTCGTTGACCGCGGAGGCCCATGGCCCGTCGAACAGATTCGAGTTGGTATTGGCGTCGGACAAGGTTTGGACCACCTGGCCAAAGCGATTGATGATCTGGAGCGAGCCCGGCCCGATGGTGTCATCGGTGGTCGGGACGTTGCCGACAATCACGAAGCCATTCTTCAAGACGGTCAATGACTCGTCGAGTCCGCCCGCTTGCGAGGTGAAGAAGACGGGAGCGGTCGCCGGATTTTGACCGGGTTTGATCGCCACGATCGTCGTGCCGGTGCCAGGAGCGTCGGTGCTGTTGTCGAAGTTTGACACCAGGTATTCTCCCGCGTGGATCAGGCCGCCCCCGGGGAACCCCGCGGGGACAACCGCCACTCCGGACGGGTTGACGTCGCCATTGGCTGGCACGGTCGTGACCCTGGAGGTCGGCGCGGCAGGGAGATTGGGGACAATCGGCGCTGTCGCTCGCTTGGCCGCGGAGATTTCCGCGGCCACAGCCAGGTGCTTGATATGCGGTAGCGTGCCATCAAGCAGGGCTCGCCCTTCCAGCGCGTCGAGGGAAGGACGCATCACTCTCTGAGGCCGACGCCAGGAAGGACGATTCCGCGACATTGCGCATCTCCGTTTTTTCGATCACGAATTCACGCCACGGCGTTTCTTCCACTGCCATCGACCCGTCAGCACTCCGAGCGCGATCAAAGCCAGGACGGCCGTGCTCGGCTCGGGGACGGACGAGAGCTGGATGACGCCCAAGAGTCCGTCCCTGTAGCCTCCGGTACCTGCCGTGAAGTAGATCTGCTGCGTACTGCCGGCGTTGGTGCCGTTGCCGAGCGTTAACGACCAGAGATCCGGGATCACGATCGGCATCCCGTTCGTCCCATTCAAGGTGCCAAGCGCGGTGTCGTTCGTCAGATTGAAGACGCTGATTTGGCCACTACCCTTGTTACCGACCAGCAAGTCGCCGGCCAAGGAGCCGAATGACGAGGGCGCGATGGCCAGTCCCCACGGTTGATCGAGCGATCCCCCGGTGCCGACCCGTGCAAGGAAAACCCCAGATGTCGTAAAAGCATCCACGATCCCTGATTTGCCGGCCTGTTCGTAGGTGACGTACACAACGCCGTTCAAGACCTGGACGTTGTAAGGAACAAAACCGGCGGGGAGGTTCGGGTCTTTGAAGTTCCCGGGCAAGCCGGGCTGACCGGCAGTCCCATTCAAGACATCGATATTTCCGGTCTTAGTATTGGCGGCGAGGAGATACTCGTTGCCATTGACGGTCACCAGTGTCGCTCCGTCGTAGCTATTGGCGGAGTTAGCGAGCGTCAGGACCTCTGCCGTATTTCCCAGCGCCGGCCTCCAGCCCTCGACGGCTCCGGTCTCGGTGACGAACACAAACGGGTCTCCGTTGAACGCAGTGGAGGATGGGTTAAAGAATTGCCCGGTCACTTCACCGCCCTGGATATTCACCGGGAACAGACTGGGGTTCGACACAATGCTGACCTGATCAGTTGTGCTGATTGAATACAGGCTTGAAACACCGGTTCCCTCGTCGGAGACCCAGAGCGGGGACGTGGGTGAGAACGAAACGCCCCAGGGATTGACCAGGTTCGGGTCCGTGATCTGGGCCGGATTGTCCGCCTGATTCTTGGTGACCAGGTTGCTGACCGAAAAAATCTCTCCGGCCTGCGCCTGGGCCACAATCCCCAGCACGAGCGCCATGCAAACACGGGCCGACATCGCGGTTACCCGTGAACAGACACGTCGAAATCGCGCCATCCGTTATGCCTCCTCTCATGCTTGAATCATCATCACGCCATCGAAGCAATCGATGGTTCCTGAGAAAGAGAGTCTGCGCCGGATGGCCGGGTTACGAGTTTTCGGACGTGGGGCCCGCGTGTCTCAAGGGTGCCGCGCAGTTCGGCCGCACATCCGGCCGCTGGAATCGAACAAACGCGGCTCTCGATTCGTCAATATGACGAAGACCCTCCGTCCACTCCGATCATGCCCCCGAACCCCGCCCGGTCTCTGCTTGACTCAAATGATTATCCACTAATAATTTGCATCGAGTGTGCCCGAAAACGAGCCAGGCGCAATGGGGACGGACCTGCGCCAAATTGGACGAAGCGATGACTTTTGAAAGTCGATTGCTGAGATCGCCGATGAGCGTGAAAACGAGTGACAACGAACGGTTGGTTGCACACGTGGACGAGACGACTTTGGGACTTGCCGACTGGGAAGGTTCCGATGTGCCGGGGGTTCGCGACGACCTCCGCGCGTTACGCGATATCGTCGAAGGGACGGCCCGAGGTACGGGAGAGGAGTTTTTCCGGTCGCTGGTCCGCCGACTGGCTTCGGCCATCGATGTGCCCTATGCCGTCGTCGCCGAGTTCGCCGACGTGAATACGCGGGTGCGCACCGTCGCCTTTTCGGCGCGTGATCGGATCGTCGACAACATGGAATATGACCTTGCGGCCACGCCGTGCGACGCCGTCGCGCGCGGGGGATTCGTCCATCACCCGACAGGTGTGTCGGAGAACTTCCCGAACGCGACCCCTCTGGTGAGCTTGGGCATCGACAGCTACATGGGCGTCCCGTTCCTGGACGGCGAGGGCAAGGTCCTCGGTCATCTGGCCGTGTTTGACGAGCGGCCGATGCCTCCGGAGCCGCGGCGGCTGTTCATTTTCCGGATCTTCGCCGCTCGGACCACTGCGGAGCTGGAACGGCTGCGGGCCGAGAAACGGCTGTCGGAGAGCGAACGTCGGTATCGCGATCTCTACGACGAGGCGCCGGTGGGCTATTTGTCGGTGAGCGGCGAAGGGCGAATCTTGAGCACCAATCACCGGGCCGCGCAGATGATCGGTCACTCGGCGGACGAGATGAACGGTTGTTCGATCTTCGATTTTTTCGCCCCACCGCCGGCCGCCCCGGCACAGGCGGCCTTCCTGCGGGACCGATTTCAGGGCGGCGAGGAATTCTCGGGGTTGGAACTGGCACTGCATCGCCGCGACGGCCGGCCGCTCTGGGTCAGCTTGTGGATGAAGCCCATCCGAGGCGCCGACCAACGGGTCCAGGCGGGCCGCGCCATCTGGGTGGATATCACCGACCGTGTCCTCGCCGAGGCTGAACGAGCGCGGTTGCACCAGCAAAACCTCTATCTCCAGGACGAGATCAAGGCCACCCACAACTTCGACGCGATCATCGGCAACAGCCCTCCGCTGTGTGCGGTACTCGACGACGTGCGGCGAGTGGCACCGACCGACGCTTCCGTGCTCATCACCGGCGAGACCGGCACGGGGAAGGAGCTCTTCGCGCGGGCCATCCATTCCACGAGCAGGCGCGCCAGCAAGCCGTTCATCAAGGTCAATTGCGGCGCCCTGCCGACGGGCCTGGTGGAGAGCGAGCTTTTCGGCCACGAGAAAGGGGCCTTCACCGGCGCCATCGCCAAGCGCGTCGGCCGCTTCGAGCTGGCCGACGGCGGCACCATTTTCCTCGACGAGATCGGCGAGCTTCCTCCCGAGGTGCAGGCCAAGCTCCTTCATGTTTTGCAAGCGCATGAATTTGACCGCGTCGGCGGCCATTCCCCGATCCGCGTCGATGTCCGCGTCATCGCCGCGACCAACCGCGACTTGCTGCAAGCGGTTCAGGAAAAAGCCTTCCGTGAGGACCTTTATTACCGGCTCCACGTCTTCCCCATTCATCTCCCTCCGCTCCGTGATCGCGCCCCAGACATCCCGCTCTTGGTGCACTTTCTGGTCAACCAGTTCATGGCTCGGATCGGCAAGCACATCGAGAGCGTCAGCGAGCCGCCACCATGGAGCAGCTCCTCGCGTATCGCTGGCCGGGTAACATCCGCGAGCTGGAAAACGTCCTTGAGCGGGCGGTCATCCTCGAGACGGACAGCGTGCTCGAAATCGAACCAGGCATTCTGTCGGCGACCGGCGCGGTCTCACCGGCCAAGGAGCGCCCTAGTCTGGAGACCGTTGAGCGGGACCACATTTCCACGGTCCTGGATGAGACGAACTGGGTCATCGACGGCCCGCGCGGCGCGGCCAAGATCCTGCAACTCCATCCCAACACCCTTCGGAACCGTCTGAAAAAGCTGGGCCTCGAGCGCGCCTCCCACCGCCCGCGGTAGCCGTCACCACCGGCGGTGGCGCTGCCTCCTCCCATCGCGTCTGGGGCTCACCGTCGGCGCACTGCCCGCGATCGTGCAATCCTTGTCCGCCCCGGCAGATCGGCAAGATCGCGGTCGCGCGCTTGCGATTGGCACGCGCGTCGCTTCATGACGCCGCACGGCCCTTGGTTCTCTCTCTCTGGAACCTACATCGTTGAGTGCGCAGCACATGAGCATCTCTCGCATCATGTCTGGGGCGCATCGGGGCGCCCTCTCGGTTCGCCCGCCGCGGCGGTCCCAACGGCTTGCACTGGCGTGCGAACCGCTGGAAACCCGACAACTGCTCTCGATCTCAGTCTATACGGCAGCCAAATCGAGACAGCGTGTAACCGATGACTTCGGGTGAGGCTCTCTAATAATGTGGGTCAGAACGGGGCTGGCGGAATGGCCAGCCTCGCCACTTCAGGGGCCTCGATCCCCAGGCGATACAGGTGGTCACGGATCGGCAGCGCGATCGGCTCCGGCCGGTTGAGGCGTCGTAGTCCTCGGCTCGGACTGCGCGCTCGCTGGAAGCGCAAGGCCGAACGGTTCCCGCACCAGGTGGCGACACGAAAATCACGCACTCGACATCCATGTGCTTGAGCAAACAAGGAGACGATCCCATGGCGCGATCTTTTTTCGTCAGGCAGTTACACCGGGCCCTTGGCACCTTGTCGCCCAAGAGCGGCCACCGGAGGCGTCGGTCGTGGGAGCGTCGGTTCACCGGGTTGGAATCCCTGGAAGGACGTGCCCTCATGGCTACGATCAATGCCAGCGGAGTCATCAGCTCGACTCCTGTGGGCGCCGACTTCAACGATACGATCACACTGTCAAACGCTAGCTCGAGCAATTCCGGCATCGGCACGTTCTGGTACGCCTGGGTCCCCGGGGAGGATTTCCTCGCCACCAGCCCGATTTCTGTGAGCCCGCCCACCGGCTGGACGGACACGATTACGAATGAAGGCCCGTCCGACGGCTTCGCCATCCAGTTTGTTGCGAGCAGCTCGGTTTATGACGTACAGCCGGGCAGCTCGCTCAATTTTTCGTTGGAAACTGCCGAGTCGCCCGCGTCGGTCAACGGCAATTCGGTGTTCTATCCGGGCACGCCGACCTCCACAGCGACCGTCTACCCTGGGGCCCCATTCAGCGATGCCGGACATATATTCGTTGTGACACCGGCGCCGACGCCCACACCGTTGCCCACACCGACCTCTACAGCCACACCGTCCCCTACGCCCACACCGACCCCTACGCCCGCGCCGCGCCGCTGGTTACAGTCGTCAGCGTCGCAGACGTAGAGAGCAAGAAGCACTTGGTCACCGAGATCGTTGTCGACTTCAGCGGACCGGCCAACGCCGCCCAGGCGGATGATGTTGCGACCTACCGCTTGACGACGGCGAATGGCAAGGGTTCATTCACCGCCAAAAACTCGCCCGTCTTGAAGCTGCGCTCGGCCGTGTTCAACCCGGCGAACGACACGGTCACGATCACTCCCAAGAAGGCGTTTGCCCTCACCAAAGCGGTCGAGCTCACGATCAACGGGACGGCACCCTCTGGCTTGCAGGACAGCACCGGCCAACTGATCGACGGTGCCGGCAATGGCACGGCGGGCTCGAATGCGGTCGCCTTGATCCGTCGCACCGGAGTGACCTTGAATCCCGTAGCTCCCGCCCCGAAGGCGGCGAAGGACCCCATCGTTCTCGGCCCGCCCGTAGCTGCCCCCACAGCCCCCGCTTCGCCCGTGGTGGCCAACCCCACACCCCCCGCGCCGCCCGTGGAACTCAACCCTACACCCCCCAGCCCGCCCGTGGTGCTCGACCCCCCATCGCCCACCATGCCGGTGATTTATCCGCCCGGTTACGTCGCCGCCGTCGACGCCGTGCTCGCTCGCGGTGACAGGATGATATGAGCCCGCCGACGTGGCGCCGACCGTCCCGATACTGGATCGATCGCTGTGAACGGGGAAGTGGACCAGCCGCCTTGGCTGACCCACTTCCCCTTCGGCGCATATAGCGGCCTGTGCCCGGTCCTCGACGAAGAGGGGAGAGATGGATCCAGCACGGACCGCCCGGTGTATGACGAATCGAGCGCACCTCCCACCGCCCGCGGTACCCGCCACCGCCGGCGGTGGCGCTACCTTCTCCCATCCCGACGGGCGCGCGGCCTTCGCAGCGAATCAGGCCCATGCAAGTCTTGTCGGCCCCGGCAGATAGGCAAGATCGCGATCGCGCGCTGCCGATTGGCACGCGGGTCGCTTTATGGCGTGGTACGGCCCCTGGAGAAAGGAAAGCGATGCTCAGGATTACGCGAATGGTTGGCGATGCTTCAATCGAGATCCTCAAGCTCGAAGGGACGCTACATGGGCCGTGGGTCGATGAGACTCACGATGCCCACGCCCTCTCCGCGGCCGCGACGTCCCGCATCGGCCTGGACCTTTCCGGCCTCACCTTCGCGGATGAAGCGGGGGCAGCCTTGCTCCGTGAACTGATTCGAGGCGGCGCCTCCGTCGTCGGCTGTTCTTCCTACATCGCTGAGTTGCTCCAACTCTCACCACGGAGTTCTTGAGTCCGATGAAACCGATTCAGCTTGATGAGCAATTGATTGATACGTTCCTGACCGGACAGAAGGATGAATCGGAAACCGCCTTCGAGAGCCTGGTCAAGCGGCATGGACCGATGGTGCTCGGGGTCTGCCGGCACATCCTCGGTCAACACCAGGACGCCGAAGATGCGTTTCAGGCAACTTTCCTCATGCTGGCGCGCAAGGCAGGCACCATCCGAGATCGCCGGATGTTGCGATTCTGGCTTCGCGAAGTGGCGCGACGAATCGCGTTACGGGCGCGAGAATGTCGCGCCCGATTGAAAACGGAAAACGTGGTTCCGGAGGGGGAAGAATTCCTGCCGGGAAGCGTGAGCGAGGCGAGCCGCGACGAGCTCCGGCTGCACCTCCACGCGGCGGTCGATGGCTTGCCCGCCAAATACCGCTTGCTGGTGGTGCACACCTACATGGAAGGCAAGAGCAACGCGCAGGTCGCCAGGCTGCTTCACTGTCCGGTCGGCACCGTCAAGGGGCGGCTGTCGCGGGCCCGCGACCTTTTGCGAGCACGGCTCTGCCGGCGCGGCTGGGACCAGGACGACGTCCGATATCGATGGGGATGATTGCGGATCGAAGGCGCGATCGGCTCCAGCCTGTCGCAGCATCGATGTCCTGGGCTCGGAGTGCTTCTGCGCTGGATCGCAACGCCCAACTGTTCCTTCACCAGGTGGCTTCGCCTCACCAAACCGGTCGATCTCACGATCGACGGAACGGCACCTTCGGGCTTGCAGGACAGTTCCGGGCAACTGATCGACGGGGACGACAATGGCACGGCGGGCTCGAATGCGGTCGCCGTGATCCGTCGCACCGGCGTGACCTTGAACTCCGTGACCCCCACCGCAGCCCTCGCCTCACGCCTATGCGGGAAGTGGGCCAGCCGCCCTCGGCCGGCCCACTTCCCCCATGGCAAATTATAAGAAACTTATAAAAGCATAACACGATCTATAAAAGTGTAACATCGCGACCGAGTCAAGGCTCTATCAAGGTAGTCGATCAACGCCGGGCGATGAGCACGGGCCCCCCATCGGGGGTCGCTGCGAGAGTCGGGGCCTCTTTGTTCCCACCCGATGTGAGCGGCCCCCGTTTGATCCGGCGCATTCAACCTCGAATGCGCTACCCGAGCTCCTGCGGTTTGTCGCCTCGGGAGACGGTCGCTCCACCGACCCGGCAGAGCACGGATTCGTTCAACCAGGAGAGCAATCCCATGAAGCGAAGAATCTCTCGTCAATTCCGGCCCACGATGACCTCGGGACTCGATCAACTCGAAGCGCGCCAGCTCCTCAGCGGCTTCCAGGCCGTGACGAGCGTCTCCGGCTTGACCCCCGCCGCCGTCGCCGCGATCTCCCCCACCGACGTCGTGGCCGTCGGCTCCGGCACCCTCGCCAACGGCGACAAGGGCGCCCTGATCGAGACCTTCAACGGCACGACCTGGTCCGCGGCCACCGTCCCCAAGGAAAGCACCGGCGTCCTCAACGGCGTCGCCGCCTCGTCCAGCAGCGACGTCTTCGCCGTGGGCGACACCACGAGCGACGGCGTCTCCACCCCCCTGGTCGAGTTCTTCAACGGCACGACCTGGAGCGTCCAGGCGACTCCGAAGCTGACGGACGGGGGCGAGTTCAATTCGGTGGCCGTGGTCTCGCCCACCGACGTCTGGGCCGTCGGCAGCAGCGACACCAACCAGCTCATCGAGCAGTTCAACGGCACGAGCTGGAGCGTGGTCGCGTCCCCGGATGCGGGCGATCATGGCACGCTGGTCAGCATCTCGGCGGCCAACGCCAACGACATCTTCGCCGTCGGCTCCGTCGGCGAGGGGGAGCACCCCAGCAACGCGGCCCTGCAATTCAACGGCACGACGTGGAGCGTCGTCGCCAACGGCCCGGCCGCCGCCCACTCCGTCGACGCGATCTCCGCCACCGACGTCTGGGTGGTGGGCGGGGCTGGGGCGGCGACCGGGGCGGCGGTCTGGAACTTCAACGGCACGACCTGGACCGAAGTCTTTACCTTCCCCGGCCAGGCGACGGCCGTCTCGGGCTCCTTGAGCAACGACGTCTATGTCGTCGGCGAGGGGGACCTGGTCGAGCAGTGGAACGGCACGAGCTTGAGCGTCGTCTCGGCCACGGGCACGGCCGGGTTCACCGGGGTGGCGACGCTCAGCAACGGGACCGCCTTCGCCGTCGGCGGCAACGGCATCGAGGAGGCGACGACCAGCGTCCCGACCACCACGATCCCCACGACCACCGCGCTCACCTCCTCGGCCAGCTCGGCGCCCGTCGGCGGCTCGGTGACGCTCACGGCCACGATCACCCCGTCGAGCACCGGCTCGGCCGCGCCGACGGGTTCCGTCGCCTTCTTCGACGGCTCGACCCTGATCGGGGGCGGGGACATCTCGGGCGACGTGGCCACGCTCGTCACCACCTCCTTGCCCGTCGGCACCAACTCGATCACCGCGACGTATGAAGGCGACAGCAACTACGCCGTCAGCACCTCGCAGGCCGTCTCGGTGACCACCACGCAGGCGACGACGTCGACCGTGGTCAGCTTCTCGCCCGCGGAGCCGGTCCTGGGCCAGTCCGCGACGTTGACGGCGACCATCACGCCAGCCTCGACCGGCCCGGTCTCGCCGACCGGCACCGTCGAGTTCTTCGACGGCTCGACCCTGCTGGGCAGCGGGACCGTCTCGGGCGACTCGGCCACGCTCGTCACCACCGCCTTGCCCGTCGGCACCAGCACGCTCACCGCGACGTATGAGGGCGACGGCAACTATAGCGCCAGCACCTCGCCGGGCGTCTCGGTAACCGTTGTCCGGTCGGCGACGCCCCCCTCGGGCCCGTTCCAGCTCATGACGAGCCCGACCGTCTCGGGGGCGACCCTCAACGCCGTCACGGCGGTCTCTCCTACCGACATCTGGGCCGTCGGCTTCCAGGGCTCCGGCCCGACGACGCTGGCCGAGAACTTCAACGGGACGAGCTGGTCCGAGGTCACCACGCCCAACCCGGCGGGGACGACTTTCGAGACACTCAACTCCGTCAGCGCCGCGTCCAGCAACGCCGTCTGGGCCGTCGGCGATAGCGTAACCGACACGCAACGGTGACGACACCACGACTCCGATGGTCGAATTCTTCAACGGCACGTCCTGGAGTATCCAGACGACTCCGACGCTGACGGACGGGGGCGTGTTCAATTCGGTGGCCGTGGTCTCGCCCACCGACGTCTGGGCCGTCGGCAACAGCAACACCAACCAGCTCATCGAGCACTTCAACGGCACGAGCTGGAGCGTCGTCGCGTCCCCGGACGCGGGCGATCATGGCAACCTGGTCAGCATCTCGGCGGCCAACGCCAACGACATCTTCGCCGTCGGCTCCGTCGGCGAGGGGGAGCACCCCATCGCCGCGGCCCTGCAATTTAACGGCACGACGTGGAGCGCCATCGCCAACGGCCCGACCGGCACCCACTCCGTCGACGCGATCTCCGCCACCGACGTCTGGGTGGTGGGCGGGGCGGGGGGGAGTACCGGGGCGGCGGTCTGGAACTTCAACGGCACGGCCTGGACCGAAATCTTTACCTTCCCCGGCCAGGCGACGGCCGTCTCGGGCTCCTCGGCCAACGACGTCTATGTCGTCGGCGAGGGGGACTTAGTCGAGCAGTGGAACGGCACGAGCTTTAACGTCGTCTCGGCCACGGGCACGGCGGGGTTCACCGGAGTGGCGACGCTGAGCAACGGGACCGCCATCGCTGTCGGCGGCAACGGCATCGAGACAAATGCGACCACCGCGGCGCCCGCGGTGAGTGTTGCCAAGCCGGCCAGCAGTGATTCGGCCAGCGTGGCCACGACCACCGCGGCCACCAAGCCGGCCAGCAGTGATTCGGACGTCGTTCCCAACGCCGTTGC